>NZ_JBJGXA010000033.1:0-104464 GCF_045107195.1 Erwinia sp. AnSW2-5
GAGGTGCTGAGGCGCTCAAAGCCGGTGACCACGCCCTGCACCACGCGCACCGCCTGCTGAACGCGCACGCCCCAGGCCTGGGCAACCGGGGCCTGCAGCGTCAGTGAGGCGGGCTTCATCAGCATGGCTTCGCGCGTGATGCCGTGGTCGGCGCTGGTAAACTCGATGCGCCAGCGGAACGGCTCGCTCAGGCGCTCCTCGCCCTGAAAGGCCAGCACGTCGGGCTGAGAGGTACAGCCGCGTATCGCCAGCAGATGGTGGCTGTGGCTGAAAAAAGAGACCGGGTTGGTGCTCATGATTCACCTTCCTTTGCAGGGTCAAACGCCAGCACAATCCCTTCTTCGTCATTCCAGTCCAGGGTCAGGTGCTGCGGCATCGCGAATGCCGCCCTGTGCTGTAACAGCTGCTGGCTGAGTACCGGGAGGATCTGTTGATTAAGCAGGCTGTCGATATTGCGCGCCCCGGTGTCGGGCAGCAGGCAGGCTGCGGTCAGCGCCGTCGACAGGCTGTCGCCGAGGGTGGTTTTCAGGCCGTAGTGGCGCGCCAGGCGTTTTGCCACCTGCTCCAGCTTTATGCCGACGATAATGCGCATTGCGTCTTCCGCCAGCGGGCGGTAAATCACCGTCTGGAAACGGGCCAGCAGCGCAGGCTGAAAGTGGTCACGCAGCATCGGGCGCAGCAGCTGCTGTAAATCCCCTTCCGTGGCGTCCGGGGTTTCATCCAGCAGCTGCATGATGGCATCACTGCCGAGGTTGGAGGTCATCAGGATCACGGTGTTGCGGAAGTCGATTTCGCGCCCTTCACCATCGCGCATCACCCCGCGATCAAACACCTGATAGAACAGGTTCAGCACGTCGCGGTGCGCTTTTTCTACTTCATCCAGCAGCACCACGCTGTAAGGGCGTTTGCGCACCGCTTCAGTCAGGATGCCGCCCTGACCGTAGCCGACATAGCCCGGCGGAGAGCCTTTCAACTGGGAAACAGTGTGCGGTTCCTGATATTCCGACAGGTTGATGGTGATCAGCGATTTCTCACCGCCGAACAGCGCATCAGCCAGCGCCAGGGCGGTTTCGGTTTTTCCCGTTCCGCTGGTTCCGACCAGCAGGAATACGCCCAGCGGAGCGTTGTCGGAGGCCAGCCCGGTTTTTGAGGCACGCAGTCGCTGAGCAATCGCCTTCAGCGCCGAATCCTGCCCCACCACGCGTTTTTCCATCTGCGCTTCCAGGGTCAGTAATCCGCTTTGTTCGTCTTTCAGCAGGCTGGAGAGTGGAACCCCCGTCCAGTCAGCCACCACGCTGGCGACCATCCGTACGTCAACATCCAGCCCAATCAGCGGGCTGCCCTGCCGGGCGATCAGGAGCTGATGCCGCAGATCGTCAATATCCTCCTGATGGTTGATATCACTGCGGCAGTTCAGCAGCTTCCGGGTGAGGGTTTTCTCACGGTCGTACTGCGCTTCCTGCTGCTGTAAGGTGGCGTTCAGTTCTGCGGCACGGCGAGCGATCTGCGCCAGACGCTCGCTGTAGGTCAGGCCATCGACGGCGGCATCGTCCAGCAGCGCCTGCTTCTCCATTGCCAGTGAGGCGATCTCTGCTTTCAGGGAGGTCAGGCTTTCCGGGAGAATATCCAGGCTCATGCGCACTCGGGCGCTGGCGGTGTCGAGCAGGTCCACCGCTTTGTCCGGCAGCTGACGTCCGGTGATGTAACGGCGCGACAGGCTGACCGCCGCTTTTACCGCGTCGTCGGTGATGTGTACGCCATGATGCTGTGCGTAGCGTGACTTCAGGCCACGCAGCATCAGGCAGGCAGTCTCATCATCCGGTTCATCCACTTTAATCATCTGGAAGCGGCGATCCAGCGCAGCATCCTTCTCAAAATACTGTTTGTACTCACTCCAGGTGGTGGCGGCGATGGTGCGCAGTTCGCCGCGTGCCAGCGCAGGCTTCAGCAGGTTGGCGGCATCGGCCCCGCCCGCCTGGTTGCCCGCACCGATAATGGTGTGGGCTTCATCGATAAACAGCAGCACCGGTTCGGGCGACTGCTGCACCGCCTCAATCACGTTTTTCAGGCGCTGTTCAAACTCGCCTTTCACGCCCGCCCCCGCCTGCAACAGGCCGAGATCCAGCGTGCGTACGCTGACGGTTTTCAGGCTGTCCGGCACGTTGCTTTCGGCAATGCGCAGCGCCAGCCCCTCGACCAGCGCGGTTTTGCCCACGCCCGGTTCGCCGACCAGGATAGGGTTGTTCTTGCGGCGGCGAGAGAGAATGTCGACCATCTGGCGGATCTCGTTGTCGCGGCCAAATACCGGGTCAATGCTTCCCGCCCGCGCTTTGGCGGTCACGTCGAGGGTGAAGCGGTCGAGTGCAGCCTGCAAACCGTCGTTCAGGGCGTTCCCCATTGCCGCACCGCTGTCAGGTGTTAGCAGCGTATCGACATCGGCCAGCGTGGAGGGCGACCGGCTCAGGCTTTCCTGCTGCTCGACCTCTGCGCGTTCATCGGACTGCGCATCGAGCAGCGGGCGCAGACGTTCCAGCTGCACCCGGCCGAGGCTCAGCAACGGCCACAGCCCGTCACAGCTCATCAGGGAAGGCTTTTCAATCAGCGCAGCCAGCAGATGATGGCTGCGGAGAGTAGCGTCGTTATTTTCCAGCGAGGCGATCAGCCACGCCTGCTTAATCAGGCTTAACAGCGGTTCCGACAGCTGCGGGCGGGTACGTACCGATCGCGGCAGATGATCCAGCCAGGCCAGCAGATCCTGCCAGATAGCGTCCATGTCCCATTCGTAGCGATGCGCCAGCACGGTAATGTCACCCTCACCCTGCTCCAGCAGTTTCAGCAGCCAGTGTTCAATGCAGATTTCACCGTGCGCGCGGGTCTGGCACAGCGTGGCGGCAGCTTCGAGTGCGCGGGCGCAGAAGGGGTTTAAACGACGTAACAGAACGGCTGACTGATTTTCCATATCTCTTCTCTTTTCCGTAGTGGTTCAGACACGCTACCGCCCGTCGCCATTCCTTTAAATAAGGACCCTGTGCGCATCAGGTCGGAGGCATTAACAGTGTTTTTGTTTGCTCAGCGGCCTGCCGTAAGCGGCTCAGCAAACAAAAAAGCAGGTGGCGAACCGCCTGCTTTAAATCGTTACCCTAAATCAGGCAGTGGTACGTTCGTTCCATGAATCGGAATGAATAATGTTGCCGTCTTTGTAGGTCCAGGTGATTTTTTCGTAGCGCAGTTCAATGCGCTCCAGGTGGTTGTGCTTCTCTTTCGATGCGTCTTTCACGTCATGCATCTGCGGAGCCACTTTCACCAGCTTCACGTTCTCCAGTCTGGTGTTGAAATACTCCACCTCCTGGCCTGCATCGTTGATGCGATACCATTTGAACTCCGCCGACTTCAGGGTCTGACCGGTGGTCACCGCCTTGTAGAGATACGGGCTGGAAGAGTCGATTTCCTTGGTGAACTGGAACGGCGTATGCACACGCGTGCCAGTCAGCTTGCCGGTGTTGTTATCGGTCGGGATGTACAGGTTGTGTTCCTGCGCCACCACTTCGATGCTGCCCTCACGGTCTTTCACATCCACGGAACCTTTAATGTCCGCGCCGCCGTCGTCTTTCAGCCAGAGATAGACTGGAATTGCCATGTGTTACTCCTTATTTAGGACTTACAGTTATGTCATCATCCTGTGATAACGCTTGGGTTGCTGGGACCTGGCAGGCATCTGCCTGCGGTACCAGACTGATTTCGACCCGGCGATTAAGCGCGCGGCTCTCCGCCGTGTCGTTGGGTGCCACGGGACGGCTTGCGCCATAGCCCTGCACCGCAAAACAGCTTTCCGGCACATCGCCGGTGTCGCGCATCCAGTCACGCACCGCTGCGGCGCGCTTCAGGGACAGCACCTGATTCAGCTGAGGGTTACCGGTGTTATCGGTGTGGCCGCTGACCACAATCAGCCAGCCCGGCTTCGCTTTAATACCCACCAGCGAATGGACCAGTGTTTTTGTCGAACCGTCTTTCAGCGCCGCCTTGCCGGAATCAAACAGCGACAGGCTGTCGAGGCGAATAATCGTCTCGATTTTCTCCTTCACCGGAGGGGGTGGCTGAAGTGGTGGAACGTAAGAGCGGATAGCCTCCAGCAGCGGCAGGCGTATTTTCTCCCCCTGATACAAACCCAGGCCAAGTCGCAGAGGAGCGCCGTTGCGGGCATACCTGTCCAGTTCGGCAGCATCCTGATGCAACACGCTCACCGCCGCCGCTTTCGCGGCATAGTCATTCATGGCGATACGCTGATAGTGCGCCATATCAAAAACCACCCGCTGTAACAGCCGATGGTTATTCCAGCTGCTGCAACCCAGCGCGACAACGCCCGCCATGACCGCCATCCACAGCCCGCCACGCCAGGCTCGCTGTCGTGGCGTCAGTCCCTGCCCCTTCGGCAGCAATGGCAGCGCAAACTCCGGCAACAGTGATACAGGCGGCGCATCTTCTGCGGGTGACCAACCTGCAACCTGGACCAGCCCGGTATGCTGTTGCAGCCAGCGCATCCAGACTGAAGAGGCTAACGCCCCATCCAGAGAACCACTCAGCCCCCAGACAACACTTGTGGGGAGGATGGCGGGCATATCCGGGTTGCTGTCGGTAAAGACCGCAACCACATCCTGCTGAAACCAGTCCGTCAGGCTGTTCATCAGCACCTGCTGTTGTAAAGCCGCACTGCCGCCAGCGGCCAGCCAGCCGTTCAGGGCGCAGGGTGCGCTACTGTCACGCCACACCTGAACAGGCTGGCCAGGCATCACGGCCTGCCAGAGACGTGCATTGACCCACCCACTGCCCACCTGACCATTGAGGACCAGCGGCAGGGAATAGCCGGTTTCACGCCGTAGCTGGCCGATCTGCCAGCGCAGTGCCAGCAACCGGCTGGTGAGCGTCTTGGTATCCTGATGTTGCTGAGGACAAACGCTGACCATCACCGACAGCTGGCGACCCCACTCTGGACGCAGCGCCAGCAGCTGGCGCGCCACCACATCAAGCTCCTGATGCTTTTCCACACGCAGCCAGCAGCCGTGCGACACGGACAGGACCGCAGAGTCATGCGGCCAGGCCTGGGCGCTATCGCCGCAGACCAGCACCACGGGCCGACGGTAAGCCGCATCGGGCAGGCCATCTGCGCACAAGATGGCTTCCGGCGACGAGCGGCGGCGGGAAACCACCCTCACGGCAACCATCAGCCCAGGCCCGATAAGCAGCAACAGCACGGCAACACCCTGAGGAACAGGTAGAAAAACCACGGCGACCAGCAGGACCGTCCACAGCGCCAGCACGCGTTGTAGCGCAGGGCTCATTGCACGACTCCCGGCAGCAGCGAGGCCACCAGGCGACTCAGCCAGTGATTCAGGCCCCACCAGACGGCGGCCAGAAGCAGGACGGAGCCACCTATACGCAGCGGCCAGTGGGATAACCATCGGCTTATCCCCGCCCCTGTCTGGTTTCCCGTCAGCACGGTTTTCGCCTGCGGGCCGTTCAATGGCGCTACCTGCGCATTAAGCGCCAGCACCAGCGTTTCCCGCTCGGGATCGTCGAGCGAACGATAGCCGCCGAGAAAACCCAGCAGCATCACGCGCTGGAAGCAGGTGAGTACCGCCGCATCCGGTGCGGGCTGGTGCAGCACCTCACGCATGCGATTGCAGAGGTGATCTCCGGCATCTAACGTGCCGAGAAAATGCCCCTGTAACGGCATGTGATACCACTGCACGCAAGCGTCATCCTGCACGCCGCGTCCCTTGACGACCTCATCAATCAGGGCGCACTGCGCATAGAGAACGTGCTCGCAGCTTTGGGCGTTGCATCCCGACGCTTTCATCGCCAGTTGCACCGCCTCCACCTCTGCCACACAGCGTTGCCACAGTACTCGCCCTTCCCCGTCCTTAAATTGCGGGCCGTGACGCAGGCTGATGACCTGCAGCCAGCTGTTCTGCAACAGCCCGTCGATGTCACATCTCTTTTTCTGGCTCATGTTCTCAGCACCGCAAACAGTTCAAGTTCAGGTTCACCCAGCATGCCCGGCACGTAAAACATGCAGCTTCCGCTTGCCAGCATCTCTGCAGCGGCAGGATGGGAGAGATCGAGCGCAAAGTACTGGTTTTCCATGCGTAGCGGGATGGCGGCGGGAACGTGGCGCAGCGATTTCAGTGGGATCCCCTGCTGCGACGTGTTCACCAGGCTGGTGACATAATCCGGGCTACCGACCTTGCACTGGCGCGGGAACTGCTCCTGTAACTGCGCCACCGGGAGCGGGGAACGCACGGAAAGATAGAAATCAGCGTCCTCGCGCAGCCGTGGATCTTGCAGGCGGGCCAGCCACTGATGCAGCCGCTTGTCATGTTCCAGCGCAATGGAAACAACACGCGACGGCAAACTGGCTTCCAGCAGATCGCTGAGCAGATCGAACAGCGGCGGGAAAACCGCGTTCAGCTCCGCGTGCTGGTACACGGGGATCGCGCTCACCTGATGTTCCAGCGAGAAGGTCAGCAAACTGCCTGCCAGCCGGGCCAATTCCGGGTAAAGACGCTCCGGCGCACTTTGCGGAAAACGCAGAAACTGACCCAATACCGGCTCCGCACTGTTGAGCGCGTTGAGCAGCCAGAACAACGACACATCGGCAACGGCAAAATCAGCCATACGTTCGTTACTCTCACGGCGCATCGCCATCAGGCGGGTAAGGCGTGCGCGCAGCTGCGTCATCAGTTGTTCAAGCTGAGTCAGCAGCCACGGGCTGCTCTCTACGGTCAGTATCGCGGGCAGAAAGGTGTCGTCCTGCGTCCAGCCGCCCTGGCTGTCCTGCTTCAGACATGCGACCGGGCAGACCAGGTAATCAGCGTTGTTCTGATGAGCAAAACGCAGCGTCAGCTCGGGTTTGATCACCGCAATCTGGCGGGTATCGTCGCCAAACTGATTGCGAATATCGCGCCAGCGCTGGCGATAGCGTACCGGACGTTCGGCCACTTCATCGGGTTGCAGGCAGTTACCGCCGTTCGCCCGCAGCAGCGGTAGAGCCAGCATCACCACAACGTCATGGCCCTCAGGCAGTATCACTGGCGGCAGATCGTCACCGTTGTTGGTGTCGATCAGCGTACCGTCCTGAAAACGCACATGCAGATGGCGCGCCTGCACGCGCCCCAGTTTCAACACATCGGCATCGAACTCAGCATGGATAACGCCCCAGGGATGATTCAGCCCCCTCTGCGCAATACATTCCGCTGACCAGGCCGCATAGGCAGCCTGCTGTTGGAAATGCTGTGGCGAGACCATTACGCCCCGGCCCCACAGCGGTTGTTCCGTTTTCATCCCTGGTACTCCGCCTTATGATTTCGCTTTTGGCATCTGAGAAACCAGAGACAGGTTGACGTCCATGCCTTCAACCTGGAAGTGCGGGATGGCGAACAGCCTGACGCGGAAGAAGCCCGGGTTGTCCTCGATATCTTCCACGATCACTTTGGCGTCACGCAGCGGGTGGGAAGCCTGCAGTTCGTCGCCCGGATCGGTCATTTCCGTCACCAGACTGCGTACCCAGGTGTTCAGCTCCAGCTCCAGCAGGCGGCGATCTTTGGTGGTACCGATATTTTCACGCTGGATAAGCTTGAGATAGTGCGCAATGCGCGACAGCAGGAAGATGTAAGGCAGGCGTGCGTTAATACGGCTGTTGGCCGTGGCATCAGCGGTGTCATACAGCGCCGGTTTCTGCGCCGAGTTGGCGGAGAAGAAGCACGAGTAGTCACGGTTTTTGTAGTACGACAGCGGGATAAAACCGAGGTTGGCGAACTCAAACTCACGGGTTTCCGGGATCATCACCTCTGACGGGATTTTCACCTGGTTGCCGGTGCCGAGGTCATACAGGTGGATCGGCAGATCGGTCACTGCACCACCGGCCTGCGGACCACGGATCTGCACACACCAGCCGTTGTTGATAAAGCTTTTCACCATATTGGCGGCAAAAGCGAACGAGGCGTTGGTCCACAGGTATTTATCATGATCCGGGCCTTTCACTTCTTCAACATAGTTGAAGCTGCGCACAGGCACGGTGTCCGGGCCGTACGGCAGGCGACCAAGCACGCGGGGCATGGTCAGGCCGATATAACGCGAATCGTCCGTATCGCGGAACGACTTCCATTTGATGTATTCAGCGCGATCGAAATAGTTTCCAATATCTTTGATCGCCGCCACGTCTTCCATATTGTCTTTCAGGAAGAACTGCGGGCCGACGGAGCCGATAAACGGCATATGGGCGCTGGCCGCCACTTTGGAGATATTGCGCAGCAGCGCCACGTCCTGGGCGGAGGCGTCGAACGCGTAAGACGAGATCAGCGCGCCAATCGGTTCGCCGCCGGGGGTGTCGTATTCAGCGATGTAGGTGTGCGCGTACAGGCCGCTCTGGATAATTTCCGGCGCGTCTTCGAAGTCCTGGCGCAGGTCCTCTTTCGACAGATCCAGCACTTCAATTTTTACGTTCTGGCGGAAGTCAGTTTTATCCACCAGCGACTTCAGGCCGCGCCACAGGGATTCCACTTTCTGGAACTCATCGTGATGCATGACCGCGTCAAGCTGGCGGCTGATCTGCTCATCAAGCTGCGCAATATGGTGGTCCAGCAGGGTTTTATCCAGCTTCTCCACTTTTGAGCCTGACTGATTCAGGCACTCAACCAGCACCTTCATCGCGGCAGTGACACGCTCGTCGATGCTGGCATCGGACATCGCCTGATTATCCTGCCAGATGTCCAGGTCGCTGAGGTGCGACACCGGGTTGAGGTTAATTTTTTCAAACAGGGAAGCATAAACACCGCCCACAGCAGGGCGTTCCAGCACGGTGGTGGCACCGGCAGAGTGGGTTTCATTTTGAACAGTCATCAGCATTCTCTTGTATTAATCCATTAATATCCCCGTCACACGCCCGGCTGCAAGGCTGCAACCCGGTGTCATCGGGATCGCACTGAGGGTTACGCTTTTTCAGACGCCAGAGCAGACAGTTCGCTACGTAATTCGTCACTCAGCGCCGGGTTTTTCAGGATATTTTCCAGCTCTTTGCGGAAGGTCGCGTTATCCAACAGGTTGGCTTTCAGGTCGCGCAGCAGGTTGCGCATGGCGAGCATGGCTTTGAGTTGAGGGATCTGACGGGCGACCTGCTCCGGCGTGAAATCTTTCATCTCGCGGAAGGTCAGTCTCACGTTCTCTTCACTACCGTCACCGGTAAGGGTATTTTCTACAGAGATGTTTAATGCCGGAGAGAACTCTGCCAGCACGCTGTCAAAGTTATTCTTATTAACGTTGATTTTTTCGCGCTCGGACAGCACGCGCTGTTCCTGTCCGTTACTGAAGTCGCCGGTGACTAGAAGCTTCAGCGGCAGCTCCATTTTCTTACTGGCATTTCCGGTGTGTACATCAAGTTTAATATTTACACGCGCTTTGGGGATTTCATTCTGATAAGAATTGCTCACATTGACTCCTTGTGATATTGATGCGGAAAGCACGCGCAGGCACACTTTCCTTGTGTGTTACAGCGCGAATATATAGCAGATAACACAGACGACACAACGGAGTGGTTAGTGCCCTTATCATTGTTTTATATGGGATTATTCTCGAAATAACCGTTAAGTTACTGATAGTGAATTGAAAAAATTCAGATTAATTCCAAAATAATATTTTTATTTTTGAGAAGCCCATCACTAAAAATACTTTTACGCGAGCCGGTCATTAAAATTTAATAATCATTAACATGTACACATAGTATTTTCATCGACAACCCAAAAGTGTGGCCGATGAAAATAGCAGGTGAAGGTTATTTTTTGGAATGTATTACGCTCACGCTATTCCTATAAATAACTCAATCTTTCCGTCCGGGTAATAGACCTCATAATCTGTCCCCCAGTGACGCCGATATGCGCAGTCGGATTGTTCAAAATATTCCCACACTTGCTGCCACAGTTGAAAAACAGGGTTACCCTCCCCCATCTGACCTGAGAAAACCCTGTACCGGCCTGCTGCCAGTTCAACTTTCTCAAACACAGAACTTCTTTGCGTATTTTCATTCCCCTGTTCTTTTACGGCAGCAATGACGTCAAACTCTCCACTTGCATCAGACTGATAATGACAATAAACGCCATAGACGACATCACCTGACAGGTGTTCAGGATAAATATCCTGATAGAAGCGTTGCCATAAGGGCACGATTTTCGCTGTCGCTGCATCCATTTCATCAGCATTTTTCGTGCGCGTAGAGACGCCAACTAAAGACAGCGCCGGACATTCAATAATAACCATCTAATACTTCCTTATATTTCCAATAATTCTCTGGATTTTTTATAGGCTTGATACGTTTTGGGTAAATAACTCGCTTTCAGTTCAGCCCAGGCTTTTGAGGCTTCATTTTTTCCACTTCCTTTGTTTTCAGTATCAGCGAGGTAATCACTGATAAAATTATTCATTCTGGCTGAAGGAATTTGCGGTAACCGCCCCTGCTTTTTTTTCAAGCTGGCCAGATGGGACACCAGGTCACCATAAGTAATCGTTACCCCCTCAATGATGCACTGCTTACGCCAGCTATTAAGCCAATACCACTGGCCAGACTTATCCACGAGCACACCATACTGTTTCTCAACGGCCGTCAGTAAAAAAAATTTTGTTTTTTTATCACTGACATAGTTAACCACGGGGGTATCCAGCGTGAGCAAATCACGTTCTCCGTTACTCTTCCTATTGGGAACGGCAACGGGAAGCTTGCCCGAATAGCCAAATAAACGAGCCTTAATATGCAATTCAAGCTCATTTTTTTTCAGACTACCGATGGGAATACCTAATGTTTTCGCGAATGCTTTAAGCTCCGCAGCATAAAAATAACCGCCGTCAAATTCTTCCTGATTCATTCCCTGATGCAGTTGGCTCATCTCTTCTCCTTAAGTGATTTGACTACGCGCGATATGAATCAACGTTAGCATCAGGAATAATGGATGAAACTGAGCAGCATGTAAAACTGTGCTTCCGGCTCCAATTATTCACCAACCGAGAAACGCTGAAAAACACTGACAGTGAACGGGTTCAGTTAATTTCCTGACGACGTTATCGTCATATTCACGACGTTACAGGGCTGGCAGGTTAAATGGGCTGCTTCACTCAACACTCTGCGAAAAAACATCCTTTTTATGGCAAAAAACCACATTGGACTTTTTGCTAACCGGAAATGTGCTAATACATAAGCCCTTATTACTTAACGTTAAAGGAGTGATGTTATGGCACTGTCATTTAAAGCCTTATGGGACGCACACCCAGTGGTTAGAGGAGAAAAAGCGGCCTGCCTGCTGGAAAACGGCACAAAGGCATTTGACGATCAATGCGCTATCAGTGTTGGCACGGCATTAGCGCGTTGCGGCTGCAATGTTTCACAGCTAAAAGCCACATTTTGCTGGCACCACCCAAAAAAGGAAGGTCACATTCTGCGGGCAGAAGAGCTTGCCAAAGCGCTGTACTCTGGCCCCTTCGCAGGCATCGACGCAGTGACGAAAGTCACCACCGCTAATTTTGATAAAGTCCTCAGGCAAGAAACCGGCATCATATTTTTTAAAGACTACTGGCGCCGTTCTGGTGAATCATTTAATAACCGCAGTGGCGATCATATTGATCTCTGGAACGGCTCGCGCCTCACGGCAAAAACGACCTGGTTCCGTATCCAGTGGGGAATGCACTGGGAAGGATGGGCTAGCGACTATTTTGATTCCGCCGAAGTGTGGTTCTGGAAGGTACGATGAAACGGTTTCTGTTTTCGTTTTTAGGTGCAGTTGTGGGTTTTGGCGTTGCCTTTTCCGTATTCCCGCAGCTGTCCGACCTGATCGTTGGCCCGGTGCTCAGTGATGAGGAGATGAATGACAACGTTGCCTTGTTTCTGATTACTGCCACCCTTTTAACGGTGATCGGCGGTCTGGCCGGTGGTTTTCTCCATCGGTGCTGGCGCAGTAAGCACAAAGGATCCTGAATCCGCGATCTTATCATTTCAATAAGGGGCTAACTATTTAGCCCCTTTCTCATTCAGCACAGCGTTTAAGACGATACAACGCCCGCAATCGCCCGCACATCGCTGCCGGTCGGTGCCTGATGCACACGCAGGCCGAACTCGCCCACCACCGCAAAAACATGGTCGAAAATATCGGACTGGATGCTTTCATATTCCAGCCAGGCAACGGTGTTGGTAAACGCATAGATCTCAACGGGTAAGCCCTCGGCGCCTGGTGCCAGCTGACGCACCATCTGCGTCATATCCTTGCGAATCAACGGATGCTGGCGCAAATACTCGGTCAGATAAGCGCGGAAAGTACCCACGTTGGTCATCCTGCGCTGATTCAGTACCGAAGATTCGGCAACATCACCCTGTCCATTCCAGCTGTTAATCTCTTGCTGACGCGCTGCCATATACGGCTTAAGCAGCCGCGCCTGCATCAGGTTTTCATGCTCAGCATCGGAGAGAAAACGGATGCTGGTGGTATCGATATTAATACAGCGCTTAATACGTCGCCCACCGGAGGCTGACATCCCGCTCCAGTTTTTAAAGGCATCCGACACCAGCGCATAGGTTGGAATGGTGGTAATGGTGTTATCCCAGTTCTGCACTTTCACCGTGGTCAGCCCGATATCAATCACCGCGCCGTCTGCGCCGTATTTCGGCATCTCCAGCCAGTCGCCCAGTTTCAGCATGCTGTTGGCAGAAAGCTGGATACCGGCCACCAGCCCTAAGATCGGATCTTTAAACACTAACATCAGCACGGCGGCCATTGCGCCCAGACCGCTGATCAGGATCGCGGGCGATTTACCGATCAGCAGTGAAATCATCATGATGCCGATCACGATAGCGCTCACCAGCTTCACGCCCTGGAATATCCCCTTCAGCGGGAACTGCGCGGCAAACGCAAAGCGATGTGACAGACCAGCGATCACATCAAGCAGTGAGAAGAAGGACATCAGTGCATAGATCATCACCCACAGCTGGGCGCAGGTGGAGAGGATCAGGGCGGCATCGCTGCCCTTTTGCAGCCACAGAACAGCCTGGAGATTGACGATCATCCCCTGGAGCATAAAGGCCAGCCGGTGGAATAATTTGTTCCCGGTAATGATTTGCAACCACAGGCTGCTGCCCTGCGCACGCCGTTCAAAAACCCGTAGCACAATGCGGTGCAGAATAAAGTGAACGATCAATGCGGTGAGAAAAATGATGCCAAAAATAACAATCAGTGAGGTGGCGTGATCGGGTTCTATTCCATATTGCTTCAGAAATGTCGTCAACTGCTGCATAAAATCTCCTTTGTAAAACGAGGGACGATCATGCCCTGTGAAGGTGGCTGGTTCAACCTTTAGCGGTCTCTGTCTTTTAGCACGGCCGAGAGGAACGGGGTTTACGCGTCAAATCGGCGTGAAAAACAGCGATATTCTGCGGATTGATTCGAGGGGATTGCGGGTAATCTGAGGAGATTGTTTTCGACCGTCGTACCGGAGCACCCTATGCCAGATAAAGACACCGTTGTTGAACGCCTCTCTTTAGAGGTCCTTGCCCTGAGAAATATTGTCCAGATGCTGATCGCTTACGGCAATGTCCCGACCGGCGGCAAGCTGAATAAGTACCTGGAAAAAATTGCGGATGAAGTTGAGCACCGTGATGGGCGTGAAGCGAATAAAGCCATTGCGGATGTGATCCGTGGTTATATTCGCTGAATGATATCATCCCGCCCCGGCTGACACCGGTGCGGGATGGAGGGATTACGCCACTTTAAACACCGAGATATCCTCTGCCAGCTGCGAGGCTTCCGCATGCAGGGCATGGGTATTTTCTGCTGTCTGATGCACCAGTGCCAGATTCTGCTGAATGCTGCGTTCCATCTGCGATACGGCGAGCGTCACTTCGGCAATACCTTTACTCTGCTCATCACCGGCGACACGGATCTCGCCCACCACTTCTTTCACTTTCAGCACATCTTTAACCAGTTCCTCTAACTGACGTCCTGCGCCTTCTACCAGCTTGCTGCCGGTCAGCACATTGCTGTCAGACTGTCCGATCAGTGCTTTGATCTCCTGGGCGGCTGTTGCACTGCGCTGTGCCAGCGCACGAACTTCCGCAGCGACCACGGCAAAACCACGCCCCTGCTCACCGGCTCGTGCCGCTTCCACCGCCGCGTTCAGTGCCAGGATATTGGTCTGGAATGCAATACCATCAATCACGCTGAGGATTTCACCCACACGGCTGGAAGAGACTTTGATCGTCTCCATCGTATCGATCAGCTGTCGCATCACCTGACTGCTGCTGCGGGCAATCTGCGCCGTCTGTTCAGTAAAGGAATCGGCCAGGCGCGTATTCTCGGCATTCTGCTGCACGGTGGCATTTAACTGCTCCATCGCGGCAGCACTCTCTTCTACCGCAGCTGCCTGCTCGCTGATCTTATCGGTCAGCTCCTGGTTGCTCTGCTCCAGCCCGCTGGCGTTGTGCGCCACATGCACTCCGCTCGACTGCACGTTGGTGATCACCCCGGCAATCTTGTCGACAAACTGGTTGAAGGATACGGCGATATCGGCGATCTCATCGCGGCCGGAGGTATCCAGACGTCGGGTCAGATCGCCATCACCGTGAGCGATGTCATCCAGCGCTTTACGGGTGGACTCAAGCCGCCCTGAAATCTGACGCGAGATAAACCACGAGGCAACCAGCAGCACTAACAATGACGGGATCAGCAGCACAAAGATGTCCTGCATAATGTTATGCGCCAGTGCGGTCACGGCTGCCTGCGGGGTTACCAGGCCAATAATCCAGCCCGTATCCGCCATGCGGAACAGCGTAACCTGTGCATCCTGGTGCAGCCATTCATCGCTGATAGCGCTGAGTGTGGTGGTGCCGCTGGCAGACCCTGCCGTTTTCACCCCGGCAACAATCGGTGCCAGCCAGGGTTGTTGCTGCGCCAGATCGCTGAATTTTTTCAGCGCTTTATCTTTCATGCCAGGGAAATACAGCACGTTTCCGGCCTGGTCGAGCGCAAAAGCGTACCCCCCGGTACTGCTGCCGTGGCGCTGCATAAAGCCGGAGAGGTTATCCAGCAGGACATCAAAGGTGGCGACCCCGGCAAAAGCGCCGCCGTGGCTGTAAGGTACGCTACAGGTGACCATATTTACGTTGGAAACCGGGTCCTGGTAGACTTCGGACCAGTTGCACTTGTTGGCAGACGCCGTGCGGCTGGAGGTATACCAGCTTTCGTTGTGGTAACCCGCACCGGCCGGGTCGTTGTAGCCGTCCGAATAATCCAGCCCACCGCTGGCGTTACGCGACCAGAAGAAACTGCGGCGTGCCACACCCTCGCTGAACGCATTGGGTTCCGGCCAGATGCCGCCCCCGGCGATACTCTTATCCCCTTTGCTGTCGATGATTTGCGGCAAGACCTGTTTCACCAGCGCCTCATCATGTGGCAACGCTTCCGCCAGTCGGGCCAGGCTGACGCCTTCTCCTTCGATGCGGATAAGCTGCTGGTTAAGCTGACCGACGATATTCTCACCGGTTTGCTGAATTAAGCTGTTGCTGGCCTCGATCACGCGCGGCTGACCGCGAAGCGAAATCGCCAGATAGACGACGACGCAGGTGAGTAACAACATAAACACACCACCTAACGTCAATTTCCCTGACAGACGAACTGGAACCCACGACATAATGATTTCCTCGGAAAATAAAATTGAAATCGACAATCAGAGATAAGTGAAAGAGTGAAAGGAAGAGTGATTTTTATCGTTATGCGGGTAGGTTCTATCGACATACCATCAATAACTATCATCGGCCGCGCGTTGACAAAACTTTAATTTCACTTAATAACTTGATATATATCAAGTTCTAAGCCTGTCATTTATTCTGCGTTCACGCCAGATATCCGCCATTCATGTCGCGCTGAAGGCATTTCATTCCCTGTTCCTGGCAGTTCATGCCTTTTTTCCCCCGCCCTGAGATGGCCGACTTTATTATTGTGCTAATTCAAGATTCTTAGCATTCCCACCGGGAGATATCCATGAACACACCAACTGCAGGCAGCAGCGTTAACCGCACCCGCTGGTTAACCCTGATCGGTACCATCATTACCCAATTTGCGCTGGGATCGGTTTATACCTGGAGCCTGTTTAACGGGCAGCTCTCCATGAAACTGGATACCACGATCAGTCAGGTGGCCTTCTCGTTCGGTTTGCTGAGTCTTGGCCTGGCACTGGCCTCATCCGTTGCCGGAAAATTGCAGGAGCGTTTTGGCGTTCGTAACGTGACCATTGCCGCCGGCCTGCTGATGGCGGTCGGTCTGATGCTGACCTCGCAGGCCGAGAACCTGTTTATGCTTTATCTCAGCGCAGGTCTGCTGGTCGGCCTGGCCGACGGCGCGGGTTACCTGATGACGTTATCAAACTGCGTGAAATGGTTCCCGGAGCGCAAAGGCGTGATTTCAGCCTGTGCCATTGGCGCATATGGCCTGGGCAGCCTCGGCTTCAAGTTTATCTGTAGCTATCTGTTAAGCGTCTACAGCCTGGAAACCACCTTTATGATCTGGGGCGGCATGGCGATGAGTATGATCATCGTTGGCGCACTGTTGATGAAAGACGCTCCGGCACAGCAGCCATCCGGCAGCAAATCCACAGAGAAACGCGATTACTCACTGGCAGAATCTATGCGTATGCCGCAGTACTGGATGCTGGCACTGATGTTCCTGACCGCCTGCATGAGCGGCCTGTATGTGATTGGCGTGGCGAAGGATATCGGCGAAAGCATGGTACACCTCAGCGCGCAGACCGCCGCCAACGCGGTGACCATCATCGCGATTGCCAACCTCAGCGGCCGCCTGGTACTCGGTGTGCTGTCCGATAAGGTTGCGCGTATCCGGGTGATTACCCTGGCGCAAGTGGTGTCAATGGTCGGCATGAGCATCCTGCTGTTCAGCCACATGAATGAAAGCAGCTTCTTTATTGCCATTGCCTGTGTTGCCTTCAGCTTTGGCGGCACCATCACGGTTTATCCGTCACTGGTCAGCGATTTCTTTGGCCTGAACAATCTGACCAAGAACTACGGCGTGATTTACCTCGGTTTCGGGATTGGTAGCGTGATGGGATCGCTGATTGCCTCACTGTTCGGCGGTTTTACGGTCACCTTCAGCCTGATAATGGCGCTGCTGGTGATTTCACTGCTGATGTCCGCAACCATCCGTATGCCGCATAAACTGGCAGTAGCGAAGAAAGAATTGCAACACGCCTGATAACACCAGCCTGTAAAAAAACGCCCGCTGCCATTCATGACAGCGGGCGTTGCATTAAAGCGCCACTATTCAGATGATTCCCACCGCTATCCTGCCTTTTTCGTCCTTATCTTATTTTATTAAAAATATCGAATTCATTAAGTGAACATATGGAATTATTTGGAAATAACTTCCTGAATAAATCTACATTCACAGCATTATTCCTCCACTTTTCTTTCGTAAAGTTGTAGTCATTGAAAAGAGCAGGAGAACAACATGAAGACGACAATGAAAACAATAATGAAAGCGACCTCTGTGGTGTCTCTGATTGTTATGCTGAGCGGCTGTATTATTGCCCCTCCTCACCACGGCGGTGGCGGCGGATATCACGGTGGTGGTGGATATCACGGCGGGTATCACGGTGGGTATCATCATGGTGGTGGTAGACCGGGACGCGGCAGATAAGAATTTATAGATAGGTGGGCAAAGCCTGCACACAGCAATATAATTACCCGTCATTCTTCAAGCTGCAGGAGCGTTGGCTGCTCCCGCTCGCCCCAGTCACATAGTTATCTATGTTCCTGGGGACTCTCGGGATTGCCGCCTTCCTGCACCAAAAGTAGGCCCCATGAGGGGACTTGAATTATTTAGGGTAAATAGAAAATAGAAAGATGAAGACAAAAAATTGGGCGGGAATTTTCCCGCCCTTATTTTTTTAGCTTTTAATACTGTAATTACATTGATACCAGGCTTTCACCAGGCCGGGCACATGGCTTTCCTGTGGCCGCAACGCTTCAACTTTATCAAAGCCGCGTTCATTGCAATAACGCTCAACGTCTTTATTCATCGCGATTTTATCCACGCTGGCGGGATTAAAACGGTATTGAACGGTATTGACTGCCGGATCTTCATCGACCTTTTCATAGGCTCCGGGTTTGCCGGAAGTACAACCTGCCAGCAACAGTAGCGCAAGTGCGCCGATTATTTTTGATTTCATCATGGCTCCCTTCTTCCAGTGCCGCATCATGAGCTGCCCAGCCCCCCGGCGCTATCAGACGTCGGCGCATTTGCATAATTTTACTTAAGTTATGCAATGTTTTACCGATTGAATCGATTCAGGGAGATGAATAGCATCAGCGCGATTTCAGTGCGACTATGCACCCAGACATCGCAAGGTGTCTGCGCAACACCAGGAAATTTTTTGCTATAATTAGAATGACTTATGCCCGCGGCGAGCGGGCTTTTTTTTGGTATTAATTACCTGTTCCACTAATAATTATACGCAGAACGTTGGCCGAGTCCTTACCAGTAAGTGCCAGAACGGACTGATAAAGGTCAATCGTCATATCGCAGAGTTTCGCCTCATTGACCCCGGCTTCCGCTGGCGTGTTTAACGTTTGCAGGTCGCTTCCCCAACGTTGATATAGCTGACGGACCACCGCCTGTAACTGCACTCTTCCCTGTTTGAGATCAACGGTTTGCTCAACGCCACTGCTGTGTTTAAGCAACACATCCATCGCCTGTAGCTCACGATCCATCAGGGTTTTCGGCACCAGCTCACTGACGTTTACCCCGCCTTTCACCTGGGGAAACAGGAAGCGGAAACACTGATCCGGGCCGCGCTGACGGATCTGTTTCATCTGCTCAAGGGAAACCTGCATATAGTCGATCAGATCCTGGTCGCGCGCGGCGTTGATGCGCTGATTGAGCAGATCGGCCACCAGCGGGCGCAGTTGATCTATCGCCTGCGGCTCGGGCATCCCCGCTTCCAGGTTGCCGATCAACTGGTCATGCGCCTGCCGGTAGAGCAGAGGCTGCTGCACTTTTACCGTCCGCCAGACCGGGAGTTTTGCCAGATAGGCCGCTGCGGCATCGATTTTAGCCTGCTTTTCGCGTGCCGGGCTGACCCAGCCGTAGTAATAAAGATTACCGACCAGCAGTGGAACTGAAAACAGCAGGATCGCCACTGCAGGTGCCATCTTTTTACGTTTGAAAAGGGCACCCATAACGACCAGCCAGACCAGAGCGGAGAACAGCGAGGTAAGAATAGCGTGAGAAATCAAAACAAAACCCTGAAGTTATCAGGCCGGATCGCCGGCCCGTGAAAAATTTAGTCGGCGCGCACGTCAAGTAATACCGGGCAACCGGCACGTTCAATCACCGCAGCACTGCATGAGCCTTTCAGCAGACGGTTAAAGGAGGAGAGATGACGACGACCCATAATGATCATCGCTGCGTTCAGGCTGTTTGCCTGGGCCACAATGGTTTCTGCCGACTCCCCGGCGGCAACGCGCCCTCGCGCTACCACCCCCGCACGGTGCAGCTCGGCTAACGCCTGGCGCACAACGGCTTCTGCGGTATTTTGCTCATCCAGCGCCAGACCGAAATCACCGGGATCTTCACCCGCTTCAATATCAAACGGACCGGATGCCGCATAACTGGCATCCACACAGCACAGCACCACCACTTCAGCCTGCAAGGCCAGTGCCTGTTCGGTCGCCAGCTGAATCACTTTGCGGGCAATCACCGAATTATCAACAGCGACCAAAAGCGTTTTCATAGCCCTTCTCCTGTCAGTCTCGTAATGCGACTTTTCCAATTTCATCGATCAGCGCCTCTTTGCATTTGAGGATCGCCTCACGATTACGCGCTTCATGCCGCTGGAAACGGGCACCAGGGATCAGAAGACTGATGGAAAAGCGTCCCAGAATCGTGTCGATCGCCACGGCCATCGTGGAGATCCCTTCCAGCGTTTCGCCCCGGTCATACGCCAGACCAGTACGGCGAATTTCAGTTAAGTGTGCCAGCAGCGCGGGGAAATCGCGCACGGTCAGTTCGGTGATGGCCTGATAAGCCTCGCCGACCAGTTCTCTGGCGGCTTCATCACTCTCCAGCGCCAGCAGCGCACGGCCACCGGAAGTGCTGTAAAGCGGCAGATTCATGCCAATGCGTGGCACCACCCGCAGCTCACGATCGGCAACAACATAATGCACAATCGCCAGTTGCAGGCCGCTGGCGCGCGCCAGCGACACGGTTTCTCCTGTGGTGTCGCACAGTGCCTGCAGCCACGGCTGAGCGATGGCCACCACATCAGTGTGGACGTTGGCAATCAGTCGCAGCAGTGCCGGACCAAGACGCACGCCGCCGGCCGCGCCGTGGCTACGCACCAGCTGTACGGAATCCAGCGCGTTAACAATGCGCTGCACGGTGGAGCGCGGCAGATCGACCGCCAGCGCGATTTCACCGAGGCTCATGCCGTTCGGTTTAGCGCCCAGCGCATCAAGAATTTTCGCGGCACGCGTAATCACCTGAATGCCGCCGATACGTTCGTCATCACGGCAGGTTGCGGACTCAAACATTAGGGATTCTCTTTCCTTGTCATCGGCAAATACTCTAGCACTATTTGGCTTATTGGACACGCTGTATCACATTGCAATACAGCGCATCACCATGTAATATTCCGGCAAATGTATCACGATGCAATACACTGCATCGATAATAATTCTCGTCAGGATACCTGCTATGAATGGCCAGCCAGCGACAATGCCACCTCCGCACCCTTTTACTCTTCGCCTCGCACTGGGCCTGGTGGGTGTGCTGATCGCGGCACTCAGCTCCGGTTTTAACGATCGCGTAACCGACCTGGCGTTGGCCGATATTCGCACGGCGCTGGGGATCGATTTTGACACCGCCAGCTGGATCACGTCTGCTTACCAGGCGGCAGAAGTGGCTGCCATGATGATCGCCCCGTGGTTCGCGGTGACCTTCTCCCTGCGCCGTTTCACCCTGGCGGTCACCTTCGGATTTTGCCTGATTGCGGCAGTACAACCGCTGGTGACGGACGCCTCAGGCTTTATTGCCCTCAGGGTGATTCAGGGGATCTTTGGTGGCGCGCTGCCGCCGATGCTGATGACGGTTGCCCTGCGATTTCTGCCACCCGGTATCAAACTTTACGGGCTGGCCGCTTATGCCATGACGGCAACATTTGGCCCGAATATGGCCGCATCCCTTGCCGCATTCTGGACCGATTCCGTTGGCTGGCAGTTTGCCTTCTGGCAGGTGATCCCACCGTGTCTGATTGCCACGCTGATGATCGGTTGGGGACTGCCGCAGGACCCGCTGCGCCTGGAGCGTTTCCGCCAGATTGACGCACTGGGTATGCTGACCGGTTGCAGCGGCATCGCGCTACTGGTGCTGGCGCTGACGCAGGGCGAACGGCTGGACTGGCTGCAGTCGCCGCTGATCGGCGGCATGTTATTGAGTGCCGCCGCGTTGCTGGTGGTGTTCTTTATTAATGAATGGTTCCATCCGCTGCCGTTGTTCCGGTTGCAAATGCTGCAACGTAAAAACCTGACGCACGGTTTGCTGGTGCTGGCGGGCGTACTGATGGTGGCGCTGTCGGGTTCGGCGCTGCCCTCCGCCTATTTGGCTCAGATTGAAGGATTCCGTACTGCGCAGTTTGCTCCACTGGCGCTGACCATTGGTCTGCCACAGCTGGTGATTGCTCCCCTGCTTGCCGCGTTGCTCAATCTGCGCTGGATTGACTGCCGCTGGATGCTGACGGCTGGTGCCGGGCTGATGATCCTCTCTTGCGTGCTGGGGATGCAGATCACATCGGAGTGGGCGCGACAGAATTTCTGGATCATTCAGGCATTGCAGGCGTTTGGTCAGCCAATGATGATCCTGCCCGTGCTGATGAGTGCCACCAGCGTGGTGCAGCCGCCGGAAGGTCCCTTCGCTTCCGCCATGTTTAATACCGTACGCGGGTTTTCCAGCATCGCGGCCGGGGTGCTGGTCGAGAATGTCCTCACCCATCGGGAAAAGTTTCACTCCCATACGCTGGTCGATCAGTTGGGTAACCGGCCGTGGCTGATGACCGCCACCAGCAGCGATACGGCAAGCAGTATGATGCCGCTGCTGCCGGATGGGTCGGCCAGCTCGGTTGAGAACCTCAGCCATTTCAGCACGCTGGTAAAACATCAGGCGGTGATCCTCAGCATCAGCGACAGCTATCTGATGATTATTGGCTTCGCACTGCTGTTGATCCTACTGACGGCCTGGCTGCCAAAACGCGTCTGGCCGCCGCAAACACTGTTAACTTCAGCTCCGCAAACATCGAGATCATAACAATGAGCTTCACACCTGCTAAACGCACCTCTTTGCTGGTACTGCTGCTGCTGGTACTTCTGGCTGTCGCCTTTTTCATCTGGTCGGCAATCAATCGGCATCATCTGCGTACCGATGATGCCGTGATCACCGCTGACTACACGCTGGTGGCACCCAAAGTGTCCGGCTATATCCGCACGGTCAATGTCACCGACAACCAGCAGGTGAAAGCCGGTGATGTACTGGCGACCATCGATGACCGCGACTATCGCGTGGCGCTGGAAACCGCTAACGCCAATCTTCAGGTCAGTGAAGCGAAACGCAGCAGTATTGAAGCCCAGCTGGAACAGCAGAAAGCGACCATCGCCCAGGCCGAAGCCGCCGTCAGTGCCAGCCAGGCGACGCTGAGCTACGCCGGGCAGAACGCCGACCGCTATCGCCGCCTGCTGAAAAGCGGCACGGCAACCGCCGATGAGCAACAGAAATCCAGCGCCACCATGTTAAGTGCCGCAGCGCAGGTGAAACAGAGCCAGGCTGCCGTGCTGGCTGCGCGTAAAGAAGTCGCCGTCTTACAGGCGAGCGTGAAACAGGCGGATGCCGATATTGCGGCGATGCAGGCCAGCGTCGATCAGGCCCAGCTCAACCTTTCCTATACGCAGATCACCGCGCCAATTTCCGGCAGCGTTGGCCAGCGGGCCGTTCGTCAGGGTGCGTGGGTCGCGGCGGGGACGCGTCTGCTGGCGGTCGTGCCCTTGCAGCAGAGCTATGTGGTGGCAAACTTCCTTGAAACCCAGCTGGCACACGTGGCCCAGGGGCAAGCTGTTTCAGTAACAATCGATGCCCTGCCAGGCGTGACGCTGCACGGCCATGTTGACAGTATTGCCCCTGCTACGGGTTCAACCTTTGCGGCGATCACGGCTGATAATGCGACCGGAAACTACACCAAAGTCGTGCAGCGCCTGCCGGTAAAAATCGTGCTGGAACCGGGCCAGCCAGACCTGCCACGACTGCGCGTCGGTATGTCCGTGGTTCCGGAATTAGAAATGCATTAATGTGAGAAAGATCCCAAAACAATCACCTTTATTTCGCAGGGGAATGCGGGTAAATTAGCGCTCGATCCTGCCTGTTTTAGGCGTTTAGAGGAACTGTTCGTGAAATATGCTTTGATGGGAATCTCTTTTATCCTGTTAATCTGGGTTGGCACTTTCTATCTGATGCTGTAGGGATAAAAGTGAAGGGGTCAGGAACACCTGACCCTTACTGTTTTCAGATCTCGTCTTCGCCGCTTTTGCTGGCACCCGCTAAAATACCCTCGGCACGAAACATCGCTTTAATGCCTCTGACGGCCTGGCGAATACGGTCACTGTTTTCAATCAGAGCAAAGCGCACGTGCGTATCACCGTAATCCCCAAAACCGATCCCCGGCGACACACAGACCTTCGCTTCCTGTAGCAGCAGTTTGGCAAACTCCAGCGATCCCATATGTGCATAGTGATCGGGAATTTTCGCCCAGACGTACATCGAGGCTTTCGGGTTATCCACCATCCAGCCTGCTTCGTGCAAGCCTTTCACCAGCACGTCACGTCGGCGTTTGTACTGCTCGGCAATATCGCGCACGCACTGCTGATCGCCCTCCAGGGCAGCAATCGCCGCCACCTGTAACGGGGTGAAGGTGCCGTAATCATGGTAGCTTTTGATGCGCGCCAGCGCAGACACCAGCTCTTTATTACCGACCATAAAGCCGATGCGCCAGCCCGCCATATTGTAGCTTTTGGACAGCGTAAAGAACTCCACCGCCACGTCGCGTGCGCCCGGGACTTCCATGATTGACGGGGCTTTCCAGCCGTCGTAGACGATATCAGCGTAGGCGAGATCGTGGATCACCAGCACGTTGTACTGTTTCGCCAGCGCAATCACCCGCTCGAAGAAGTCCAGTTCCACGCACTGCGCGGTCGGGTTTGACGGGAAGCCGAGAACCATCATTTTCGGCTTCGGATAACTTTCGCGAATGGCGCGTTCCAGTTCGTTAAAGAAGTCGACGCCCGCCACCAGCGGCACAGAACGCACCTGCGCCCCGGCGATCACCGCGCCGTAAATATGGATCGGGTAGCTGGGATTCGGCACCAGTACGGTGTCGCCGTGATCGAGCGTCGCCAGCATCAGATGCGCCAGCCCCTCTTTGGAGCCAATGGTGACAATCGCTTCCGACTCCGGGTCGATTTCTACCTGGTAGCGGTCGGCATACCAGCGTGAAATCGCGCGGCGCAGACGGGGAATACCGCGCGAGGTAGAATAACCGTGCGTGTCTTCACGCTGTGCCACGGTGCAGAGTTTTTCCACGATATGCGGCGGCGTTGGGCCGTCCGGGTTACCCATACTGAAGTCGATAATATCTTCACCGCGACGGCGTGCTGCCATCTTCAGTTCGGAGGTGATGTTAAAAACGTACGGGGGAAGACGATCAATACGGGAAAAACGACGTGGGGAATTATTGTCAGTCATAGCAACCTCTGATTCACGTAAGCGCCCGGACCATCCGAGCGACGCTGACCACTGCGGTGGTCGAGGAATCAACATATCTTACATTTCTATAACCTGTCGAGAGGCAGAATAAAATTTTTCACTGGGCCGGATTAAGGCGCCCAAACTGCCAGTCATTCACCCATTTTCCGCGTAACAGATAATTATCCCGTAACGTCCCTTCCAGCGCGAAGCCGGTTTTTTCCAGCACCCGGCGCGAAGCATGGTTCCCTTCCACCACCTGCGCTTTTAGCTTGTGGAACTCACAGTCGTTGAAGAGAAAATCACACAGCGCGCCCAGCGCTTCGCTGCCGTAGCCCTGACCGAAACAGTCGCTAAGCAGCGAGTAACCCACTTCCGCCTGGCGATGCGGTGCCCACTCTGGGTTGGCGCCCATCAGCCCTACCGCCCGACCATCCTCTTTGCGCCGCACGACCAGGCACAGCATATGAAAACTCGTCACCTGCCAGGGGGCCAGACGGTCATGAAAACGCTGGCGGATATCGGCCAGCTGCGGCACTGCGCTGATAAATTTCATACAGGTTTCGTCACTGTGTACCGCCAGGAACAGCTGCCAGTCTTCCGGCTTTAGCCGGGTCAGGATCAGTCGCTCAGTCGTGAGTTGCATATGCCATCTCGCTAAAAGGGGAAAAACCACAAAGAACACATCTCTTTTATCTGCCGCTTTTTCGCCGTGTAATGACCCGCAGCAGTAACACCATGATAATGAATTTGTCACAGGAGAACGACAATGTCCCATCTCAAAATTGACAATATCCCGGATGCTATTCGCGCGATCAAACATCAGCTGCGCCAGCAGCTTCCGAACTACCGCGAGGTCTTTGCCGAGCTGGATGACGAGATGCGCCGCCAGATCCATGCCCTCAACGCAGAGCAGCAGCGTGGCAAACATCCGGTGCCGCAGCTTGATGCCAGCGATATCCTCAATCATCGCGTCACTGAACAGCAAAAAAACCAGATCCGTCAGCGTGGCTGCTGCACGGTACGCGGCGTATTTTCCCGCCCGCAGGCCACAGAGTGGAACGATGAGATTGGCCGCTACCTCGACGATAATCAGTTTGTTGAGAAGCTGAAAAATGCGGCGGAAGATAATTACTTCGGCGATCTGAAGCAGGGTAAACCACAGATTTACGGCGTTTACTGGTCACAGCCACAGGTGCAGGCGCGGCAGGATGCGCGGATGCAGGCGGTGCAGGTGTTCCTCAATTCCCTCTGGCAGACGGAAAGCGCGGGCGAGCAGCACTTCGATCCCACGCGTATTGTCAGCTACGCCGACCGCATTCGTCGCCGTCCGCCTCATTCTGGTTCACTGGGCCTGTCGCCGCACGTTGATGGCGGTTCACTGGAGCGCTGGCTGGATGAGAATTTCCGTCACGTTTACCGCCATGTCTTTAGCGGAAACTGGCAGCAATATAATCCGTTTGAGGCCGAAGGGCGTACCGGGGTGCGCGAGTTCCCCTCTCCCGCCGTCTGCTCAATGTTCCGTACATTCCAGGGCTGGACCGCGTTGACGCCGCAGCGTAAACACGGCGGCACGCTGAAACTGCTGCCGATGGCCAATGCGATGGCATGGATTTTACTGCGCGCGTTGCAGGATGATGTGGCTGAGGATGATCTGTGCGGTGCCGCGCCAGGGCGTGCTTTATCGGTGAGTGCAAAATTCCATCCTCTTTTACTTGAAGGTTTTTCCTCTATTCCTGATATGGAGCCGGGCGACACGGTGTTCTGGCACTGCGACGTGGTGCATGCGGTGGAAAATGAGCATCTGGGTGAGTTCGACAGCAATGTGATGTATATCGCCGCCGCCCCCTGGTGCGAAAAAAATGCGGCTTATTTGCAGCGCCAGTGGCCTGCCTTTGTAGACGGGCGTTCGCCACCGGATTTTGCTGCGGATAATTTTGAGGTCGATTTTGCTGGCCGGGCAACGGAAGACGATTTGACGCCATTAGGAAGGAAACAGATGCAGTTCCAGGGCGATTAATATTCATCATGACGTAGGGGCGAGGCACGCCTCGTCCAGGATCACTCCGGGTCAGGCATGCCTGACCCCTACGCTGCATTCCAAAAATTGATCCAGAGACAGTTTTACCGATTCCCTCGCGGTGATGCCTGGCACATCCCCCCCACTTTCCCTATCATAGGCACATTATCCCCACCAGCCGAGACGCCCGTGCATTCGATGTTTGAGATGTTGCTCGCCGTGTTTGACCGCGCAGCGCTGATGTTAATCTGCCTGTTCTTTATTACCCGTACCCGCCATTTCCGCCAGCTATTGCAAAAAGATGAGCATTCGCGCCAGGAACTGATCGCCGTCACCACCATCTTTTCACTGTTTGCGTTGTTCAGTACCTGGACCGGGATCAACGTTGAAGGTTCGCTGGTGAACGTTCGCACCATTGCGATTATGTCCGGCGGGATCCTGTTCGGTCCCTGGGTGGGAATTGCGACCGGGGTGATTGCCGGGACGCACCGCTTCCTGATCGACATTGATGGCGTCACCTCGGTGCCCTGCCTGATCACCAGCATTGTCGCCGGGATCGTCTCTGGCTGGATCAACCTGAAAGTGGTCAAGGAGAAACGCTGGAGCATCGGGATTATTGGCGGGATGGCCTGCGAATCACTGACCATGCTGCTGATTGTGGCCTGGGCGTCCCCGACTACGCTGGGGCTGGAGATTGTCTCGGAAATCGCCATTCCGATGATCCTCGGTGCGGCCAGCATCGGGCTTATCGTTCTGCTGGTGCAAAGCGTTGAGGGTGAAAAAGAAGCCATTGCCGCACGTCAGGCCAAGCTGGCGCTGGATATTGCCAATAAAACCCTGCCGCTGTTCCGCCAGGTCAACAGCCAGTCGCTCAGTCAGGTGTGCCACATTATTCGTGACGACATCAATGCCGATGCGGTGGCGATGACCAACAACACCCAGATCCTTGCCTATGTCGGCGTGGGGGAAGAGAACTACCGCGACGGCGATGATGGCATCAGCCCGACCACCGCGGCGGCGATTTCGGAAGGGAAAATCATTATTAAGAACAATGATGAAGCCCACCGTACCCCTGAAATTCATTCGATGATTGTTATTCCACTGTGGGAGAAAGGCGAAGTCACCGGTACGCTGAAGATTTACTACCGTCATGCGCACCGCATCACCTGGTCGCTGAAAGAGATGGCGGTGGGCCTGTCGCAGATTATCTCAACGCAGCTGGAAGTTTCTCGCGCTGAACAGCTGCGTGAAATGGCTAACAAAGCCGAACTGCGGGCATTGCAGAGCAAAATCAACCCGCATTTCCTGTTTAACGCCCTGAATGCGATCTCTTCGTCGATCCGCATTAACCCGGACACCGCGCGCCAGCTGATTACCAATCTTTCCCGTTATCTGCGCTATAACCTGGAACTGAACGATGACGAGATCATCGATATTAAGAAAGAGCTGTATCAGGTTAAGGACTACATCGCCATCGAGCAGGCACGCTTCGGCGACAAGCTGACGGTGATCTATGATATCGAAGAGGATGTAAACTGCTCACTGCCCAGCCTGCTGATCCAGCCGCTGGTGGAGAATGCCATTATGCACGGCATTCATCCCTTCCGTGGGAAAGGCGTGGTGACGCTGAGTATTCACGACCTCGGCGATCGGGTGCGCATCGCGGTGCGCGATACCGGACAGGGCATCAGTGAAGATGTGATTGCGCGGGTGGAACGTAATGAGATGCCGGGGAATAAAATCGGTCTGCTGAATGTCCATCACCGGGTGAAATTGCTGTACGGCGAAGGGCTGCATATTCACCGCCTGAACCCCGGCACGGAGATTGCCTTCTATATCAGTAAAAATGGTGCAGGTTTGCCAGAAAAACCCACTATTTCATTGGCCTGAACCCGAGGTGTGACGTGAAAGCAATCATTGTAGAAGACGAGTTTCTGGCCCAACAGGAGTTGAGCTGGCTGATCCGCGAGCACAGCCAGATCACCATTGAAGCGACGTTTGATGACGGGCTGGACGTCCTGAAGTATCTGCAAACCCACCAGGTCGACGTGATTTTTCTGGATATTAATATTCCGTCACTCGATGGCATGCTGTTGGCGCAAAATATCAGTAAGTTCGCCAATAAACCGCTGATCGTGTTTATTACGGCCTACAAAGAGCATGCGGTAGAAGCGTTCGAACTGGAAGCATTCGACTACATTCTCAAGCCCTGGTCCGAGATGCGCCTCATTACGCTGCTGCGTAAGCTGGAAAATCATGTGCAGAGCAGTGCTTCACAGAGTCCGGCGGCCACGCGCCCGGCACCGCATACCATCAATCTGGTGAAAGATGAACGCATCATCGTCACCGATATTAACGATATCTACTACGCGGAAGCCCATGAAAAGCTGACGTTTGTCTACACACGGCGTGAAGAGTATGTGATGTCGATGAACATGACGGAGTTTTGTCAGCGGCTGCCGGATGAGTATTTCTTCCGCTGCCACCGCTCCTACTGCGTCAATCTCAGCAAAATTCGTGAGATCGAACCCTGGTTTAACAACACCTATATTCTCAAGCTGCGCGATCTTGAGTTCCAGGTGCCGGTGAGCCGCAGTAAGGTGAAAGAGTTTCGGCAACTGATGCGGCTGTAATCTGCCGTATCAGTTGCGTCGCACGGGGGGTTACAGCACCAGACCGAGCGTCTGACGCAGGTGAGCACCCGCGCCCAGCAGGCCTGGCTGATCGTGGGTGATCAGGTAAACCGGAATGCCGGAGACGTAATCTTTAAAGCGCCCTTTATCTTCAAATGCCGCACGGAAACCGGAGGCTTTAAAGAACTCCAGGAAACGCGGCACAATGCCCCCGGCGATATAGACGCCGCCGAAGGTGCCCAGATTCAGCGCCAGGTTGCCACCGAAACGCCCCATAATCACGCAGAACATCGACAGCGCACGACGGCAGTCGGTGCAGCTGTCCTGCAAGGCGCGTTCGGTGACATCACGCGGTTTCAGATTTTCTGGCACCCGGTCATCTGATTTAACAATCGCCCGATAGAGATTCACCAGCCCACCGCCGGAGAGAATACGCTCGGCAGACACATGGCCCAGCTCTTCGCGCAGCACTTCGAGGATCTGGTCTTCTTCTTCGCTGTTAGCGGCGAAATCAACATGACCGCCTTCACCCGGCAGGCTGACCCAGCGTTTATCAACATGGACCAGATGCGCCACGCCCAGACCGGTTCCTGCGCCATACACGGCCACCGGTTTGCCCTGCACTGGCGCTTTACCGCCAAACTGCAACACATGCTCTTCCGTCAGCATCGGGATAGCCATCGATACCGCCGTAAAATCGTTGATGATTTCCAGCGTGTCAAAGCCCAGGCTGGCTTTCATCTTACTGGTGGAGAACGCCCAGTCGTGGTTGGTCATTTCAACCCAGTCTTCGGTGATCGGGCAGGCAATGGCGATGCAGCCATGTTTGATGTCCTGCTGCTGCTCATCGAGATAAGCGCGGATCACCGCTTCAAGATTGTCATACTCTGCTGTGGAAAACGTTTTGGCTTGTGAAACAGCACCGCTTTCAACTTCACACAGTGCCAGGCGCGCATTGGTGCCGCCGACATCACCTACCAAGGCATAGCTGGTCATTATTGTTTTGCTCCGCTCAAGTCAATTAGACACACTATAAATTTCCCTCGCTAAAACAACAACGCCCACCGGGAAAAAGGTGAGCGTTAAATCTGGTCAGCGCTACCTTAACGGGATTAGTGTCTATTTCCCACGGGCAACTGTCTGAATTGCGAGTCAAACGGTGGTTAACGACTGTTACGCTGATGCAGTGCCCGCGTCACAGACGCCAGCAGCGGCGGGATATCCTGCTGCGGCAGCACCACCTCCACCAGCGACAGGCATGAACGCGCCTCAAGCAGCGCCATCACCTCCCACAGTTGCACCGTCTGCGTCACGCGCCAGCTCTGCGCCTGACTGTCGACATTCAGTGCCTGTGGCAGACGTGTCCAGTCCCAATGGGCAATATCGTTATAGCGCTGCTGTGCGCCGTGGATCGCCCGTTCCACGGTATATCCGTCGTTGTTCAGCAGGAAGATCACCGGGTTTTGCCCGTCACGCAGCATGGTTCCTAACTCCTGCACCGTCAGCTGCGCCGATCCGTCCCCGATGATCAGCACCACCCGCTGCTGCGGTTGCGCGGTCTGCGCACCGAAGGCGGCGGGCAGCGTGTAGCCAATCGATCCCCACAGCGGTTGCACCAGCAGGCGTGCGCCCTGCGGCAAACGCAGTGCGGCAGCGCCAAATGCCGCAGTCCCCTGGTCGGCCAGCACGATATCGCCAGGGCGCAGAAAGTCCTGTATCGCCTGCCAGAAGGTGCTTTGCGTCAGGTTGTCCGACCTTGTGCTGTCCATTTCTGGCGGTGCGACAATCCCCCGCTGCCAGCCGTGCCCATGCTGATGGGCCAGTTGATACAACACTGCCAGCGCAGCCGCCATCGGTATGCGCGAAAACTCACGTTCGGCGATCCGGCAGCCATGCAGGCCAACAGCAATGGTCCGGCTATGGCTGATATTTTGCGTAAACCCGGCGGTAATGGTGTCGGTATATTTCACCCCAATCGCCAGCAGCACATCGCTTTGCTCTATCACGGCCCGGGTGCTTTCCGCACTGGACGAACCGGCATAGGTTCCGGCAAAGCCGTACTGGTTTTCCGGCAGCACGCTTTTGCCCATCAGCAGCGTGGCAAACGGCATCGGGACTTCAGCCAGCCAGCGCTGTAAAAGGGGCTGCTGCCCGGCTCGGTCGGCGAGAAAATCCGCCAACATGGCAACGCTGCCCGCCGCAGCCAGCAGGGTTTCGGCGGCATCCGCAAAGGCAGCGAGCTGCTGCTGGTCAACATCCGGGGCCAGCGTCAGAGAATGATCGGGCGGCGACAGCGGGCTTTCCGCCACATTGGTTGCCAGCAGCAGATAGACCGGACGGCGTTCGGTTAACGCACACAGCAGGACACGATCAATCTCTGCCGCCGCGTTATTGGCAGTCAGCACCGCAGTGGCCACGGCGATTTCCCGATGCATGCGCAGGAAGTGACCAAAATCGCCATCACCCAGCGTGTGATGCAGCAGTTCGCCGTTGTTCTGTGAGGTTTGCGATGGTGCGCCAACGATATGAATCACTGGAAGATATTCAGCGTAACTGCCCGCCACGCCGTTCAGGGCGCTTAACTCACCAACGCCGAAGGTGGTCAGCAGTGCTGCGGCCCCGCGACAGCGAGCGTAGCCGTCAGCGGCATAAGCAGCATTCAGTTCATTGGCGCAGCCAACCCAGGCCAGCCGGGGATGGTCAATGACATGATCGAGAAATTGCAGGTTGTAGTCACCGGGCACCCCAAACAGATGATCGATACCGATTTCATTTAACCGCGCAAGCAGATAGTCACCCACTGTATAGCTGTTCATCGCCCTGCTCCTCTGTGCCACCTGATCTCAGTATTAGCGATTATTTTCACTCTGTTATCGGAAAGACGCCGGGCGAATTGGCAACAGATCGTTACGGGCCAGGAATTATCCTTAAGTTGCGATCCGCCGCGCGATTTCATTTAGTGTAACCGTATACACTACTATGCTGTTCAATGACCCCAACGCGTTAACAACAGGATTTATTCATGGTTTATCAAGCAGATGCCCAGCGATACGAGACAATGACCTATCACCGCTGCGGGCGCAGCGGCCTGAAGCTCCCGGCCATCTCCCTCGGTTTGTGGCATAACTTTGGTGACAGTACCCGCGTAGACAACAGTCGTGACCTGCTGCGTCATGCGTTTGATAACGGTATCACTCATTTTGACCTGGCGAATAACTACGGTCCTCCTCCGGGGTCGGCAGAAGAGCATTTTGGCCGCATTCTGCGTGAAGATTTCCGTGCATATCGTGATGAGCTGGTGCTCTCGAGCAAAGCCGGTTACACCATGTGGGATGGCCCTTACGGTGACTGGGGATCACGCAAGTATCTGATTTCCAGCCTGGACCAGAGCCTGAAACGCATGGGCGTGGAGTACGTGGATATTTTCTATCATCACCGCCCGGACCCGGAAACGCCGCTGGAAGAGACCATGACCGCCCTTGACCATCTGGTACGCCAGGGTAAGGCGCTGTACGTTGGGCTTTCCAACTACCCGGCAGAGCTGGCGGCGCAGGCGATCGCCCTGCTGAAAGCCCTTGGAACACCTTGCCTGATCCACCAGCCGAAGTATTCGATGTTTGAACGCGCCCCTGAAACGGGCCTGCTGGACGTGCTGGCGGAACAGGGTGTTGGCAGCATCGCCTTCTCACCGCTGGCAGGCGGCATGCTGACTGACCGCTACCTTAACGGCATCCCTGAGGATTCCCGTGCCGCCAGCGGCAGCCGCTTCCTGAGTGGCGATCAGCTGACGCCAGAGACAATGGATAAGGTTCAGCGCCTGAATGCGCTGGCGCAGCGCCGCGGGCAGAAACTGTCGCAGATGGCGCTGGCATGGGTGCTGCGTGGCGACCGCGTGACCTCGGTGCTGATCGGTGCCAGCAAAACCAGCCAGATTGATGATGCGGTACAGATGCTGGGTAACCGCCGCTTCAGCGCTGATGAACTGGCGGAGATCGAAACTATTTTAGGCTAACGGCTCACGCGGCTGGTCTGTTTTTCGGCCAGCCCACCCCTCCAGATAAATCCCAAATCGATCTGTTACGTCTTTTTTCAGAGTTCGCCAGGCGTAATCCCGGTGAAGTGTTTATATTGTGCTTCTACGGTGGAGAAGTCAGACCACCGATAAAGGAGATAATATGAAACGCTTATTGCTTGTTGCCACGTTGCTGGCAAGTTTATCCCCGTTGGCGATGCACACAGCTCACGCCGACAGCGCCCGTATTACACTGGCACCTGGCATCACGCTGCATTTAGGCGACCGCGACGATCGTGGACGTTACTGGGATGGCGGCCGCTGGCGCGACAATGGCTGGTGGCGCAATAACTATCGTTACGATGAAGGCCGCTGGTGGCGACACGAGCAATGGCGACGTCATGAAGAGATGCGCCGTCAGCATGAATGGGAGAAAGAACGTCGCTGGCGCGACCACGATCGCCGCCGCGAATGGCGCCATCATGAGAAGGATCGACGTCACCATGAGCGTGACCGCAACGATCGTCATGACCGCTGGTAATTTACAGAACCGTAATGGCCGACCATCAGTTTCGGTCGGCCAGAAACACGGGTCGATCGGAAAAGATGATCGACCCCTACAGCAGGTTCATCGCCATTGAGACAAGCAGATAACCATTCAGCACCACCACCACGACAACAATCGCACGGCCAATATTCTGCATCAGACGCGAGTTCACCATATCGCCCATCAGCTCGCGGTTGCCGGTAAAGGCCAGCAGCGGCACCAGCGCCAGCGCAATCCCAAAACTTAACAGCACCTGGCTCATCACCAGGATACGCGTGGGTTCCCAGCCCGCCATAATCACTATAAAGGAAGGCAGCATAGTGACCACACGGCGCACCAGCAGCGGAATATGGAAGCGAATAAAGCCCTGCATCACCACCTGCCCCGCCATCGTGCCCACCACCGTAGACGACAGACCCGCCGCCAGCAGGCTCAGACCGAACACCATCGCGGCGGCTTTACCCAGCAGCGGGTCAAGGGTCAGGTACGCCTGGTCAAGATCGGCAATGCCGCTGTGGCCGCTAAAGTGGAACGTCGCGGCTGCCGTTGCCATCATCGCCAGGTTAACGAAACCGGCAATCGTCATCGCAATTGCCACATCCAGCTTGGTGGACGCGTAACGTTCACCGCGCGTCGCACCATCGCCTTTTTGCGTCAACGACGAGTGCAGATAAATGACATGAGGCATAATCGTCGCCCCTAATACGCCCGCCGCCAGCAATACAGCATCCGCTGTTGGCAGTGAAGGCACCGCCATTCCCTGTAGCAAATCGACCACTTTCGGCTGAGAGAAGAACAGCTCGATCACATACGCCGCCGCGACAAACAGCAGCAGGCCACCGATCACCAACTCCAGCGGCTTCTGGCCACGACTTTGCAGCATCAGGATCAGGAAGGTGGCGACCCCGGTGAGCATCGCGCCCTGTAAAAGACTGACGCCGAACACCAGTTTGAAACCTATCGCGGCACCAATAAATTCCGCCAGATCGGTCGCCATCGCGATAATTTCTGCCTGCACCCAGTAAAACCAGACTGCGGGACGAGGAAAGCGATCGCGAATATGTTCGGCCAGGTTTTTCCCCGTGGCGATGCCCAGTTTGGCCGACATCAACTGAATGACCATTGCCATGATGTTCGCCCACACCACGACCCACAACAGGGTATAGCCGTAGGAAGCTCCGGCCTGAATATTGGTGGCGAAGTTGCCGGGGTCGATGTAGCCAATTGCCGCAATAAAGGCTGGCCCCATTAAGGCAAATTTGATTTTACGACTACTGCGAATGTTCTGCTCCGCAGTGCGGCTTCCGAACATAGTGGCTACCCCTGAGACGATTCACGCGGCAACTATAGTGCCTTTATTTGATAATGATTATCAAGTGCATTTAGAATGGTTATTCCGATTGCAGTGATAGCCATTACTAAGAAGTATAGCAATGGCTATACTTTGGAATAAATTACGCCATAGCCAAAAAATCAGCAACCCTTTTCACTGTAAGGTATTCGGAAATCACTTGCCCGCTAAGAGGGCATTTTTTCAGCAAAAGAGTGTTGCAAAGTGTTTGTAAATCGAGCATTAAAGTTCCTGAACGTAACGTAATGGGTTCAAATCCGTTGAAAACATGTGACGGCTCAAGCTTTTCTGAAATCTGATGCAATAGGGAATTGTTATATTGCGGTATAGATCTCGTTTTTCCGGTTCTTGTTACATAGAATGTGCAACGAAATATAACAGCCCTCTAATTTGGAGCAAATATGTCCCGCATTCTGCACTTTGCTTTGGCACTGGCGGTGGTCGCCCTGTTGGCCTTGTTGGTCAGCCGCGATCGCAAAAACATCCGTATCCGTTTTGTCGTACAGCTTTTAGTGATCGAAGTTCTGCTCGCCTGGTTCTTCCTGAACTCGGAAGCGGGCCTTGGGTTCGTTAAAGGTTTCTCCGATCTGTTCGAAAAATTGCTGAAGTACGCGGCGGAAGGGACCAACTTCGTCTTTGGCAATATGAGTGATAAAGGCCTGGCGTTCTTCTGGCTCAACGTCCTCTGCCCTATCGTGTTTATCTCTGCACTGATCGGTATTTTGCAGCACTTCCGCATTCTGCCTATCATCATTCGCGCCATCGGTACGGTGCTGTCGAAGGTCAATGGCATGGGTAAACTGGAATCTTTCAACGCCGTAAGTTCACTGATTTTGGGACAGTCAGAAAACTTTATTGCCTATAAAGATATCCTCGGCAAGATGTCAGAGCGCCGCATGTACACCATGGCTGCCACCGCGATGTCCACGGTGTCGATGTCGATTGTTGGTGCCTACATGACCATGCTTCAGCCGAAGTACGTGGTCGCAGCGCTGGTGCTGAACATGTTCAGTACCTTTATTGTGCTGTCGCTGATTAACCCGTACCGCGTCGACCATGAAGAAGACCTGAAACTGGGTAACACCCATGAAGGCCAGAGCTTCTTTGAAATGCTGGGCGAATACATTCTGGCCGGTTTCAAAGTGGCGGTGATTGTTGCCGCGATGCTGATCGGCTTTATCGCCCTGATCTCTGCCATCAACGCCCTGTTCGATTTCGTCTTCGGCATCAGCTTCCAGGGTATCCTCGGCTACGTGTTCTTCCCGTTTGCCTGGGTGATGGGCGTGCCGAGCAGTGAAGCGTTGCAGGTCGGCAGTATCATGGCCACCAAACTGGTGTCTAACGAGTTTGTGGCGATGATGGATTTGCAGAAAATTGCGACCACACTGTCACCACGCGCTGAAGGCATTCTGTCGGTGTTCCTGGTTTCCTTCGCGAACTTCTCGTCTATCGGTATCGTTGCCGGGGCGATCAAAGGTCTGCATGAAGAGCAGGGTAACGTGGTTTCACGCTTCGGCCTGAAACTGCTGTACGGCTCTACGCTGGTGAGCGTGCTGTCAGCTTCCATTGCGGGTCTGGTGCTGTAACGTTTTGTGAGAGCGGGGCGGGCTGACCGGAAAAAATGGTCAGCCCCTACGCAGAAACAGATGGTCACCCCTGGACCGGAACACAGGTCCAACCGTTTTACTCCTGAGGGGCGATCAACGATCGCCCCTTATTTTTTACAGCGGCACCGCAAGATGCTCGCGCAACATTATTCCCTGATACTCCGCACAGCCATTCAGTGACGCAGGCATCTGCACAAATCCATCACCGGCCCCCTGCACTATCCAGCGGATCATCTTATCTGCCACCGACTGCGACATCCCCCCTGGCGCGGGCGCACATCGCCCTGTCGAAGCTGGATATCGAAATCCTCAACCGTATCCCGCGGTTCACCACGCCGGTGACACTGTGGAACCGGCGCAGCTTGCCGGGTTACTGGAACAGCAGGATATCCAGGTGCTGGACTTCACCACCAGCGCCAACTACGTCAACGCGCATATTCCGGGGGCGGCCTGGCTACAGATATCAGCACTGACGCAACAGGGCGTCGCCATACTGCCCGAAGCCGAAGAATATGTGGTGACCTGCGGTAGCAGTATGCTGGCGCGCTATGCGGTGGCGCAGCTGGCGCAGTTAACCGCCAAGCCTGTTACCGTGCTGAAAGGGGGAAATACCGCCTGGAAAGCCGCCGGGTTACCCGTGGTTCAGGGAGAAACTGCGTTGCTGCTTCCCCGTATCGATCGCTACCGTCGCCCTGATGAAGGCACAGATAACTCGCCGGAAGCGATGTAAGCCTATCTCGACTGGGAATATGGTTTGGTTGCGCAGCTGGTTCGCGACGGTACGCATGGTTTTAACGTGTTAACGGCGTAACAACATCGGGGTTAGGGCATGCCCGGCCCCGTCAAAGATCGGCTAAAAAAAGACAAAAAAAAATCCGCCTAAGCAGATTACGGGTACATCATCGGGATTATTGAGAATTTGGTGGAGATAAGCGGGATCGAACCGCTGACCTCTTGCGTGCAAGGCAGGCGCTCTCCCAGCTGAGCTATACCCCCACTACTAAACTCTGCGTTTTTCGGTGCCACCCCATCTGCTGGTGAAGATGTGGTGGAGATAAGCGGGATCGAACCGCTGACCTCTTGCATGCCATGCAAGCGCTCTCCCAGCTGAGCTATACCCCCAAGCCGAAAAACTCTGTCGTGTTGACGGCGGGGATAATATGAAACAGTGGGGTTGGTGTCAACGGCAAAATAACATTCTGAGACCGATCGCTGAAAAAGACGTCAACAGGCCAATAAAAGCGCTAACTCACTGTTTTTATCACACCTGTTACGCATTACACGGTTGCTGCCGTGTATTTTGTTAAACACAGGTTAATAATGAGCCTAAAAGCTACTTGTTTTTGTTAATTGAGCATGCAAGACTGCGCCGGATTTTGAATGCCAGGCCTACTCCGTGACGGATGATCACCTATTTTCAGAGAGCGGCGAAATCTGGCACTTTACCAGCAACTCACAACACCAGAGCTATTATGTCCTTGCACACTCCAAAAGAGATTTCGGCTGTCGTTGTTCAGGCAGGCGTGATCAAAAGTCGTACCCCGATTTCCTCTTTATTGATCCTGGGTTTTCTCGCCGGTTCTTTTATCGCCTTTGGTTTTCTTCTTTATATCCATGTGGTAACCCAACTGCCTGTTGGCTGGGGTTCATTTGGCACCCTGCTGGGAGCCGCCGTTTTCCCGGTAGGGATTATCCTCACCGTGCTGGCTGGGGGAGAGCTGCTGACGGGGAATATGATGTTGCTGCCCGTTGCGTGGTTTGCGCGTCAGATCTCTGCGCTGAGTGTCGTACGTAACTGGTTCTGGGTGACCCTCGCCAACTTTATTGGCAGTGTTACCATCGCCTGGTTCTTCGGCCATATGCTGGGAATGACGGAAGGGGATTACCTGAAGAAAACCGTCGCGGTTGCCAGCGCAAAAGTGAATGCGGATTTCCTGCACGCCTTTATTTCTGGTGTAGGATGTAACTGGCTGGTGTGTCTTGCCACCTGGATTGCGTTTGCCAGTAAAGATGTCGTGGGCAAAATCTTCGGTATGTGGTTCCCGATCATGGCGTTCGTTGCCATTGGCTTCCAGCACGTCGTCGCCAATATGTTTATTGTTCCTGCTGCCATTTTTGCGGGCTACCTGAGCTGGGCCGAATACCTGCCTAACTTTGTTGCCGTGTTCCTTGGCAATGCCGTGGGTGGTGCTATTTTTGTCGGTCTGGCCTATTTTGTCGCCTACCGAATCCCTCAACCTGAAAGCTCTGTATCGCGCTAATTTCAGTATCCCCTGCTCTTTAAAGGGATATTTCTCGATCCAGCACCAAATTTTTACTCTTTGTCCTGCCAAGGTTAGTAATTTGTGTTAGTTGTTCGCGTGATGAATTGTTGTAATATGCTAATGACTTTTATTCGGCAAAAGGGACAAGAGCGTGAAAAAGGATTGGTTAACGCCGGAAGAACTGGCACAGCAAACAGGTTTTAGCAGACAGACTATCAATAAGTGGGTTAAGAAAGAGAGCTGGACGACCGCACCGAAACCCGGAGTTCAGGGTGGGAAAGCGCGCATGATTCATATTGATGAACGCGTAAAAGTCTTTCTTAAATCCACACGTCATGCATCAGAACCTAATGCACAATATCGTGTAAATCAAAATTCACTTCCTGCACTGTTAATCACTTCCCTGCAGCAATTGAGCGGTGAAGAACAGGACAAACTGGCGGCCATGCTGCTACGCGAGGGTATTCAGGGGATTTTGCAACGACTGGGTATTAGTGACTGATAAAAAACCCCGGCTATAAGCCGGGGTTTTTTTATGCGGTGTATCAGACTTCGCGGGTGGCGATAAACGCCAGCGCTTTTTCAATGCGTGCCACACTGCGCGAACGACCAATCGCATGTACGGTCACATCAAGCGCAGGCGACTGCCCTGCCCCCGTTACAGCAACGCGTAGCGGCATACCCACTTTACCCATACCGACTTCCAGCTCATCCGCTGTCGCCTGAATGGCATGATGGACATTTTCAGCGGTCCAGTCGGTAATGGCAGCCAGCTTGTCACGCACCACTTCCAGCGGCTGACGCGCAACCGGGCGAAGATGTTTCTTCGCAGCATCGGCATCAAATTCGTCAAATTCTTCATAGAAGTAACGACATGACGCAGCCATCTCTTTCAGCGTCTTACAACGTTCACCCAGCAGAGTAACCAGCTGAGCCAGCTCAGGGCCAGTGCGGGTATCGATGTTTTCCTGTTCGATATGCCATTGCAGATGGGTCGCAACGTATTCCGGTGCCAGGCTGTTTATGTAGTGGTGGTTCAACCACATCAGCTTTTCAGTATTAAATGCACTGGCAGATTTGCTGACCACATCAAGATCAAACAACGACTTCATCTCTTCAATCGTGAAGATCTCCTGATCGCCATGAGACCAGCCCAGGCGCACCAGATAGTTCAACAGGGCTTCCGGCAGATAGCCGTCATCACGATACTGCATCACACCTACGGCACCGTGACGCTTAGACAGTTTCTTGCCGTCATCACCCAGGATCATGGAGACGTGCGCGTAAACCGGCACCTGAGCACCAATCGCTTTCAGGATGTTGATCTGGCGCGGGGTGTTGTTGATGTGATCTTCACCACGGATAACATGGGTGATTTCCATGTCCCAGTCATCGATCACGACGCAGAAATTGTACGTTGGCGCACCGTCGGTACGACGAATAATCAGATCGTCCAGCTCCTGGTTGCTGAACTCAATCGGGCCACGGATCTGGTCGTCAAAGATCACTGAGCCTTCCTGCGGGTTGCGGAAGCGCACCACGCAAGGTTCATCATCGGCGTGATGTTCATGGCTGTCACGGCAGCGGCCGTCATAACGAGGCTTCTCATTATTCGCCATCTGGTTTTCGCGCAGCACTTCGAGACGATCTTTCGAGCAGTAGCACTTATACGCGCTGCCCGCGTCCAGCATCTGATCGATGACGGCGTTATAACGGTCAAAACGTTTGGTCTGGTAGTACGGGCCTTCATCCCAGTCGAGATTCAGCCAGTTCATGCCATCCATAATGGCATCGATCGCCTGCTGAGTTGAACGCTCCAGGTCGGTATCTTCGATACGCAGCACAAACTCACCGCCGTGATTGCGGGCAAAAAGCCAGGAGTAAAGTGCGGTACGAGCGCCGCCAACATGCAGGTAACCAGTTGGGCTGGGAGCGAAGCGGGTTTTGATTTTCATTAATGAATGCCTTATTACGCGGAGGCTTTGGCCAGAGTCAGAACAGTTTTTTCGTGGACAACATTCTATCACCTGCGGGCGAATCCTCAACGCGAATCCCTGTTTGCAGGCAGGGATTATCCCCCATTGTGGTCAGCAACCCTCTGTTTTTGCCTGAAATGAGAACATCCTGATTATTTTTACGACGAACACACATTTTACGCTGAAAAAGCGTTGACTCATTTCAGCGGATCCCTATAATGCGACTCCACACAGCGGGGGTGATTAGCTCAGTTGGTAGAGCATCTCCTTTACACGGAGGGGGTCGGCGGTTCGAGCCCGTCATCACCCACCATTCATTATATGAATGATGCCCGCGCAGTAAGCAGTACCCAGAGATTTGAGATGTGGGTGATTAGCTCAGTTGGTAGAGCATCTCCTTTACACGGAGGGGGTCGGCGGTTCGAGCCCGTCATCACCCACCATATCTCGGTGCAGTCTCGGTAAGCAGTAACGATATGGGTGATTAGCTCAGTTGGTAGAGCATCTCCTTTACACGGAGGGGGTCGGCGGTTCGAGCCCGTCATCACCCACCATATCGGGTCGTTAGCTCAGTTGGTAGAGCAGTTGACTTTTAATCAATTGGTCGCAGGTTCGAATCCTGCACGACCCACCAATGTAAGAAGGCGCCCTAAAGGCGCCTTTTTGCTGTCTGCGATTTGAACCCGCTGGCTTTCCTTTCATTTTCTTATCACTCCTTTTACGCTTTCCAGCCTCAAGTCTAAAGCGATCCGGTCCGATAACCTGTATTGGTTAATTACAAAGGAGACAGAGATGACAACCATCAATACCAGTTCCAGCGTATCCAGCGGCTCAAGCAGCAGCTCCGCTTCGCAGACGGTCAGCATCGCCAAGCAGATTACTAAACTGCAAGAACAGCTGAAAAGCCTGAGCGACGATACCACTCTGACGGACGATCAAAAAACTGAGCAACAGCAGATGATCGAAAGCCAGATCGCGATGCTGGAAGCGCAATTAGCGCAAATCCAGCAGCAGCAGGAACAGAAAGCCGTCGAAAAGCAGGAAGACAGTAAAGCCCCGGACAGCGGCAGCAGCAAAATCGCTGACGGCGTTAACCGCCCGACCGAAAATAATAAGCTGAATGTCTATATCTAGAATGGCGATGCGCTAGCACGTTGTTGCGTCAGCAGCTCAGCCTGCTGACGCACTTCCTGCCATATTGCCTCTGCCGCTGGCGTCAGCGAGCGGTTTTTACGTCTTACCAGCATAATGGTGCGGTTGATCTCCGGCACAATCCGGCGGACCATCAGCGGCCTCCCCTGCGGTAATGGCAGCGCAAGTGCCGGTAAAATACTGATGCCTATCCCGGCTTCCACCATCGGATAGAGCGTGGCCGGATGGCCGATCTCCTGGGCAATCTCCGCTTTCACCTGCTGCCCACGCAGCGCCTCGTCAATCAGCACGCGGCTGCCAGACGCGTAATCCTGCAACACCAGCGTGCGCTGATTGAGCATATGCCAGTGAATCGTCTCCTGCTGTGCCAGCGGATCGTCCTGGCGGCACAGCAGCAGAAACGGCTCATCCAGAATCGCTTCGCACTCCAGGTCATCCGCCTGTAGCGGCCCAACCACAATGCCAAAATCCACTTCCGCATTGCGGATGCTTTGCAGCACCCATTGTTGTGGGCGATCGCGCAGCATGACTTTGATTTCCGGGTAATGCAGCTGGCCCGCCGCCAGACACTGCGGCATCAGATGCGCAGAGATGGTCTGGCTGGCCGCCACACGCACCGTACCGCTACGCTGTTGCCCGTAGCTGCGCACATCCAGCAGCGTGGTGTTCAGCTCCTCCAGCAGTCGCTCAAGACGGCTGGCGAGCTGTTGCCCGGCTTCGGTCAACAGGACTTCTCGAGTCGTCCGGTCAAGCAGGCGGATCCCCATTTCACTTTCCAGCTCTTTAATGCTGTGGCTCACCGCCGACTGACTGAGGCCAATCAGCTGGCCCGCCTGGCTGAAACTCCCCTGCTGAGCAACCGCAACGAACACCCGCAGCTGACGTAACGTGTAATTCATCGATTTGGCTCATATATGAATTCAATAAATCAATTTTATTTCTAAACCGTGCCAGCGCACAATAGCCGCATGATTTTTTAACCAGGCATTAACAATGGGCATTTTTCGTATCGATCCACTGATGTTGAAACTGATTATCACCGTGCTGCTGGCGTCGTTTCTGCCTGCACGCGGTCATTTTGTCGATTTCTTTGAATGGCTGACGACGGCAGCCATCGCCCTGCTGTTCTTTATGCATGGTGCTAAGCTGTCGCGGGAAAAAATTATTGCGGGCGGCGGCCACTGGCGCCTGCATATATGGGTGATGTTCAGCACCTTTGTGCTGTTCCCTGCGCTGGGCATGCTGTTTGTCTGGTGGCATCCGCTGAATGTCAGCACCGAGATTTATACCGGGTTCCTTTACCTGTCTATTTTGCCTGCCACCGTGCAGTCATCTATCGCCCTGACCTCACTGGCGGGCGGTAATGTGGCAGCGGCGGTTTGCAGCGCCTCGGCATCAAGCCTGCTTGGGGTCTTTATTTCTCCGTTGCTGGTCGGCCTGTTGATGAATGTCCACAGCGATGCCGTGGGTGGCAGCCTGGAGCAGATGGGTAAAATCATGCTGCAACTGCTGGTGCCGTTTGTTGTCGGGCATCTTTCCCGTCGCTGGATTGCTGACTGGGTGGAGAGAAATCGCGGCCTGATTGGCAAAACCGACCAGGCTTCAATCCTGCTGGTGGTTTACTCGGCCTTCAGTGAAGCGGTGGTGAACGGTATCTGGCATCGTGTCGGCGCGATGACGCTGGTGTGGATTGTGGTGGGTAGCCTGGGTCTGTTGTTCGTGGTGCTGGCGATTAACCTGGCTGCCGCGCGGCTGTTTGGCTTTAACCGTGCGGATGAGATCACCATTCTGTTCTGCGGGTCGAAAAAGAGCCTGGCGAACGGCGTACCCATGGCTAACATTCTGTTCCCGTCGGCCGCCGTGGGGATTATCGTGCTGCCGCTGATGATCTTCCACCAGGTACAGTTAATGGTCTGTTCCATGCTGGCGCAGCGCTACAGAAAAGCAGGCGAAAAACTGGCTGCACAACACAAGGCGAGCAATAGCAAACCTGCTGTGATGGAGTCGCAGAAGTAAGAGAGTTTACGGGGCCTGGTGGCCCCGTTTTAACGGTTTCACCAGACCTTCCAGCCCTTCTATTTTGATAGCCAGCGTGATCTGCATCAGCTCCCCCAGATGCCCCTGAGGAAACTCATCTTTGCGGGCAAACCACAGCAAATACTCTTCCGGCAGGTCAATCAACGTCCGGCCTTTGTATTTGCCAAACGGCATTTCAGTATTGGCGATCTCAATCAGGTGCTGTTTTTCCATGTCATTCACCCAGTAAACGTATCATTTCCGCTTCGTCAATCACCGGGATACCCAGTTCCTGCGCTTTCACCAGCTTGGAACCTGCGGCTTCTCCGGCAATCACCAAATCCGTTTTCTTCGATACACTGCCACTCACTTTCGCGCCGAGCGCTGCCAGTCGGTCTTTGGCTTCATCACGCGACAGAATGGTCAGTGAACCGGTCAGTACCACGGTTTTTCCGGCAAACGGGCTGTCGATCTCTTCCGCTTTCACCACCACAACGTCAGGCCAGTTGATGCCCGCTTTCTCCACCAGCAGGCGGATCACCTCACGGTTGCTCTCTTCATCCAGGAAGTTACGCACGTGGCTCGCCACCACTTTGCCGACATCCGGCACGGCAATCAATGCCTCCAGATCTGCCGCCATCAGCGCCTCCAGCGTGCCAAAATGCGCTGCCAGGTTAGCCGCCGTGGCTTCACCAACTTCACTGATGCCCAGGGCATACAGGAAGCGGGCAAAGGTGGTCTGCTTCGCTTTCGCCAGCGCATCCACCACATTCTGTGCTGATTTCGGCCCCATGCGATCCAGCCCGGTGAGTTTACCCGCCGTCAGATCGAACAGATCGGCCGGATTCAGGACGTACTCTTTATCCACCAGCTGATCGATAATCTTTTCGCCCATCCCGTCGATATCCAGCGCCCGACGCGAGACAAAGTGTTTTAACGCACCTTTGCGCTGTGCGCCGCAAATCAGGCCCCCTGTACAGCGAGCAACCACCTCGCCCTCCACGCGTTCAACGTCGGAACCACATACCGGGCATTGAGTCGGAAACACCACGTCACGGGCATCTTCCGCGTGTTCTACCACGCTGACCACTTTCGGGATCACATCACCCGCACGGCGGATCACCACGCGGTCACCCACCTTCAGCCCCAGCCGTTCAATCTCGTCGGCGTTGTGCAACGTCGCGTTACTGACGATAACCCCGGCGACCAGCACTGGCTCCAGCCGTGCTACTGGGGTGATCGCCCCGGTACGCCCCACCTGGAACTCAACGTCACGCACGATCGTCATCTGCTCCTGAGCGGGGAATTTAAACGCAATTGCCCAGCGTGGTGCGCGGGCAACAAAGCCCAGTTGCTCCTGGAGATCGAGCGAATCTACTTTGATCACCACGCCATCAATATCAAAACCGAGCGTCGGACGATCGGCTTCAACTTCACGGTAAAAGGCCAGCACTTCATCGGCGTGATGGCACAGACGCACGCGGTCGCTGACCGGTAAGCCCCAGGCTTTAAACTGTTGCAGGCGCCCCATATGGCTGCGCGGCATCTCGCCCCCTTCCAGCAGCCCCAGGCCGTAACAGAAGAACGTCAGCGGGCGTTTGGCGGTAATACGCGGGTCAAGCTGACGCAGGGAGCCAGCAGCAGCATTACGCGGGTTAGCAAACACCTTGCTTCCGGTACGACGCGCTTCGTCGTTCATTTTTTCAAAACCGGGCAGTGGCATAAACACTTCACCGCGCACTTCCATGCGTGCCGGAATATTGTCACCGCTCAGGCGCAACGGGATGGCACGAATGGTGCGCACATTAGCAGTAATATTTTCACCGGTGGTGCCATCGCCGCGCGTTGCTGCACGCACCAGCTCACCGTTTTCATACAGCAGGCTTACCGCCAGTCCGTCCAGTTTCAGCTCACAGCAGAACGTGATGTCATCGCTGTTTTTCAGACGGTCCTGCACGCGTTTGTTAAATGCCAGGTAGCTCTCTTCATCAAAGGCGTTATCCAGTGACAACATCGGCACTTCGTGGCGCACCTGATCAAAAGCCGCAAGCGGTGCAGCGCCAACGCGCTGGGTGGGTGAATCACTGGTGATCAGATCGGGATGATTCGTTTCCAGCTCTCGCAGTTCACCCATCAGGCGATCGTACTCTGCATCCGGCACTTCCGGCGCGTCCAGTACGTGATACTGATATTCATGGTGGCGAAGCAGGGTTCGCAAATGGTTGATTTTGTTTTGTACGGATTCCATAGCGGCACCATCAGAGATGAAAAACCCCCGAAGTCGGGGGTTTAGGAAGAGAGTGAGTATTGTGAAACTTACTGGCTGTTGGCGTCAATCACATCGCGGATGCGTGCTTTATACGTTTCCAGCTTTTGCGGCGTCATCATGCGGCGTTCATCATCCAGCACCACACCGCCAACATCATCAGCGATACGCTGGGCAGATTGCAGCATCAACTTAAAGTTCTGATGCGCATCGCCGTAGGACGGCACCATCATAAAGATCGACACGCCCGGCGTGGTGAAATTCGACATGTTGTCGGGATTAAACGACCCCGGTTTCACCATATTCGCCAGGCTGAACAGGACCGGGCCGCTGCCCGCCGGGTTCAGATGACGATGGAAAATATTCATTTCACCAAACTGGAAACCGGCCTGTAGCACACCCTGTAACAGGGCATCGCCGTTGATGCTGCCCCCCGCGTGGGCAGAAACATGCAGCACCAGCACCGTCTCTCTCCGACGTGCTTCTTCGCGCTTCGCTTCGGCGACCTCAGCGGCTGACGGCGGCACGGCTTCAGGTTCAGGCTGAGCCTGCACACGAGCAGCAGGTGCAACCTGACGGATTGGCTGAGGCTGACGCACAGGTTCAGCGACCTCCGGTTCAGGGGCATGCTGCAGCGCATCACCGAAGAGCGGATCGGATTCCGGTTGTTTATCAACGATAGGCTGATGACGAACCGGTTCAGGCTGCGGGCGAGGTTTGGGTTGACGCGGCGGCTCATCCCCGGCGTTAAAGCCACCCAGGGAAGGCTCCGATGGCTCGGGCTGGCTGCGTTGTACGCGCACTTCGCCCACGCTCTCATCTTCGTCCTCGAACGCTTCTTCTCTCTCTTGCTTTAAACGTTTGTGTGGGCGATCACGAAAAACGGATGAGCGCTCTTTACGGCTGGTCCACAGGCCGTGAAGAAGAAGCGCTATTATGGCGATCGCGCCAACAACGATTAATATCAGACGCAAATCCTGCATCATTGTATTCTCTGTTGTTCCAATACCTTGCCACCGCGGCAAACTTTATCCCCTAACTGTATTTGCCCAGGTACACAAGTGCAAGTCTGTGCAGTATTTTCTGACAAATATCCCGGTCTGAGGTCGCTTTTTTGCTGTTTTTTCGCTCAAAGCCCCTCTGTAAAGAGGAAAAAGCTGAGTTATGATAACCGCCGCCAGCCCATTGAAAGGAGAAAAGCAGTACATGTCACATCACAATTCTGACCCAAAACATAATGGCGTCCACTATTTTGCCCAGGGGTGGAAGCTGATTCTTCTGCCGGGTATCCGTCGTTTTGTCATTCTTCCACTGCTGGTCAACATCCTGTTAATGGGTGGCGCTTTCGTCTGGCTGTTTGGTCGTCTCGGCCACTGGATCCCCGAATTGATGGCGATGATCCCCAGCTGGTTGCAGTGGTTAAGCTATCTGCTCTGGCCGCTCATTGTGCTGTCTATTATTTTAGTCTTTAGCTACTTTTTCTCCACTATTGCCAACTGGATTGCCGCCCCTTTCTGTGGCCTGCTTGCCGAACAGTTGGAAGGCCGCCTGACCGGTAAACCGTTGCCCGACAATGGCTGGAGCGGACTGGTAAAAGATCTGCCACGCATCATGAAGCGCGAATGGCAAAAACTGGCTTATTACCTGCCCCGCGCCCTGGTGCTGTTTTTGCTTTATTTTGTGCCGGTATTCGGCCAGACCGCCGCCCCGGTATTGTGGTTCCTGTTCAGCGCCTGGATGTTGTCTATTCAGTACTGCGACTTTCCCTTCGATAATCACAAAGTGAGCTTCCGTCAGATGCGTTCAGCGCTGCGACAAAATAAAACGGAGAACATGCAGTTCGGGGCGCTGGTAAGCCTGTTCACCATGATCCCACTGCTGAATCTGGTGATTATGCCAGTCGCTGTGTGTGGAGCCACCGCCATGTGGGTTGATAAATACCGCCCTGCCCTGGCGCTGAATCGTTAGATCATATCGGGCCGACCCGCACATCTGGTCGGCCCTTACCCACCGAAGTGGCTTAAGCAAAATATGCTGCTTATTCCATTTCTGTAGGGCTTATTTCTGCAGAACATATCTATATTCGATTTCTTCACTTCCTTGGCTAAATGAACAAGGTATGCTCTAAGCGTTCCCAATATTTCATACAGTTAAGGACGGGCTATGAGTAAGATCTATGAAGACAACTCTTTAACAATCGGTCATACGCCGCTGGTTCGACTGAACCGCATCGGTAATGGACGCATTCTGGCAAAAGTAGAGTCGCGTAACCCTAGCTTCAGTGTCAAATGCCGTATCGGTGCCAATATGATTTGGGACGCAGAGAAACGCGGAATTTTGAAGCCAGGCATCGAACTGGTTGAACCGACCAGCGGTAATACCGGTATTGCCCTGGCGTATGTTGCCGCAGCACGCGGTTACAAACTGACGCTAACCATGCCGGAAACCATGAGCGTTGAGCGCCGTAAGCTACTGAAAGCGCTGGGTGCCAATCTGGTGCTGACCGAAGGCGCGAAAGGCATGAAAGGTGCCATTAGCAAAGCGGAAGAGATTGTTGCAGGCGACCCGGACAAATTTGTTCTGTTACAGCAGTTCAGCAACCCGGCCAACCCGGAAATTCATGAAAAAACCACCGGCCCGGAAATCTGGGAAGATACCGATGGTGAAGTTGACGTGTTTATTGCTGGCGTCGGTACCGGCGGTACGCTGACCGGCGTAAGCCGCTACATTAAAAACACCAAAGGCAAAAAAGAGCTGATCACCGTTGCGGTTGAGCCAACTGATTCACCGGTGATTGCTCAGGCGATTGCAGGTGAAGAGATTAAACCTGGTCCCCATAAGATTCAGGGCATCGGCGCAGGCTTTATCCCAGGCAACCTCGATTTGAACCTGGTTGACCGCGTTGTTGCCATCTCTAACGAAGAAGCGATCTCGACAGCACGTCGCCTGATGGAAGAGGAAGGTATTCTTGCCGGTATCTCTTCCGGTGCGGCCGTAGCCGCTGCCTTGAAACTGCAGGAAGATGAAGCTTTCGCCAACAAAAATATCGTGGTGATTCTGCCCTCTTCCGGCGAACGCTACCTTTCAACCGCACTGTTTGCCGATCTGTTCACTGAAAAAGAACTGCAACAGTAGTGCCAAAAAGGCGATATTGTCTGAAAAAGCACCCGGTCGGGTGCTTTTTTGTGGAGTACGTCAAACTTTTACCACCCTGTAGATTGATTTTACCCACCAGTGTCTGGTATTTAAGCTGCCAATTATTTCGATCCGTAAAATTAATCGCCGCGTGAACTGGATCAAGCTGAATCGATTTACTGGTTTGGCGCACAAAGCGAAATAGCGGCATAATGGTAAATGGAAAAGTACTGGGAAACACCGCGTTCTTTCTCACTCTTCACTCCACCTTACCAGCGCATTTTTTGGCCAGTCTTTGTACCATGCCAGCGCGACTCACTACAGGCTAAAGTTCAGCCATCCGGCTAGACTTTAGATCAACAACACCAAACCAAATTAAGTTGGGGAAACATAATGTTCCAGCAAGAAGTTACCATCACCGCACCAAACGGCCTGCACACTCGTCCAGCAGCTCAGTTCGTTAAAGAAGCTAAAGCTTTCGCTTCAGAAATCACCGTGACCTCTAACGGTAAGTCTGCCAGCGCGAAAAGCCTGTTCAAATTACAGACTCTGGGTCTGACTCAGGGCACCGTGGTGACCCTGTCAGCTGAAGGCGAAGATGAGCAGAAAGCCGTTGAGCACCTGGTTAAACTGATGGCAGAACTGGAGTAATCCGGTCGCTTTCAGCTTCGATAGCGAAGTGTTTTCGGACAGAGTTATGCAATATTGATCGCGAACAGTACGTTCGCGATATTGTTTCCGTAAAGTTACCCAAAGCTGACGAAACAGGTTGTGTTCTCCGTCTGGCTCGCTGAGTGGATTAACCGATGTGCAGTCATCCGCGGTTCTCCGCCTCAGATGATTATCAGAGAAAGAAAAGGTAGGGTTATGATTTCAGGCATTTTAGCATCACCGGGTATCGCTTTCGGCAAAGCGCTTCTGCTGAAAGAAGATGAGATTATCATCAACCGGAAAAAGATTTCTGCCGACCAGGTCGACCAGGAAATTCAACGTTTTCTTGATGGTCGTAAAAAAGCTGCCGTGCAGCTGGAAGCGATCAAAATCAAAGCCGGGGAAACCTTCGGTGAAGAGAAAGAAGCGATCTTCGAAGGGCACATTATGCTGCTCGAAGATGAAGAACTTGAGCAAGAAATCATTGCCCTGATTAAAGACGAGCACGCCACTGCGGACGCTGCTGCCTTTTCTGTGATTGAAGGCCAGGCGAAAGCACTGGAAGAACTCGATGACGAGTATCTGAAAGAACGTGCTGCCGACGTCCGTGATATCGGTAAACGCCTGCTGCAAAACATTCTTGGCCTGCATATCGTTGACCTCAGCGCCATCACTGAAGAAGTACTGCTGATTGCGAAAGATCTGACCCCGTCAGAAACCGCACAGCTTAACCTGAACAAAGTGCTGGGCTTCATCACCGACATCGGTGGCCGCACGTCACACACCTCGATTATGGCGCGTTCTCTGGAACTGCCAGCCATCGTCGGCACCGGTAATGTGACCAGCCAGGTTAAAAATGACGATTTCCTGATCCTCGATGGCGTCAACAATCAGGTGTACGTTAACCCGACATCTGAAAAAATCGACGAGCTGAAAGCCGTAGCACATCAGTACCTCAGCGAAAAAACCGAGCTGGCGAAACTGAAAGATCTACCGGCAATTACGCTTGATGGCCATCAGGTAGAAGTGTGCGCTAACATCGGTACTGTGCGTGATGTCGCCGGTGCTGAACGTAATGGCGCAGAAGGTGTTGGCCTGTACCGCACCGAATTCCTGTTTATGGACCGTGAATCACTGCCAACTGAAGACGAACAGTTCCAGGCTTATAAAGCCGTTGCTGAAGCTGTCGGTGCTCAGGCGGTGATTGTACGTACCATGGACATCGGCGGTGATAAAGACCTGCCGTACATGAACCTGCCGAAAGAAGACAACCCATTCCTCGGCTGGCGTGCGATCCGCATCGCGATGGATCGTCCTGAAATTCTGCATGCTCAGCTGCGTGCTATCCTGCGTGCTTCTGCATTCGGCAAACTGCGTATCATGTTCCCTATGATTATCGCCGTTGAGGAAGTTCGCTTCCTGAAAGCTGAACTGGAAACCCTGAAAGCTCAGCTGCGCGAAGAAGGCAAAGCCTTCGACGAAAGTATTGAAGTAGGTATTATGGTGGAAACACCTGCTTCTGCCGTCATTGCTCATCATCTGGCAAAAGAAGTCGATTTCTTCAGTATTGGGACAAACGACCTGACGCAGTATACTCTGGCAGTGGATCGTGGTAACGATCTGATCTCCCATCTCTACAACCCAATGTCCCCTTCCGTTCTGACGCTGATCAAGCAGGTTATTGATGCTTCTCACGCCGAAGGTAAATGGACGGGTATGTGTGGTGAGCTGGCAGGCGACGAACGTGCTACACTACTGTTATTGGGAATGGGGCTGGACGAATTCAGCATGAGTGCCATTTCTATTCCACGCATTAAGAAAATTATTCGTAATACGAATTTTGAAGATGCGAAGGCATTGGCAGAGCAGGCTCTGACTCAACCAACAGCGGACGAGTTGATGAACCTGGTCAACAAGTTCATTGAAGAAAAAACACTCTGCTGAGACCTGACACGCTGGCCCAATATTACTGCTTAGGAGAAGAACATGGGTTTGTTTTCAAAACTTTTTGGCGATAAGTCTGATTCCGCATCGGGTGTCATTGAGATCGTAGCACCCCTGTCGGGTGAAATCGTCAATATCGAAGACGTTCCAGACGTGGTGTTTGCGGAGAAGATTGTTGGCGACGGTATCGCTATCAAACCTACTGGCAATAAAATGGTTGCGCCGGTCGATGGCACCATCGGTAAAATCTTCGAAACCAATCATGCTTTTTCCATCGAATCAGACAACGGCATTGAGCTGTTTGTCCACTTTGGGATTGATACGGTTGAACTAAAAGGCGAAGGCTTCAAACGCATCGCTGAAGAAGGTCAGAAAGTTAAAAAAGGCGACGTGGTGATCGAGTTTGATCTGGCGCTGCTGGAAGAAAAAGCAAAATCAACGCTGACCCCAGTGGTGATCTCTAATATGGATGAGATCAAAGAGCTGGTTAAGCTGACGGGTAACGTTGTCGTGGGTGAAACCCCGGTTATCCGCATCAAGAAGTAACAGCGGTCATCGTGAACAAGCCCCCTGATTTCGGTCAGGGGGCTTTTTTTATGGGGCAATTACCAGCTTACCAGCAATGCATCACGCAGGGTGATCGGCGGAGGAGGTGCATCGTCCAGCTCCAGCTGTTGCTCAATATGGCGTAGATGTTCATCCATGATAGCCTGCGCACGAGCCACCTCCCCTGCGCGCAAAGCCGTAATCACCGCACGGTGTTCCTGGCACTGACAATCTGGTGTGTCATTACGCTGATATAACGCGACAATCAGCGAGCTGCGCACCATCAGATTAGAGAACATCTCACTCAGTACCCGGTTATCGCTGATGTTCGCCAGCAGCAGATGAAACTGGCTCAGTTCACGGATAATATGGCGGCGATCTTCACTGGCAGCGGCCACTTCTTCCGCCTGCAAGTGAGCCTCAATCTCATCATTATGCAGTGCCATCTTGCCGATAGTAATTCCGGCGAGAATTGCATGCTCAATAGCCCGACGGGCAATAAACACTTCCCGCGCCTCACGCGCTTCAGGCCGTGCTACCTTCGCCCCGCGATTTGGGGCAATCGTGACGATATGCTGCAACGCCAGCCTCTGTAAGGCCGCCTGCACGTGATTACGGTTCGCTGACAACACATCAACTATCTGTGCCTCTACCAGCCGCATACCGGGCTTCAACCGGTGCTGTGCGATTGCCATCGACAGAGAATCGACAATCCGCTGCACTTCTTGCTGTCTGGTGCTGGCCACACCGCTCATGTCTTACCTCAACGAAATAAAAAACATCACTGGCTGCTGTTAAACCACCCAGTGCGGTAAACGAATCGTCAGCTCAAGGCCGCCATCACGGGCATTAACCGCACTGACTTCACCCTGATGGGCAATCACTACTTTACGCACAATTGACAGTCCAAGCCCATAACCTTTTCCAGATAACGGTGAATTGACGCGTACAAAGGGGTCAAAAATACTGGAAAGCTTGTCAGCCTCCACCCCAGGTCCGTGATCGCGTACGCTAATCACCAGCCAGTCATGTTCCTGGTGCAGACTGATTATCACTTTCTGGCCGTGCAGGGAATACCGCAGCGCGTTACGCACCACATTTTCTACTGCCGAGCGGATCAGGTTAGCATCCCCTTTGACCGTATAATCCTGCTGCTCATCCGCATGCAACAGAATGTCGACGCCAGGGATCTGTGCTTCATAACGCGCATCATTGGTGACCGCGTTCAGCAGCCCCAGCAGATCAAAATACTGCTCATCGGGCAGGCTCTGATGTTCTGCACGCGACAACGTCAACAGTTCGCCGATCATCTTATCCAGACGACGAGCCTCTTCATCAATGCGGTCCAGGGAAGCGTTGACGCTTTCCGGCGTCTGGCGTGCCAGCCCGGTGGCCAGCTGTAAGCGTGCCAGCGGCGAACGCAGTTCGTGAGAAACGTCGTGCAGCAGCTCCTCACGCGCTTTGACCAGCACCGACAGGCGCTCAACCATTGCATCGAAGTCCTGCGCCACTACGGAAAACTCATCGTGGCGACGGCGCATCTGCGGGAACAGGCGAACCGAAAGATCGCCTTTCGAGACGCGGGCAAATCCGGCACGCAGCTGGCGCATCGGGCGCGTCAGGTTCCACGCGAGGAACAGGCTGAACAGCAAGCCGCAGATACCGCCGACAATAAACAACGGCTCCGGCATATTGAGAATACTGCGCGGATGCCCCCCCATCGTGCTGTCGGCACGCAGACCCGCCACATCATATCTCAGTTGATACTGGCGGCCATCGGCACCGGTGACCCATTCCGTCACCTCTTTCGGGAACTCGCCGGGGGCAAGATCGCGGTTTAACTCATCGCGCGGCATCACCTGGGGCGGCGGTTTATCCATCAGCTGCACGGAGAAAAAACGCCGATCGTTGGGCGGCCAGTCGACCATCATATCGTTCAGCGCGTCCAGTCCACCGCGTTGCAGCACCGACACCGCAGAGGTCATCTGCAGATTGACGATACGCTTAGTGGCCATATTTTCCGGGGGTTCATGATGTTTGCCATACAGACTAAAACCCAGCCATAACAGCTGGGTAATCGCAATATAGGTTAGCCAGAAGCCCAGCAGGATTTTCCAGAACAGAAAACCACGGAACCAGGATTTCATCGGATACGGTAACCGATGCTGCGTACCGTCTCGATATTGATGGTGTCATGGGTCAGTGCCGCCAGCTTCTGGCGGATGTTACTGATATGCACATCCACACTGCGGTCGTAGGCTTCACGCGGACGCCCCAGCCCTTTTTCCGACAGCTCGTCTTTCGATACCACGCGATCGGGGGAGCGCAGCAGCAAGTCCAGCAGGTTGAACTCTGAGGCGGTCAGGTCGAACGGTTTTTTTTGCCATTCGCTGATGCGTGTTGCCGGGTTGAGCGTCAGTTCCCCCCAGCCAATTACCTCTTTGTTTTCCAGCACTACCGGTTGCTCTTCTACGCGCCGCAACACCGCACGCAAACGCGCCACCAGCTCACGCGGGTAGCACGGCTTCGGCATATAATCATCTGCGCCCATCTCCAGGCCAATCACCCGGTCGATGTTATCGCCCTTGGCGGTCAGCATAATCACCGGCAGACGGCCGTTCTGACGCACCTGGCGCAGCACATCAATGCCGCTCATATCCGGCAGCATAATATCGAGGATCATGGCGCTGTAGTTACCGGAGAGCGCGCCTTCCACACCGGCTTTCCCCGTTAACACCAGTGAAGCATCAAAGCCTTCGGCAATCAGGTACTGACTGAGCATGGTGCCCAGTTCAAGGTCGTCATCAACCAGCAAAATTTTCATAGGGGATCTCTCAATGATACAGCCGCTATTTTCGCCTGTTATTGACAGGTTAGCAGCCGCTTTTACCCAATCCTTACAGTCTAATCAAAGGTCGGGGAGGTGTCAGGAAGGATTTGATGCGTGCAGCGGCAGAAGGTTCTGCCGCTGCGAAGAAATAATGAGAGGTCAGTAAACGCCGGTGGAGAGATAGCGATCGCCGCGATCGCAGACGATCGCCACAATAACGCTACCAGGATGCGCGTGAGCAATGCGCAGAGCACCGGCAACGGCCCCGCCAGAACTGACCCCACAGAATACCCCTTCACGCTGTGCCAGCAGGCGCATGGTCTCTTCGGCTTCCTGTTGCGACATATCCAGAACCTGGTCCACCAGCTCCGGGCGGAAAATTCCCGGCAGATAGGCGGCAGGCCAGCGGCGAATCCCCGGAATGCTGCTGCCTTCCGACGGTTGCAGACCGACTATCGTTACCGCCTGGCTCTGCTCTTTCAGATAACGCCCCACGCCGGTAATGGTGCCGGTGGTGCCCATGCTGGAAACAAAGTGAGTTAAGCGCCCCGCCGTCTGCTGCCAGATTTCCGGCCCGGTGGTAAGGTAATGCCCAAGCGGGTTATCCGGGTTGTTAAACTGATCCAGCACCTTGCCTTCACCGCGTGCCGCCATCGCGTCCGCCAGGTCGCGTGCCCCTTCCATCCCCTGCTCGCGGCTCACCAGAATCAACTCCGCCCCGTAAGCACGCATCGCCGCCTGGCGCTCAATGCTCATATTGTCCGGCATCAGCAATTTTAAGCGATAGCCTTTCATCGCGGCGATCATCGCCAGCGCAATGCCCGTATTACCACTGGTCGCTTCAATCAACACATCACCGGGGTGAATTTCACCGCGCAGCTCAGCCTGCTGAATCATCGAGAATGCGGCGCGATCTTTCACCGAACCGGCGGGATTATTCCCCTCCAGCTTGAGCCAGATTTCACTGCCGTTCACTGGCGTCAGGCGCTGGAGTCGAATCAGCGGCGTATTGCCGATGGTATTTTCGAGTGTGGTCAAGGTCTGTGGGTTCCCGCATGAAATGGCAGAGGGCCGGAAAAACCGACCCTCTGTACTTTTAAATGACATCAGAGAAAAATATCAGGCGCTTTGCGCAAAGGCAACAGGCCGTAACGGCGTATCACCGTTGTACAGGCGTGCATGTTGCAGGCCAACGAACAGGCGTTCGCCGCGAACAGGGGCCACCTGGTCACCGTCCATCACCACGGTAATCGGTTCACCGCTCCAGTCGGCAGGCACCACCACCAGCTGCCAGTAATGACCGCGCGGGCTGACTTCCAGCACCTGGGCGGGCAACGGTGTTTCAAGGCTGCTCTGACGGCTGACATCAATTTCCCACGGACGCAGGAACAGTTCTACCGGCCCCTGGTACGCAGGTGCGTAGCCCAGCGGCCAGTGATGTGCGCCAACGTGGAACTGAGAACCCTGTACCGCGCCATCGAAGCGGTTCACTTCACCGAGGAACTCCAGTACAAAGCGGGTCGCCGGGTCACGCCAGACATCATCCGGTGTGCCAACCTGCTCAATGTTGCCCTGGCTCATCACCACCACGCGATCGGCCACTTCCATCGCCTCTTCCTGGTCGTGGGTCACGAACACGCTGGTAAACTTCAGCTCTTCATGCAGCTGACGCAGCCAGCGGCGCAGCTCTTTACGCACCTGGGCATCCAGCGCGCCGAACGGTTCATCCAGTAACAGGATCTGAGGTTCAACCGCCAGCGCGCGCGCCAGCGCAACACGCTGTTTCTGGCCGCCGGAAAGCTGTGCCGGGAAACGGCCAGCCAAATGCCCAAGCTGAACCATCTCCAGTAAGCGCGTCACTTTCTGCTTAATCTCAGCGGCAGACGGGCGCTCACGACGCGGCAGCACCGTCAGGCCAAAGGCGATATTCTCGAATACGGTCATATGGCGGAACAGCGCATAGTGCTGGAACACAAAGCCCACCTGACGATCACGGGCATGCACCCGGCTGACGTCTTTACCGTGGAAGCTCAATCGTCCGCTGTTCTGGTTTTCCAGCCCGGCGATAATACGCAGCAGCGTGGTTTTCCCGGAGCCAGACGGCCCCAGCAGTGCCACCATTTGACCGGAAGGGATATCCAGTGAAATATCGTTCAGGACTTTCGTCTTGCCGAAGTATTTATTGATGCTACCGATTTCAATGCTCATGCTTCCCCTCCAGTTGCAAACGCTTCTGCTGGCTCTCTAATCGCCACTGCACTGCGCTTTTCAAAAACAACGTCACTATCGCCATCAGGGTCAGCAGCGCGGCGGCCGTAAAGGCGCCGACGGTGTTGTAATCCTGATGCAGTAATTCAACCTGTAATGGCAGCGTGTAGGTCTCGCCACGAATCGAACCGGACACCACCGACACGGCACCAAACTCACCGATGGCGCGGGCGTTGGTCAGGACCACGCCATACAGCAGCGCCCAGCGAATATTCGGTAAGGTCACATGCCAGAACATTTTCCAGCCTGACGCGCCCAGTAATACCGCCGCTTCATCTTCGTGCGAGCCCTGGCTCAACATCACCGGCACCAGCTCTCGCACCACAAACGGACAGGTAACGAAAATAGTCACCATCGCCATACCCGGCCACGAGAACATCATCTGAATATTATGTGCATCCAGCCAGCCGCCAGCCGACCCGTTAACGCCCCAGAACAGCAGGTACATCAGCCCGGCCACCACCGGTGATACAGCAAACGGAATATCAAACAGCGTCAGCAACAGCTGGCGACCCGGGAAGGTAAAGCGCGTCACCAGCCAGGCCAGCAGCGTGCCAAACACCAGGTTCACCGGGACGGTAATCAGCGCAATCAGCACCGTCAGCCAGATGGAGTGCAGCATGTCTGAATTCCGCAGGTTGTCGAGAGAGGCCATCAGACCTTCAGACAAGGCGGCCGTAAAAATCGCCACCAGCGGGATCACCAACAGCATCAGCGAGATCAGCATGCCGAGGCCAATCAGCACCCATTTCCCCCACTGAATACGTGCGCGTCCCACGCCTTTAAAATCGGTAACGTCAGCCATTAGTGACCTCCAATGCGACGGCCAAAGCGGCTTTGTAAGGTGTTAATCGCAAACAGGAGCAGCAGTGACGCAGCCAGAATCACCGAAGCAATGGCGCTGGCGGCCGGATAATCAAACTCCTGTAAGCGCACAAAGATCATCAGCGAGGTCACTTCCGTTTTCCACGCAATGTTGCCCGCGATGAAAATCACCGCGCCAAACTCACCGAGGCTGCGGGTGAATGACAGCGCCGTACCGGCCAGCAGCGCCGGGCCGACTTCTGGCAGCACCACGCGGCGAAAACTCTGCCACGGAGATGCGCCAAGTGTTTCCGCCGCTTCTTCATATTCCGGCCCTAACTCTTCCAGCACTGGCTGAACGGTCCGCACCACAAACGGGATGCTGGTAAAGGCCATCGCCACGGCAATGCCGAGCCAGGTATAAGACACTTTGATGCCAAACTGCGCCAGCCACTCGCCGTACCAGCCATTCACGGAGAACAGCCCGGCCAGTGTCAGCCCCGCCACCGCCGTCGGCAGCGCAAACGGCAGGTCCATCAGACCATCCAGCAGCGCGCGCCCGGGGAAACGATAGCGGGTCAGGATCCACGCCATCAGCATGCCAAAGACCGCGTTAAAAATAGAAGCCACCCCGGCGGCCAGCAGCGTCACTTCATAGGCTGCCATAACCTGCGGGTTGGTGATCACGTCCCAATACTGCGCCAGCGTCATCTGCGACAACTGCATCAGCAGCGCGCTGATCGGCAGCAACAGAATCAGACAGGTGAAAAAAAGGCTGCTGCCCAGGCTGATACCAAACCCAGGCAGAACACGTTTACTGCTTGCTGAAAACATGACTACCGTCCCGCCGCTAACAACTTATCCAGTTCGCCACCGCTGACGAAATGGGTTTTCATCACCTGCTCCCAGCTACCAAAATCATCGGCCACGCGGAACAGGTCCGTCTGTGGGAAACGATCTTTTTGCTGCGCCATCAGCTGTGGATTATTCACGCGATAATAAAACTGCGTGATAATTTGCTGGGCAGCCGGAGTATACAGATAGTTAAGATAGGCTTTTGCCGCCTCTTCAGTGTGGTTTTGTTCAACATTTTTATCGACCCACGCTACCGGGAACTCAGCCAGAATATTGGTTTTCGGCACAATGACTTCATAGCCATCTTTGGCGTACTGATTGCGAATGGTGTTCACCTCCGATTCGAAACTGATCAGCACATCGCCCAGGCCGCGCTCGACAAAGGTAGTGGTGGCACCGCGCCCGCCGGTATCAAACACTTCGACGTTTTTCAGGAACTGCGTCATTAGCGCTTCCGTCTTCGCTTTATCTTTACCGTCGGTGCGATCAAAAGCGCCCCAGGCCGCCAGATAGGTATAGCGTGCATTGCCGGAGGTTTTTGGATTCGGGAAAATCAGTTTTACATCGTTACGCACCAGGTCGTTCCAGTCACGGATATGCTTTGGGTTACCCTTGCGGACCAGAAACGCCATGGTGGAATAGAACGGTGAGCTGGCATTCGGTAAACGCTGCTGCCAGTCGGCGGGGATCAGTTTGCCTTTTTCGTGCAGGATCTGCACATCCGTCACCTGATTATAGGTCACCACATCGGCTTTCAGACCCTGCAAAATCGCCAGCGCCTGCTTGGAAGAACCCGCATGAGATTGTTTGATGGTCAGGGTGTCGCCGGGATGCTGCTGCGCCCACTGTTTTTCAAACGGTGCATTCAGGGCGCTGAACAGCTCACGCGAGACATCATAAGAGCTGTTGAGCAGCTCGGTTGCCTGTGCGCCTGTGCTCAGCAATAACGCCAGCGCGGAAGCTGTTACGTATTTTTTTACCGTTGGTAACGTCATTATGCACCCTGTGAGATTCACCGGTCGACAGACCTGGAGTGCGTTCAGTTTATTTATAACGAGGGTAAAAGCTGTAACGGTTTTATATACCGTTTGGTGCTTTGCAAGCAGAAAACGCTATAAGCATGTGGAATTGGTTATGCGGCGGGTGGAAATGACAACGACGTTGGGTGATAAACGTAGGGGCGGGTCATGACCCGCCCGGTCCAGGCATGCCTGGCCCCTACAAGGCGGCGAGCTGAGTCAGCGACGGCGCGTAGAAGTAGCTGCCGCTGACCGGTTTGGTAAAACGCAGCATCGCATCGAACTTGCCATCGGTTTCACCAAACATGCTTAACAGCTGCTGTTCAATGTTATACAGCGTCGCGCAGTAGGCCAGGAAGAACAGACCATTGGTGCCGCTGACCGTGCCGTACGGCAGGCTTTGACGCAAGATTTTCAGCCCTTTACCGTTTTCTTTCAGATCCACACGCGCCACATGAGACGTTGCCGGGCGCGCATCGCCTTCCAGCTCTTCGTTGCTCTCTTTGGTACGGCCAATAATCTGCTCCTGCTTATTCACCGCGAGGCGATTAAACATCGGTAAATTATGCTGCCAGCGCTGGCTGAAAACGTAGCTCCCGCCCGCATTGTCACCCTGGCTTATAATCGCCACCGCCTCGCGCTGTTCACCCTGCGGGTTTTCGGTACCGTCAACAAAACCGCTGAGATCGCGTTCTTCCGTCCAGCGGAACCCGTGCGTCTCTTCGGCAATGCGGATCGCACTGCCGAATGCCGCCAGCACGGCCTGCGCCAGGCTGAAATTCACATCGTGACGCAGGGACTGAATATGGATCAGCATATCGCGCTGGGTAGCAGGTGCCATACCTTTACCCAGCGGCTGGAAATCTTTGAGTTCCGCGCTGCTGTTACCCGCGCAGAGGTCGCTCCACAGACCGTTGCCAAAGGCAATGACTGCCCCCAGCCCGGCATCGGGATAACGCTGTTGCAGCAGGGATAGCTGCTCAAGGAACTGCTGGCTGCCATGACGAATGGCGTCGACGTCGCCTTCCACCATCGCTTCAAGATAAATAGCAAAACGGCGATGCTCTAATAAGATGCCGCTCTGAAAATGGGACATGTTGCTCTCCTGGCTCTCAGGGTAATTCTGGTCAGTTTTCAGAATATGATAACCCAGGTGGATGCCAGGAGAGTGTTCAAGCGCAATATTAATGCGGTCTTTAAGCAAAGCGCATTAACGACGCCAGATAATTTTGCTTAAGGTCCAGTTTTTCAGCGTGTCATCAGAAGGCATCAGACCTTCCGGGCCATGCCAGTCGCCGCTGAAAACATAGCTGATATGCTGGCTGTCAGGGGCTTTACACTCAACGCTGGCGCTGTCCGCGCCGCTGCCTTTCTGGCAGGCACCGTAGGCTTTGCTGTAGAGGTCGCTGAATGCCGTGCCAAACTTCACGCCGCTTTCGGTCGTGATGTCGTGGTCCAGGATATCAATGCGGTTGACCGTGGTATCACCGACCAGCTCCACTTTCACCTGCTTATCGCTGTCAACGCCCTGCCAGAAGTGAACGATGTTCCCGTCAGTGGTACGCATCCCCTGGCGCAGGTGATAGCTACCGTTCAGGGCATCATTCAGCACGTCACGCTGCATCAGCGTGCTGCTTTTCACCTCCCCCAACCCCTGCTCGCTCACGGTTAACGATGAACCGAACCAGTGCGTGGGTGACAGGCTGGACCACGACCAGGAGACGGGGTTCCACCAGGTGGAAGAGGGGGCGCTGTCAGAGTGAGAGGACGAACCTGCGCAGCCAGCCAGCATCAGGGCAGCCAGCAGTATCGCCGGGCGAAACGTTTTCATTGCAACTCCAGTATTCATTGTCAGGGGCTTCCGTACTGCTTGGAGTGTGAATTAACCCAAAAGTTTAACTCAGTGATTTTCAGCCGGATCAAAGCAGTCACTCAACCGCCGATACCCCAGCAGCGCCAGAATGGCGAGGCCATCCAGCAGCGTGACCATCAGCACCAGAGAGGATGCTGCGTCATCGTCCTGCCACAGGGCCACCAGCTGAACACCGAGCGTTAAGACCAGCGTCAACACCAGCACCCAGCGCCATGCCTGCCACAGGCGCGGCAGACGCTGACGATAGCCGGTCAGCAGCAGCCCGAGGGCGGCAGGAACGCCTGACGCCAGGCCCAGCCAGAAGACGTGATTATCCGGGTAAAACAGCTCAAGCAGGCTTTCGCCCTGCTGGCGTGACGCCCCGGCCGCCACAAACAGCACCCATGTGCGTGCCTGTAACAGCAAAATCGCCCAGAAAGAGAGGGGCAGTCGTAGCTGACCTTTGGTGTCGTAGTCGTCGGGGGAATATTTCAAAATAGTGAATCAATACTCGCGATCTTCAATCAGACGCTTGCCCAGCAGCAGGCTGTCCACCGTTTCGTAATCCAGCTTTTCATAAAAACCGCTTACGCCATCATTCTCTTCACGCACCATCACGTGAATTTTCGGACAGCCACGGGCAATCAGCTTTTTCTCGAGGCGATTAATCAGCGCATTGGCAAAGCCGCGCCCCTGATAATCAGGATGAACGCCAAGATAATAGGCAGAGCCGCGATGCCCGTCGTAGCCGCCCATCAGCGTGCCGACAATTTCACCGCCCACCACCGCGACCATAAACAGATCCGGGTCATGGTTCAGCTTGCGCTCAATATCCATCTCAGGATCGTTCCAGGGACGTAACAGATCGCAACGCTCCCAGAGGGTAATTACTTCTTCAAAATCATCTTGCCGGAATGCGCGGATTTCCATGAGATTTGGCCTGTGGTTAAGCATAATTTGCTGATTATCACGTATTCTTCTGTCGGTGCAAGTCCGTTGGTCCGACACAAGAAAAAAAAAGTCCACCTGCTGAAGTCGTCACCTGAAATAAATAGTAAAAACCTGAAATAGTTCCCTTCTCGCCGCCACCTCATTGTTACGATATAACAATAAGCACTTTTTGCCCCAGGATGTGCCATGAAAAAGATAAACCTGCTGACGCCGCTCACCACTCGCCGCCAGTTACTGCTTTCCGGCCTGGCATTGGCTCTGCTGGCCCACCGCCCTGCCCGTGCCGCACAAGAAGATGCCAGCCCGCGTCCGCATAACGTAGTCAGTTCACCGCCCCCTGTACGCCCGGCAAACAGCAAACGTATTGTGATGATTGATCCGGGCCACGGCGGCATTGATTCCGGTGCGGTGGGGCATGAAGGCTCTGAAGAGAAGCACGTGGTGCTGGAGATTGCCCAGCATATCCGCCATCTGCTGAGTGAACACTCACATATCGAGGTGCGCCTGACGCGCGAAAGCGACCACTTTATTCCCCTCGGTGAACGGGTTGAGATCGCCCACCAGCACGGCGCCGACCTGTTTATGTCCGTTCATGCCGACGGTTTCACCAGTCCGTCCGCAAACGGCGCCTCGGTCTTTGCCCTGTCGAATCGCGGTGCCAGCAGCACCATGGCACGCTATCTTTCTCAGCGAGAAAATGCGGCCGATGACGTCGGCGGCGTGAAAGCGGCGGACAAAGATCACTACCTCCAGCAGGTGCTGTTTGATCTGGTACAGACGGATACCATTAAGAACAGCCTGATCCTTGGCAAACATGTGCTGGGGCAAATCCGCCCGGTTCATCATCTGCACAGCCAGCACACCGAGCAGGCGGCGTTTGCCGTGCTCAAGTCGCCTTCCATTCCCTCTGTGCTGGTTGAAACCTCCTTTATCACCAACCCTGACGAAGAGAAATTACTGGGTACTACCGCGTTTCGTCAGAAGATTGCCGGTGCCATCGCTAACGGTATCGTCAGCTTTTTTGACGAGTATGAGGCGACCAGGCGCACAGGCTGACGTATAATCCACGCGTCTTTTTTTCACAGGATTTGTTATGAACACTCCGGATATCGCCCAGGTAAAACAGTTTCTGCTCACCCTTCAGGATGAAATTTGCCGCAAGCTGGCACAGGCAGATGGCGAAGCCCAGTTTGCCGAAGACAGCTGGCAGCGCCCCGGGGGCGGAGGCGGACGCAGTCGCGTTCTGCGTCAGGGCCGGGTGTTCGAACAGGCAGGCGTCAACTTCTCCCACGTTTACGGTGATGCAATGCCCGCCTCTGCCACCGCGCACCGCCCTGAACTGGCCGGGCGCAGCTTCGAAGCGCTAGGCGTGTCACTGGTGATCCACCCGGAGAATCCCTATATCCCGACCAGCCACGCCAACGTGCGCTTTTTTATTGCGCAGAAGCCCGGTGCCGATCCGGTGTGGTGGTTTGGTGGCGGTTTCGATCTGACGCCGTTCTACGGCTTCGACGAGGATGCCGTTCACTGGCATCAGACCGCTGCCGACCTGTGTCAACCGTTTGGTGACGAGGTCTATCCGCGTTATAAGAAGTGGTGTGATGACTATTTTCACCTGAAGCACCGCAACGAGCAGCGCGGCATTGGCGGGCTGTTCTTTGACGATCTGAACACCCCGGACTTCGCGCAAAGTTTCCGCTTTATGCAGGCGGTAGGTAACGGCTTTACCGATGCCTATTTGCCGATTGTCGAACGCCGCAAAGCGCTGCAGTGGGGCGAACGCGAACGCGATTTCCAGCTCTACCGCCGTGGGCGCTACGTGGAGTTTAATCTGGTGTGGGATCGCGGCACGTTGTTTGGCCTGCAAACGGGTGGCCGTACGGAATCGATTCTGATGTCGATGCCGCCGCTGGTGCGCTGGGAATATGATTATCAGCCGGAAGCAGGCAGCCCGGAGGCGGCGCTTTACAGTGATTTTCTGCCGGTTAAGGCGTGGATTTGATTTTTTTCATGCTGTTGCATGGGTAAGGTCAACGTCTTAAGGTCAACGTCAACGTCAAAACCCAATTCAAAATCAAAATCTAAAAATTAAATAAGACAAAAAACCAAACGTCATAAAAGACCTTTGTTTTTTGTATTTGGTCTGTGTCTGTTCTTTTGACGTTGACCTGGCCGTTGACCTTTGAGCGGCAATTAAGCGTCGCCGAGGGAGAGCGGATTTCCAGGACGAGCCAACAGGACGTTGGCGAGAGGGCGTGCCGGGACAGGGATGTTCCGTCACGCCCGGTCCGGCCGGAAAGCCGATTGACTGAGGGAACCCACGCAGTGGGCGATGCGCCTGCCGCAAGCCCGGGTCCCCAGGGTGGCGACTGGCCACCCTGGGTCGCTCAGCCCACGAAGTGGGAAAGCGAAACGCCCTTGACCTTAGACGTTGACCTTAGACGTTGACCTTGCTGTTGCCCTCAAAAAAGCAGCATTGCCTGCCCTGTCCTTACAGCGGCGCGGTCTGCGCCTCCACCACCGCCAGCGCCACCATATTCACAATACGCCGCACCGATGAAATCGGCGTCAGCACATGCACCGGTTTCGCCATTCCCATCAGTACCGGTCCCACCGTCACGCCATCAGAACAGGAAACACGCAGCAGGTTGTAGCTGATACGCGCCGCTTCCACGTTAGGCATAATCAGGATATTCGCCGAACCTTTTAGCGGGCTGTCCGGCATCAGATCCTGACGGATACTCTCCACCAGCGCCGCATCACCGTGCATTTCACCATCAATTTCCAGATCAGGTGCCCGGGCTTTCACCAGCGCCAGCGTGTCTCGCATCTTACGTGCGGCAGGCGCATCCGAGGCCCCAAAGCTGGAGTGTGACAACAGCGCCACCTTCGGTTCGATGCCAAAGCGACGCACGGTTTCCGCCGCCATCAGCGTCAGCTCCGCCAGCTGTTCCGGCGTCGGATCTTCATTGACGTAGGTATCAGCAATAAAGGTATTACCGCTCGGCAGCTCCAGCGCGTTCATCGCTCCGGCCACTTTCACGTCAGGGCGGAAGCCAAACAGCTTCTCGACGATATCGTAATGCTGTCGGTAATCCCCCACGGTGCCGCAGATCAGCGCATCGGCCTCCCCCCGGTGAACCATGATGGCACCGATCAGCGTCGGATTACCGATCACATCACGTTGTGCCTGCTGCGGTGACACGCCACGGCGCTTCATAATCTGGTAATACTCGTTCCAGTACTCCTTAAAGCGCGGATCGGATTCGTTGTTCACCACCTCGAAATCTTTGCCCGCTTCGATTTTCAGCCCCAGCTTTTGCAGGCGCATCTCAATCACGCTCGGGCGGCCAATCAGGATCGGTTTCGCCAGTCCGAGCGTCACCAGCTCCTGGGTGGCATGCAGCACCCGCGCCTCTTCCCCTTCGGCCAGCACCACGCGTTTCGGATCTTTACGCGCCTGTGAAAACACCGGTTTCATAAACAGATTAGTTTTGTAGACAAACTCCATCAGCTTTTCGCGGTAGGCATCAAAGTCAGCAATCGGCCGCCGCGCCACGCCGGAGTCCATCGCCGCTTTTGCCACCGCCGGGGCGATCTGCACAATCAGGCGCGGGTCGAAGGGTTTCGGAATCAGATACTCCGGGCCAAACGACAGCTCCTGATCGCCGTAAGCGGAGGCCACCACGTCACTCTGTTCGGCCAGCGCCAGTTCGGCAATGGCATGCACCGCCGCCAGCTTCATCTCTTCGTTGATGGCGGTCGCACCCACGTCCAGCGCACCACGGAAAATAAACGGGAAGCACAGAACGTTATTCACCTGGTTAGGGAAGTCCGAACGGCCGGTACAGATAATCGCATCCGGGCGCACGGCTTTCGCCAGCGGCGGCAGGATTTCAGGTTCCGGGTTGGCCAGCGCGAGGATCAGCGGGTCACGCGCCATCCCTTTAACCATCTCCTGGGTCATCACTTTTGGCCCGGAGCAGCCAAGGAAAATATCCGCGCCGTTAATCACCTCAGACAGGGTTCGTTTACCGTTATCGGCCACGGCATAAACCGCTTTGGTTTCGGCCATCGGGGTTTCGCGCCCCTGGTAGATCACCCCTTTCGAGTCGCAGACCACAATATTGTGTTTCTGCATGCCCAGTGCCACCAGCAGATTAAGGCAGGCAATGGCAGACGCTCCGGCCCCGGAGACCACCAGCCGCACGTCCGAGATATTTTTTTTCACCACCCGCAGGCCGTTAAGCACCGCAGCCGTACAGATGATCGCCGTCCCATGCTGATCGTCGTGGAAGACCGGAATATTCATCCGCTCACGCAGTTTCTTTTCAATGTAGAAGCATTCAGGCGCTTTGATATCTTCAAGGTTAATGCCGCCGAAGGTCGGTTCCAGCGCGGCAATCACCGCGATCAGTTTATCCGGGTCCAGCTCGTCCACCTCGATATCAAATACGTCAATACCGGCAAATTTTTTGAACAGCACGCCTTTCCCTTCCATTACCGGCTTACTGGCCAGCGCACCGATATTCCCTAATCCCAGCACCGCCGTGCCGTTAGAGATCACCGCCACCAGATTGGCTCGGGCGGTGTATTTGTCAGCCGCCTCGGGATCGGCAGCGATCTCCAGGCACGGCGCGGCCACACCGGGTGAATAGGCCAGCGCCAGATCGCGCTGTGTTGCCAGGGGTTTGGTCGGGGAAACCTGGATTTTGCCAGGAACGGGGAACTGATGAAAATCGAGAGCACTCTGTTTTAATTGTTCGTCCATTTGCAGGGTCCTTTTCTTCTGTAGGGGTACAACTTCCCAGTATAGAAGTGCAGGACGGGAGAAAAACTTGAGGGAGTGCAAATAACCGGAAGTAAAAGGGGAAAGAGTAAATAGCCGTTGGCGGCGAAATCAGTTTGTTTACGGGCTGCGCACAGGACAGGGAGCATACACGGAGTATGTGACCTGGCCGAGCACAGCCCGGAAACAAAATGATGAGTAAGCCAGGCTATTTCGTCATATTCAACAGCGTACGAATGTTCTGCGCGGTGGTAGCAATAATATCAATCGCCCCGGTACGCAGCGCACCCAGCAGCGCCATCGACTTGGTATTCTCGGAAGCTATCGCAATCACGCAGGGAATTTTACGCAGCTCGTCGATGCTCAGACCGATCACCCGGTCATTCATCACCGTATCCACATGCTGCCCCTGAGCATTAAAGAAGTCATAACCCGCCACATCACCGATCACGCCCTGATTCAGGCTGGCATCAATAATTTCATGGGGGGTAAACCAGCCCAGCTTCACCATATAGCTGTTTTCATTCATATCGCCGATACCCACCAGCGCCACATCGGCCTTACGTGCGCGATCCAGCGTCTCTTTGATGGTGCCGTTCTGCATAAACGCCTCTTTCAGCGCCCGATCTTCAACATAGGCCGGGGCGTAGAGCGTTTCACTGATACCGCCAAATTTCTTCGCCAGACGGCGACTGATGTGGTCGGCATTGATGGCATCTCCGGGACGGTGCGTCCCGCCAATGCCGCTGATAAAGTGGCAGTTGCGCGTGGGAACACTGCCGGGATGATCGGCGACTGCCGCCACGTTACGCCCCTGGCCGACCGCCACCACCGCATTATCTTTTAACGACTGTGACAGGTGCATTGCCACCAGCGCCGCCACCTGACGCCGCTGCTCATCCTCGTCATGATGATCGAGGGCAATCAACGCACGTTGTAACGGGAAACGCTCCAGTAACTGCTGCTCCAGCCGGGTACTGAATACCGGGTGATAGCGCACGTTGATCTCAACGATGCCCTCTTCTTTGGCCCGCTTTAACAAGCGCCCCACTTTGATGCGGGAGATACCAAATTTACGCGCAATCTCTTCCTGGGTAATTTCGTCCTGATAGTATGCAACGGCAATTTCCGTCAGCAGTTCAGTGTCCTGAGATAGCGTGTTTTTTTCCATCCGGGCAGTCGTCTCTTTTCGTCGGTTTCGGTAGCGAGCGCGGCAGCCTGTGCCGCGCCTCAGGCAACAATTTACATCATTTACTGTTGTTCAATCTCAGATTTTTCTCCAACAGATATTTACGCCGTGGTGGTATCCAGTGCCTCTTCTACAAAAACCGCCATTTGAGTCAACAATAAACAGCAGGAAACGGCCCCGGCATCCAGTACCCCACGAGAACGCTCGCCTAAGCGGCTGGCACGACCAATTTTCGCCACCAAATCACGGGTAGAATCACGCCCGATGACGGCCGCCTGCCTGATAGCCGCCAGCATCGACAGGTAACCCATAGCCGCCGTACGTTCCGCAGCCTCTACCGCAGGAATAAGCGTATCCATCAGGCATTTATCACCCACGCGCGCCTCGCTAATATCCTGTAGTTCAAGCAAACCGGCGCGAAGCATAGCGGCAAATTCACCCGCAGTCAGTGACGATTTATCACGAATACTGTTCGCCATCCCCATAAACAGGCTGCCATAAAGTGGCCCCATTGAGCCGCCTATTCCTTCCATCAGCGCATCGGATAACGTATCAAACGCTTGTGCAAGCGACTGACTATCGTGCAATTTATCACCGCACAGGGTGAACCCCTTCGCCATGTTGATCCCATGATCGCCATCGCCAATAGCACCATCAATTTCACTCAAATAGTCACGATTCTGACGGATAATGGTCACCAGGCCATGCACTAAAATATTGCCACGTTGTGTTGAAAGTTGTGTCATCGTCTTATCCCAACAGTGTTAATCCCGGGACCTGCGTCGGCAGATCAACCAGTTTTTTCAGTTCATCATCCAGCGTCATTAGCGTCAGTGTTACCCCCATCATCTCCAGCGAGGTAAAATAGTTACCAACCAGTGCACGATGGACACGGATCCCTTTCTCACTCAGGATTTTCTCTACTTCGGCGTAATAGATATACAGCTCCATCACTGGGGTGGCGCCCAGGCCGGAAACCAGCACCATAACATCTGAGTGTTTAGCACCGTCCTGGTGTTCGAGCACAAAGTTAAGCATGGTCGATGCCATCTCTTTGGCGCTTTGCGTTGGCACCACTTCGATACCCGGCTCACCGTGATGACCAATCCCAATTTCCATCGTCCCCGGAGCGATATGGAAATTAGGCTTCCCGACCGCAGGGATCGTGCAGGAACTCAGCCCAACACCAATAGAGCGGCAGTTATCGATTGCCTTCTGCGCCACGCCGATCACCCCATCCAGGTCGTAACCCTGCGCGGCGGCAGCGCCCCCCACCTTCCACATCAAAATTTCCCCAGCCACGCCACGCCTGCGCGCCTTTTCACTAACGGGAGCAGAAGCAATATCGTCATTTGCCACCACCGTTTTAACGGCGATACCTGCCGCCGTTGCTTTCTTGATTGCCATTTTGACGTTCATATTATCGCCGGCATAGTTACCGTAGAGGCAGGCAACACCGGCCCCACTATCGGCGGCTTTAAATGCATCAAGGAATGCGCCGGCAGTCGGCGAAGAAAACACCTCCCCAATAGCAACCGCATCCAGCATGTTTTCCCCCATATAACCGAGGAAGGCCGGTTCATGGCCTGAACCACCGCCAGTAACCACACCCACTTTTCCGGCTTGTGGTGACTGCGGACGCTTGAGAACGCGTGGGTTCGCCGTGGCCTGGAAAATAGCAGGATGGGCTTTCAAATATCCCTGAATGGCGTCATCCACCACATAATCAGGATCGTTAATAATGCGATTCATTGTATGACTCCTTATTTATGGGCACCGTGGCACCTCAACAAATGGTGAAACCACCATCGACCACCACGTTGGCCCCGTTCATCATTGCCGCCCCTGGGCTGGCAAGAAACAGTGCCGTTGCCGCAATGTGTGCAGGTTCAGCAAAACGACGTAATGGGATCTGTTTTTTATGTTGTTCGCCGGACTCTCCAGCCCAGGCCCTGGCACCCAACTCGGTCAGCACAACCGTTGGCGAGATAGCATTCACATTAATATTGTGAGGGCCCCACTCCAGCGCCAGCACCTGAGTTAAGCCCACCACTGCCGCCTTGCTGGCGCAGTAAGCCACATGCTGGGGTAATGCGACGATGGCTGCCTGAGAAGCCATATTGATAATGTTGCCACTGCCCTGGCGCAGAAAATGCTGCCCCGCTGCCTGACATACCAGAAATGTGCCTTTAAGGTTGATTGCAAGTGTGCGATCCCACTCTGCTTCTCCCAACGACTCGGCAGGCCCCAGCAGCGCCACGCCAGCGCAGTTGACGGCAATGTCCAGCGTGCCAAAGTGGCGAATAACCTCGGCCACTGCTGCATTGACGGCTAAACGATCGGTCACATCGACGGTCAGTCCCAGCACTCGCTGGCTATCCATGTGATCTGCCAGTTGGCCGACTTGTTCATCGCGATCGAACAGAGCGACACGCCCTCCCTGCTGCAAAAAAGCCTGGGCGATGGCATAACCGATCCCTGCGGCCCCCCCCGTGATCAGGGCAACCTTCCCCTCTAATGACAAACTCATCATGATGCTTCCTTCTGTTTAATCAATTGGCTCGAGGACGAGGACGTCGTCATGTCGTCCAGGGTGGGTAAGGTGACAAACTTCATGAGTAGCGCGGCCAGTAGGTAAAGGCCGGTGTAAATCCAGATCACGCCGTCTGCGCCAAGCGAACCGATAAACACGCCAACAATCGCAGGCCCGACGAAGGTGCTTAACCCCGCCCCCAGATTCAGAATTGACATGGCGGCACCTTTATTTTCCGGTGCCAGGGATGGCATCAGAGCAGAAAGCGGAACAAACGCAGCCAGGCAGGCCCCAAACAGGCCAGCCATAGTGACCGTTGCCCAGTAATTAGCGCCAACCCACTGCGGCATATAGAAGAACAGCACGGTGGTGATTGCGCAGCCAATGCAGCCAAACCACATCACCACGTTACGCCAGCCAAGACCGTCGCTGACAATGCCAAAAACCAGGTTAAAGATGATATTGACGCCCCACAGAGCCGCATACATATGCAGCCAGTCGGTACGGCTGAAGCCGAGATCCATCATGTAGGTCGGCATAAAGACCACGAAGCCATAGGCGGCAGAGGTATTAATAGTGCGGACGATCCCCCCCAGACCAATTTTGGGGTTTTCAACGGCGATGGTAATCCCCTTCACTACATATGCCAGAGAGGGTTTCACACACGATGCCTGTTCCGCTGCATCGCCCCGGTTAAGTAACAGGGCAATCATTGCACCCAGTGCGACGAAAATCAGGGCACTCCACAGCGTGTTAATCTCCCCCAGCAGCGGCAGCGCCATGCTGGAATAGAGGACTCCCAGTACGCTTAATCCGCCGCTGTACACAAACCAGAAGATACCTACCGCAGAACCCAGCCGCTCTTTAGGTGCTTCATAGGCCACCCAAACCAAAAAACCATAAGCAAACAACGGATAACCCAGACCGCGCAGCGCATAGGTCGGGATCATGGTGCCCAGATGATGGCTGGGTAAACCAACAGAGAGAAACAGCACGGAGCCAATCATGAACAAAATCAATCCGACCAGCATCACCCGTCTGGCGGTATAGATTTCAGCCAGCACGCCTGAAAACCATGCAGCAATCGCTGCGGCAAAACCGTATACGCTGAACAGCAGTGCCGACTGCTGTACGCTCATACCGTTTTCAATCAGATAAGGCGAGAGCCATCCCTGCTCCAACCCCTCTCCCATCATAAATATCAATACACCGGCATAACCCAACAACAACTTAGGTGACAGGCCAGTGCGAACGACGAATCGTTGCAACATATCCCCTCCTGGAATGGATCTCAGGAAGTGCGCCCGGCCATACCGGGAATGCCGCACTTACATGAATAGATTTAGAGATTTGGATTCAGCACCACTTTGATGGAGTCAACGCCGCGTTTCATCAGCTCAAAACCTTCAGTGAATCGCTCAAGCGGCAAGGTATGTGTGACAACCCCTTTGGTCGGGAATGACCCGTCGCGGATACCTTCAATAACCAGCGGGTAGCAATACGGTCCGAGGTGAGAACCGAGGACATCCAGTTCCTTACGGTCACTAATGATGCTCCAGTCAATGCTGACCGGATCTTTGAATACTGAAAACTCCACAAACGTGCCCAGCTTACGGATCATCGTCAGCCCTTGCTCCACCGACTTTCCTGCGCCTGTGGCTTCGATATAGATGTCGCAGCCATAGCCGTCAGTCATCTCTTTCACTCGCTTGACCGCATCCTGAGACGCCGGGTTAATGACGATATCGGCCCCAAACTCTTTCGCCAGTGCCAGACGTTTATCCGACAGATCAAGCACCACCAGTTTTGCCGGACCAGACTTCTTAATAGCGCCAATCATTCCCAACCCCAGGGTTCCCGCTCCGGCCAGCACCACCACATCGCCAAGTTTGATATTGGCGCGCTGTACCGCATGCAACGAACAGGCATAGGGTTCAATCAAAATGGCGTCCTCAATCGGCAATTCGTCGGGGACGTGGTAGTTGATCGCCTCTTTGGTAAACTTCATGTACTGCGCCATACCGCCGTTGACATTATTTTGGAAACCATAAAGATCGTGCTTCTCACACATCCAGTACTGTCCCCGGTGGCAAAAACGGCAGCCCCAGCACGGCACAATTTGTTCTGAAATAACCCGGTCGCCGAGCGCGAACGCCTCAACATCATCAGCCAGCGCAACAACATGACCGATAAACTCATGCCCCGGGATCATGGGCGCTTTGATATAGGCGGGTTGCTTATCATCTCCCCAAAAACTGGGTGCCCCCTCCCAGGCTTTTATATCTCCAGCGCAGATGCCGCAGGCTTCTACCTTCACCAGAATCTCGCCGTTTTCGAGACAAGGAACATCCACTTCCTGTAGTCGGTAATCTCCGGGTGCAAACGCTACAACAGCTTTCATCCGTGATGGTATGCCCTCAACACGGCGATGCTGAACTTCCCTCTGCTGACACATAATCGCTTCCCCTTCTAATGATCATTTACACGATAACCGAGCAATTGAACACTACACAGCGGAAAGGATTAAGCCAACACCTTGAGTTGCGAACTGTGACAAATGGCGTGAAACAGGATAAATCAGCATAACCAAGTGAGTTTATGATTATTTTTTGTGACAACCCCCACTTTTATTTTCGTAATCTCGTCAATTCAAACAAAACATATGATCTACAATTGAACATTTGAATATTTGAATATTTGCGCTTAGTGTAGTCATATTCAGGCCGCGACCCCTGACGATCGTCGGCCACTTACTTCACCTTTTTTGGAGAGATTTGCCATGGTTTCGATTGCGATCGGCGCTGATGATGCCGCTACTGAGTTGAAAAAATTTCTTGTCTGCTACCTCCAGCAGTCAGGCTTTGTTATCACTGACTACAGTTGCGATAGGGGACAGCATGCGGATAACGCCTATCCCGATGTCGCCTGGACGGTGGCTAACGCCATTCGTGAAGGTAAGCACCAGCGTGGAATTTTGATTTGCGGAACCGGGATCGGCATGGCGATTGTGGCAAACAAGGTGCCGGGGATCCGTGCGGCACAGTGTCACGATACCTACTCTGCCGAGCGCGCACGCAAGAGTAACAATGCGCAGGTGATGACGCTGGGCGCACGCGTCATCGGGCCGGAGCTGGCCCGCAGCATTGTGAACAGCTGGCTAAATGCTGAATTTGAAGGCGGCGGCTCAACAGAAAAAGTCGAGAAAATCAGCTATTACGAACAGAAAGTCGTCGAAAAGTAATCCTTAGGTGCGGCGCACCCTCCCCTGTGCCGCCGTGTTTTCCCTGAGCTGCTACACTTAGCCCTTGTGCTATTTTTGCTGCCAGCAGACTGGCCCATTGGGCGAACCCATCGCAACAATCAGAGAAAACGCATTCCCATTGTCGCGGGTCTGATGCAATGTTTCGCCTAAGAATACCCAGCCGTGTCGAGTAGAGTTGTTGCGTCTTGCCTGTGAGAAACAGCCGCAACAATTGCGTCACGGTCAAATTTGCATCACAGATTGCTTATCAAGGAGCTTTAGATGAACCAGCTAGACGCACTGAAACAATTCACCACCGTGGTGGCTGATAGTGGCGACATTGAATCCATCCGTAACTACCACCCGGAAGATGCCACAACCAACCCGTCTCTGATCCTGAAAGCCTCTGGCCTGGACGCCTACAAACATCTGATTACTGACGCCATCGAGTACGCCAAAAAACAGGGCGGCAGTAAAGAAACCCAGATTATCAATGCCAGCGACAAAGTCGCGGTTAACCTCGGTCTGGAGATCCTGAAAAGTGTTCCTGGCCGCGTGTCTACTGAAGTTGATGCGCGCCTCTCTTTCGATCGCGGTATGTGCGTCACCAAAGCTGAAAAACTGGTGAGAATGTATGAAGAAAACGGTATCGACCGTTCACGCATCCTCATCAAGCTGGCGTCCACCTGGGAAGGGATCAAAGCCGCGGAAGAGCTGGAGAAAAACGGCATTCAATGCAACCTGACCCTTTTATTCTCCTTCGCTCAGGCCCGTGCCTGCGCTGAAGCCGACGTGTTCCTGATCTCACCGTTTGTTGGCCGCATCTACGACTGGTACAACAGCCGTAAACCGCTCAACCCGTATGTGGTAGATGAAGATCCGGGTGTGAAATCCGTGCGCAACATCTACGACTACTACAAGCAGCATCGCTATAACACCGTGATCATGGGTGCCAGCTTCCGTAAAGTTGATCAGATCCTCGCCCTGGCGGGCTGCGACCGTCTGACCATCGCGCCGAATCTGCTGGAAGAACTTCAGGCCAGCAATGCCCCGGTCGAACGCAAACTGACGCCGTCCACTCAGGGCTTCCACCAGCCAGCGCCGCTGTCTGAAGCAGAATTCCGCTGGGAACATAATCAGGACCCGATGGCAGTAGAAAAACTGGCTGAAGGTATCCGCCAGTTCGCCGTTGACCAGCAAAAACTGGAAGACGTGCTGGCGGCACGTCTGTAATCCCCCTCTTTATTATCTCTGTCTCCCCGGCGGATCGACGATCCGCCCCTATGCAACAAGGAGGAAGCAATGTCTTCACGTAAAGAACTGGCAAATGCCATCCGCGCGCTCAGTATGGATGCGGTGCAAAAAGCCAAATCTGGTCATCCGGGTGCGCCAATGGGTATGGCCGATATCGCTGAAGTGCTGTGGCGTGATTTCCTGCATCACAACCCGAACAACCCGGCCTGGGCTGACCGCGACCGCTTTATTCTGTCGAACGGCCACGCCTCAATGCTGCTTTACAGCCTGCTGCATCTCAGCGGCTACGATCTACCGATGTCCGAGCTGAAAAACTTCCGCCAGCTGCATTCAAAAACGCCGGGCCACCCGGAATTGGGCTACACGCCAGGCGTGGAAACCACCACCGGGCCGCTGGGCCAGGGTCTGGCGAATGCTGTCGGACTGGCGATTGCGGAACGGACGCTGGGCGCGCAGTTTAACCGCCCGGATCATGAGATTGTCGACCACCATACTTACGTGTTTATGGGTGATGGCTGCCTGATGGAAGGCATCTCCCATGAAGTCTGCTCACTGGCGGGTACGCTGGGCTTAGGTAAACTGATCGGCTTTTACGATCACAACGGCATTTCGATTGATGGTGAAGTGGAAGGCTGGTTTACCGACGATACTGCACAACGTTTTGAAGCCTATCACTGGCATGTGATCCGCGATATCGACGGCCACAACCCGGATGCGATTGCCAACGCGATCAAAGAAGCGCAGAGCGTCACCGACAAACCGTCGCTGCTGATTTGTAAAACCGTGATTGGTTTCGGTTCGCCGAACAAAGCCGGGAAAGAAGAAGCGCACGGTGCGGCGCTGGGCGATGAAGAAGTGGCGCTGACGCGTAAAGCGCTGGGCTGGAATTATCCGCCGTTTGAAATCCCGAAAGAGATTTATGCGCAGTGGGATGCGAAAGACTCCGGTGCGAAAGCGGAAAAAGCGTGGGACGCGAAATTTGCCGCGTACAAAACCGCTTACCCTGAGCTGGCCGCTGAATACACCCGCCGTATGACCGGAGGGATGCCGGAGAACTGGCAGGCCGAAACCCAGAAGTACATTGAACAGTTGCAGGCCAATCCGCAAAAAATCGCCAGCCGTAAAGCCTCGCAAAACGCGCTGGAAGCTTACGGTCCGCTGCTGAAAGAGTTCTTAGGTGGCTCTGCTGATTTGGCACCAAGCAATCTGACTATCTGGTCTGGCTCGAAGTCGATCAAAGAGGACCTGGCCGGAAACTATATTCACTACGGCGTGCGCGAATTCGGCATGACGGCGATTGCCAATGGCCTGGCGCATCACGGTGGCTTTATCCCTTACACCGCCACCTTCCTGATGTTCGTTGAGTATGCGCGTAACGCCGTGCGTATGGCGGCACTGATGAAGGCGCGTCAGATTATGGTCTACACCCACGACTCGATCGGCCTGGGCGAAGATGGCCCGACGCACCAGCCGGTTGAGCAGATCGCCAGCCTGCGCGTAACACCCAATATGAGCGTCTGGCGTCCGTGCGACCAGGTAGAAACCGCCGTGGCGTGGAAACATGCCGTCGAGCGTCATAATGGCCCAACCGCGCTGATCCTGTCGCGTCAGAACCTGGCGCAACCGGAGCGTACGAAAGAGCAGCTGGCCAATATTTCGCGCGGCGGTTACGTGCTGAAAGACAGCAACGGCACGCCGGATGTGATCCTGATTGCTACCGGTTCCGAAGTGGAAATCACCCTGGGCGCAGCCGACAAGCTGACCGCCAGCGGCCACAAGGTGCGCGTGGTATCGCTGCCTTCAACCGACCTGTTTGATGCTCAGGATGTGGCCTACCGTGAATCCGTGCTGCCTGCTGCCGTCACGGCGCGTGTGGCGGTGGAAGCCGGTATCGCTGACTACTGGTACAAATATGTTGGCCTGAACGGCGCCATCGTCGGGATGACCGGCTTTGGTGAATCGGCCCCGGCCGAGAAGCTGTTCGCGGAGTTTGGCTTTACGGTGGAAAACATCGTCAGCCATGCGGACGCGCTGCTGAAAGCGCATTAACGCCTATCCAGCCCAAAATACATAACCGCCGCAAGGCGGTTTTTTTATGCTTCCGGCACCGCATCGTCTTTTATCACCAGGCTGAGACAGGCGGGCAGCACCGTCAGTGTCACCAGCGTGGCCACCAGCAACCCGCCGATGATGGCATAGGCCATCGGTCCCCAGAACACCTGTTCGGCTATCGGGATCATACCCAGAATCGCCGCACAGGCGGTCAGCATGATCGGGCGAGATCGATGCTGCGCGGCAGCGATAATCGCCTGCTGTTTTTCCATTCCCCGCCCAAGGTTGCTGTCCACCTCCCCGATCAGAATCACCGCATTACGGATAATCATCCCGGCCAGCGCAATCATCCCGAGCAGTGCCACAAAGCCCATCGGCGTGCCGGTCGGTAACATCGCCAGCACAATACCAATCAGCCCAAAGGGCGCCATCAGCAGCGCCAGCAGCATACGCGAGAAACGCTGTAGCTGGATCATCAGCAGGATCAGCATCACAAACAGCGTCACCGGCAGAACGGCAAACACCGAGTTGTTGCCCTTATCCGATTCAGCCACCGATCCGCCTTCGTCAATCCGGTAGCCAGGGGGTAATGACGCTCGCAGTTGCGTGACCGGGGCCGCCAACTGTTGCGATACCCCCTCCGCACGCAGGCCCGGTGCCAGGTCAGTCTGCACGGTGATAAACGGCATACGCTGATGGCGCCAGATCACCGGGTCCTGGATGCCCCAGCGAAGCGTTGCCACCTGACTTAAGGGCACCTTGATGCCGCCGCTGGTGGTCAGTTGCAGGGAGGAGAGCGTCGTCAGATCCTGACGTTCCCGGTCATTGGCCCGCAGCATCACATCCACCTGTCGGTTACCGTCACGGACTGTCGTCACCACGCTGCCTGACCAGAGGGTATTCAGTGCTGCGGCCACGCTTTCCGAGGAGACGCCCGCCGCCCGTGCCGCCGTCTGATTGATCATCAGAGTGATGACGCGCTCCGGTTCACCGGCGGTCAGATTCACCTCACGGGTGAGCGTACTGTCGCCGAGGATCGCCGCCAGCTGCCGGGCAATCGATTGAACCTGATGATAATCCGGCCCGCTGACGCGGTACTTTATTGGCCAGCCGACCGGCGGCCCCAGTTCGAGCGGCGAAACGCGCGTGGCGATATCACTGAAACTCTCCGACAGGATCTTCTCCAGCTGCTGTTGCAGCACTTCACGATCCTCAAGACTCTTCGCCACCACGACCAGCTGGGCGGTGTTTTCATTATCGAGTAATACATCCATCGGCAGATAAAAACGGATAGCCCCGGTGCCGACATAGCTGGAGAGGCGATCAATATGGGGATTGCCGCGTAATGCCCGCTCAAGCCGCGCGGTCTGGCGTTCGGTTTCTGTCTGAGAGGCGTTGCCGGGCAGCGTCAGGCTCACCAGCAGCTCAGGCCGGTCGGACGCCGGAAAAAACTCTCCCTGCATAAAGGTTGTTCCCCACCCTGCCAGCACCAGCAACGTCAGCGCAGCGGTCACGGTTTTCAGCCGGTGCCCCAGCGCCAGCATCAGTAAGCGGTGATACCCGCGCGCCACCCGCCCCGGCCCGGCCTGATGTGATTTAAGGGCGGCGGGCAGTAGCCAGGTGCCGATCAGCGGAGAAAACAGGATAGCAACGACCCAGGAGGAGAGCAGCGCGATCGTCACGACAACAAACAGAGAAAAACAGTATTCTCCCGCGCTGGAGGCGGCAAACCCGACCGGGATAAAACCGGCAATCATTACCAGCGTCCCCGTCAACATCGGGAAGGCGGTGGTTTGAAACGCATAGCTGGCGGCCTTCCAGCGGCTGTCTCCCGCTTCCAGCCGTGACACCATGCTTTCCACGGTGATCATCGCATCATCCACCAGTAGGCCGAGCGCGATAATCAGCGCCCCCAGCGAAATGCGCTGTAACCCGATCCCCGCCAGCATCATGCCCACGAAGGTCATCGCCAGCACCAGCGGGATCGCGGCGGCCACCACCAGCCCGGCCCGCATACCCAGCGAGAGAAAAGAAACCGCCATCACGATAACCACCGCTTCCGTCAGCACCCGGGTAAATCCACTGACGGCCTGCTTTACCACGGCGCTCTGGTCAGCCACCCTGACCATCTCAATCCCGTGCGGCAGCCCGGCCTGAATCGCCGCCATACGCTGGTTCACCGCCTCACCAAAACGAATCATGTTGCCGGTAGCGGCCATGGATATCGCCAGACCGATGGCGGGTTGACCATTGACGCGAAATGCAGCAGCGGGCGGCTCTGCCACTTCCCGGGTGACGGTGGCAATCGCGCTAAGGGGGATATAACGATCGCCAATATGCAGCACGACAGCTTGCACACTCTGCGCGGACCCCAGCGAGCCGGTCACGCGCAGCGCGATATTTTCCCTGTCGCTGCGTATTTCCCCGGCGGGCACCACGGCATTCTGCGCACGAATGGCCTCGGTGACCTGCTGAAGATCCATCCCCAGCCCCGCCATTTTACGCGGCGAAAAGGCAATCACCATTTGCTCTTCCTGCACCCCCGTCAGCATGATTTTGCCCATATCCGGCAGCGACATCAGGCTGCGGCGAATGTCTTCAACCCGGTCGCGCAGTTCGCGCGGGGAGAAGCCTTCGGCGGTGAAACCGTAAATCGTGCCAAACGTATCATCAAACTCGTCGTTGACCTGGGGCGTCTGCACTCCCTGGGGAAGCGAAGGCGTAATATCCTGCACTTTTTTGCGCACCTGATACCAGATATCAGGCACTGAGGCAGGGGGCGTATCATCGCGCAGGTTAACAAAAATCACCGACTGCCCGGCGCGGGTTTCACTCTCGACATAATCGAGATAAGGAATTTCCTGAAGTTTCTTCTCCAGCGTATCCGTGACCAGATTAACCGTATCTGTTACATCAGCACCCGGCCAGGATGCCGATACCACGGCGGTTTTGATGGTAAACGCCGGATCTTCATTACGCGGCAGCTGCGCATAGCTGAGGATACCTGCCACCATCACCAGCAGCATAAAGAAGACGATCGGTTGTTGGTGCTGTAAGGCCCAGGTGGAGAGATTGAAACGCGATGTCGGCATGTGCGGGGTCATTCGCCTTCCTCCAGCAGTCTGACTTTTTCACCGTCACGCAGTTTGCTGACGCCTGCTGTTACTACCCGCTCTCCCGGCAGGATACCTGCCGTCACCGCAATGCTGCTCAGATCAGAGTTCCCCAGGCTGACCGGACGTATCAGCACGCGGAGGTGGGTACGATCCACCACGAAAACGGCGGGTTTATCCCCCAGCCGGGTCAAGGCGGACGCGGGCAGTGCGATGCTGCGTTGCCCCTCATGCCGCCACTCTGCCTGCACACTGGCCCCCAGCGCCATGCTGTCCGGTGGATTCTCCAGCGTCACGCGCACGCGCCAGGTACGCGTTTGAGGATCGGCCTGCGGGCTGATATCACGCAGCTGTCCCTGGGTTGTCACACCGGGGTCGGCAAGCAGTGAGATCTGTACAGGCTGGGGGCTGTTTTGCGTCAGAGCATGCGGATCGCTGACGTCAAAGATCGCATCGCGTTCATTGCCCGCAGCGAGGGTGAACACCGCCTGTCCGGCACTGACAACCTGACCTGGCTGGGCGCTGACCGCGGTGATAATACCGTCCGAAGGCGCCGTCAGGCGCGTCCAGCTCAGGCTGTCCTGGGCATTTTTAAGTGCCGCTTCGCTGCTCTGTCGTTTGGATAAAGCCGCCTGCCAGTCTGAACGCGCCGTATCCAGCTGAACGCGGGCGATGGCCCCGGTTCGCGTCAGCGTGTTCATCCGCTGCACATTCAATGCCGCCACCCGTTCAGCCGCCTGTGCGCTGGCGAGATCGGCGCGCGCACTGCCCAGCTGATTCCGGCCCGTGCTGTTATCCTGCATCGCCAGCAGCTGCCCTGCCTTCACCTTGTCCCCCACATCCACGGCGCGCGACAATATGCGTCCATCCAGGCGAAACGCCAGAGTCGTTTCATCGTGAGCCAGGATCTCCCCGGTCTGCAACTGCACGCTGCCGGAAAGCGAAGCCGGTGCCACCACATAGCGCACCGGACGAGCGGTCGGCGCAGGGGTTTTCTCCTTGCCGCCACAGGCAACAAGGAGAAACGCGACGGGCAGTGTCATAAACCACAGCCAGGAGAGGGAGAACCGCCCCGGGAGGTTGAGATGATGCAGTATCTGACGGGCGTAATCGGTGAAGGTATCGGTCATAACGCTATTCCTGAACGGTAATCGCCTTATTCAATCGCGCGACTGTCCAGATTTGCTGCACGTATTATCAAGAAACCGTCAATTCAGGCGATTTTATTCCCCCTCCGGCGTGGCAAAGGGTAAATGCAGGCTGATCATCAGCCCGCCTTCCGCAGGCAGTGAGGCCACCAGCTGCCCACCGCAGGCTTCACAAATTGCCCGGGCTATCGACAGACCCAGTCCACTGCCGCCTGAGTGTCGTGCCCGCGAAGAGTCAGCCCGGGCAAATCGTTCGAACATCAGCGGCAGAAATTCTGCCTCCACGCCCGGCCCATGATCGCGGAAGGTGATCACATAGCCCTTAAGCTGACGCTGAACATCGATATCCAGCACGTGGCCTTCGCCTGCGTAGCGCAGGGCATTTTCCATCAGAATGGTAAAGACCTGCCCCAGACGAAAAGGATCCCCGCGAAAAGGCGCAGGAGCGCCCGCAGTGACAGACATGCTCATCCCGGTCTCTTCCGCCTGCGGTTTCATCCATATCACGCGCTCACGCAGCAGTTCGGTCAAATCGAAGGTGCTCAGGCTGAACGACAGTTCTCCGGCATCGGCAAGCGATAGCAGATGCAGCTCATCCGTCAGCCGGTTCAGGTGCTGAAGCTGCTTCATCACCATGTTCAGCTGGCTCGGGACCGGCTCAAATACGCCGTCTATCATCCCCTGAAGGCGCCCTATCGCAGCCGTCAGCGGTGAACGCAGCTCGTGCGCCATGGCGACATGGGAGGTGCGCAGCTCACGATCGTAACGTTCAAGCTGCTGAGACATAAGATTAAAATCGTGGGTAAACTGTGCGAGTTCAGCGGGGGCGTTTTCCACCGCCCCTGCCCGCGTACCAAACTCACCGCGTGCCACCGATCGTGCCGCGGTCGCCAGGCGGCTGAACTGTTCGGACAGCGGCCGCGCGGCACCCAGCCCGAAGATAATAATGACCGGCAGCGCAATCACAATTAACGTCGCCAGCGTCAGCCAGTCTGATGAGGCGATGTCCGGCATCGAATAACCAAGGCCCCAGCCCGCATCGATCAGTTGGTGAAAGCGGGCAATATCCCGCTCCGGATGTTTCAACAGGACGGCCAGCTCCGCTCGGTCAGAGGCCGTCATATGATTGAGTACCCAGTATTTCTGAATCACAAAACGCAGCCACATGCATAAAGCGATCAAGACCACTGATCCCATGGCCAGCGCCAGGATCCTCATGCAGATCCAGCGCCACAGGCTCTGTTGTTTGTGCTGGCTCATGGCTGTCTGAACCGGTAACCCACACCGCGCACGTTATGCAGGACATCCGCAATGCCCGCATTTTCCAGCTTTTTACGCAGGTTATACATATGCGTATCGACCACGCGCTCCAGCGCTTCGCTCTCTGGCAGGCAGCGCTCCAGCAGCATCTGACGGGAAAAAGGATAGGTCTGGGACTGCATCAGCGTGGTGAGCAATGAGAGTTCGGTTGGAGTGAGTTCCAGCCCCGTCACCTTGCCCGCCCCGTCTCTGACACCGGCGGTGAGCGATTCAACATCAACCTCCAGCCCCTGCCAGCGCAGGATCTCCTGGCGCTGGGTCAGGCTGGATGTGCGGCGCAGCACCGCCTGAACGCGTGCCACCACCTCACCCGGGTTGTACGGTTTTACCACGTAGTCATCGGCGCCATAGCGCAGTGCGCCAATTTTATCCGGCGTATCCCCCATCGCGGAGACCATGATCACCGGAATATCCCCTTTACGGCGCACGGCCGCCAGCACCTCTGTGCCATTCATCCCAGGCAGCATGATATCAAGCAGGATCAGGTCCGGCTTCCAGCTCTGCGACAGATCCAGCCCGGTTAATCCGTCGCTGGCAATGGCGACATGGTAATTCTCCCGGCGTAAATAGGCTTCCAGGACGTTAGCCGCATCCGCGTCGTCCTCAATAATCAGTACGCGTTTCATCTGCATTTCATCACCTTGACTGTTTCTTCATAAAACCCTGGCAGTAAATTGACACTGCCTGTTCATCATTCGGTATCAGATGTGCGGCCACTTGTGAGCCGTGATGATTCGGTGCTGAGGAGCGACGATGATAACCAGAAAATTTACCCTGTGCATTAGCTGTCTTGCCGTCATGAACATCAGTTTTATCGCCCGCGCCGCCGACCCGGACCCGAAAAGCCTGACCCTGGGGATCGGGGCAGCCAGCGCGCCGCGTTACAGCGGTTCCGACCAGCACCAGTGGCAGCTTGTGCCAGTGATACAGGCCCGCGATGGCGCGGTGTTTTTCGACTCGCAAAAAGGTCTGGGATATGACCTGCAGGCCGACTCGGGGCTGTATCTGGAGCATACGCTGGGCTACAGCCTGGGGCGTTCGGATAAAAAGGCCTCATGGCGCGACGGGTCTGACACTCTCAAAGGGATGGGAAATATTGACGCCGCGCTGAATACGGCGCTGGCCGTTGGCTGGACGATTGCGCCGTGGCTCTCCGTGGAAGGCAAAGCAACGCTGCCGTTGAGCGACAGTCAGGGCGTGCAGTATCAAACGTCAGTGACATTGATCCCACTACAGAATGAAAGCGACACTCTCGCCTTTCAGTCCGCCGCGCTGTTTGGCGATGGCCGCTATATGAACACGTTTTACGGTGTTAACGACCCGCAGAGTTCACGCAGCGGTTTCCGCCGCTACGCTGCGCCCGGCGGAATGTATGGCGTACAAAACAGTCTGACATGGGGACACCAGTTTACCCCGCAATGGGGCACCACGCTGGTGGCGGGCTATACCTGGCTTAGCGATCATGCCGCCAACAGCCCGATTGTTTTTCGCCGCAATGAAGCCACTGGCATGGCGGCAATTACCTATACATTTTAATCAACATGAAGAGACGTCATCTTTTTCTCTCACTCCTGGTGCATCTCCACCGAGGCGTTATCCTGGGGCGGGACGCTTTGGCTCTCATACAGCATCGGCCACTGGTCGCTGCTGTGCCAGGCATCGCAGGTACTCTCCTGCGCATATTCGGCCAGCACAAACTGGCGGCCGTTATACTGCCAGCGCGTGGCGACACCGCAGTCACCCAGGCCACGATCTTTGCTGAAGGTTTGTAATTCACCACGCGCTGCATCGAAATCGGCATTCACCAGCTCCAGCTGATTATCCGTGCGCTCCGGTGGGGAAAACGGCAGCGTCAGGGTAATGCTTTTCGATACATAAGGCTGGCTGCGCGACACTTCATACGCCAGGTCAATCATGTTGTACGCCCCCATTTCACAGCTGACCAGCAGCAGCGCCTTATCATCACTGAGCGGTGACACACTGACTTCGCGCCGCAGCGGATTCAGCGAGCAGCTATCGCTGGTGGCCCGCCAGGTGCCAAAATCAATCAGTCCACTGGACTCCTCATTCGTTAACGCCTGCGGCGCATGGCGCGGCACATCCAGCATCGGCAGCGCCGGGGCGGGCGGGACGTTGCTGGCGGCGCGATCGCCGCGCTGTATCCAGGCGCTGGTGCTGTTAATTCTCCCCTGTACTTCATCCATTAACAGCAACGCGGCCTTCAGCCCGTGAAGCCCGATCGTCGCATCCGCCCGGTAGAGCAGTTGAATGGTATCGGCATCCATCACCTGGGCGAGGAATTCATCAATCGAGATGCTGTGAGTGGTGCGCAGATGGTGCGGCTCCACCTCCCAGTGTTTGAGATCGAGCTTTAAACGCTGCCCGTCCAGCAACAGATTATCCTGCAATGCACCGCCGGGCAGCTTGCCGCTAAAACGGTTGCCGTAATCAATGCGTAACTGTGCCGGGGCATCGCTACCCGCCTCCCGCTGTAGCGTCATTGCCAGGCCATTGTTCCCCGGAATGCTGCGCACTTCGCAGCTGTTGAGGTTATTACAGGTGATCTGCCAGTCAGAAAAGGTCTTCTGTAACGGCTGCGCCTGTACAGAAGCCGCATAAGAGAGCGAGAGTAGCCATAACCATTTCGTCCAGTAAGACATTGATCGATGAGGTCCCTGTTTGATCACGCAGTAAAAACACCATCACGGACAATCCGTGTACAGCATTCATCATGCGCAGATCCTGCCAGCGTCTCAATCGGATTTATCGGACAGTCGCCGTTGCCATCGACAATCGGTCAAATCCACATAACCGGGCATTCACGGTCATGTTATTTTCAATCACCGATAAATCGCCAGGAAAACCATTTCGCATAAAGCCCGCAAAATCACCCCCATTAATGTGACTTACGTCACCATTAAATAAGAAACAAAAGTAACACCAACTTATTTATTTAGAGATTGATCACTTAATTACGCAACGTCAAACCGTGGCGGCTGGACTCCTGTCTGGACCACATTTTACGGGCAGGCGATGCCGTACCTTTTATCACACCGGAGGATGCTTATGATGCCGATTGAACGTCAGCGGCAAATTGTCGAAACACTCAGCCAGCAGGGCCGCGTTCTGGTTGCTGAACTGGCGGAACGTTGCCTGGTATCACAGGAAACGATTCGACGCGATTTAACCCTGCTGGAAAAGAAGGGTCTGCTGCATCGCAGCTACGGCGGTGCAGTGATTGCCCGCACGCAGCAGGGAAACAGCCCGGAGCGACTCCGCGAACGACATGAGCATGACCTCGTTTTCCGTCAGCGTATCAATGAAAACGTGACGCAGAAAATGGCGATAGCCAAACGCGCACTCGATTTTATCAGCCCCGGTGACTGCCTGTTACTCGACAGCAGCAGCACCTGCTGGTTCCTGGCCCGCCAGTTACCGGATATTGAATTAACTGTCCTGACGAATTCACTCAGGACGGTCGAAACGTTGGCCGCAAAAGGAAGTATTCGCACGATTTGTCTGGGGGGAGAATATTCCGCCCGCAACGAAGACTTTACCGGCGTGGTGGCAGAACGCCCTTTAACCGAATTTTTAATTAATAAAGCCTTCTTTTCCTGTAGCAGCCTCGGCACCGATGGCTACCTGCGTGAAGGCAACGAAAATAAGGCGCATTTAAAACAACAAATGCTGCTGGCATCAGAAAGAAAATATTTATTACTGGATGCCAGCAAATTTCTTCAACCGTCGTTTGCCCGTATTTGTCATTACCGCGACGTGGATTTTTTAATTACCGACAATCTGAAAGATACAGAATTACAACAAGAGCTGGCGTGGAACGGGGTCAATATTATTGATTGCTCGCGCCGTCAGTACGCCACACAGCTCATTAATCAAGAGAACTTACGGAGCGAAATATGAAAAAAAGCATCCTGACCTGCACCCTGCTCGCCCTGTTTGCCGCCAGCTCACTGCACGCTGCCCAACCGTTACGGATGGGCGTGGTAGTGAAAGTTGGCGGTATTCCCTGGTTTAACGCGATGGAAGCGGGCATTAAAGAAGAAGCCGCCAAACGTGGAATTAATGCCTGGCAGGTAGGACCGACATCTGCCGACCCGGCCTTACAGGTTCGCGCTATTGAAGACCTGATTGCGCAGAAGGTCGATATTATCGGCGTGGTGCCTAACGACCCGAAAGTACTGGAGCCGGTTCTGCAACGGGCGCGGGCGGCGGGCATTAAAGTGATCACCCATGAATCCCCCGGCCAGCCCAATGCCAACTGGGATTTTGAACTGGTGGATGCCGCCACCCACGGCATCAATCATATGAAAGCGCTGGCGCAGTGCATGCACGAGAAAGGCAAATACGCCATGTACGTTGGCAGCCTGACGGTGCCATTGCATCAGCAGTGGACCGATGCCGCGCTCAACTACCAGAAAGAACATTACCCGAATATGCAGAGGGTGACCGACAAGTTTGGCGTCGGAGAATCGCTGGATGACTCCATCCGCACCACCAATGAGCTGATGTCGAAATACCCCGATCTCGGCGGCATTATGGCGTTTGGTTCTCAAGGTCCGATCGGGGCGGGCCGTGCGGTGATGAACCGTAAAAAAATTGACCAGGTATGCGTTGTCGGTGCCTTCAGTCCGGGCCAGGGTGCCTCACTGGTTGCCCGTGGTGCGATTAAGGGCGGCTATATCTGGAACCCGAGAACCGCCGGAGAAGTGTTTGTTCGTCTGGCCGACATGATGCAGAAAAACCAGCCGATCACCGACGGAATGACCATCGAAGGGCTGGGCAAGGTGAAGGTTGACGAGCAGACGCACACCCTTCTCGGCAACAACACCGAAAGTCTGGATAAAACCAACCTGCCTAAACTGGTCAAGCTGGGGTTATAAATGACAACCTTAACCGCAAACCGGCCCCTGATTTCGCTGGAAAACCTGTCGAAAACCTTCGGCGGTAACCGCGCACTCAGTGACCTTTCGCTGTCATTGATGGCAGGCGAAGTCCACTGTCTTGCCGGTACCAACGGCTGCGGTAAAAGCACGCTGATTAAAGTGATCTCCGGGGTGCATGCCCCGGATAGCGGCTGCCGTATTGTGCTGGGCGAGGGAGAACACTTTCCCCGCCTGACGCCGAAGCAGGCGCGCCAGTTTGGTATTCAGGTGATCTACCAGGATCTCTCGCTGTTTCCCAATCTGAGCGTGGCGGAGAACATCGCCTTTGAACATAACCTGCAAAGCCTGCTGGGCTGGTATCACGCGAAAAAAGTGCGGCAGATTGCGCAGAACATCATCGATGAATTGCAATTCAGCCTGAATCTGGATGACAAGGTAGCCGCGTTGTCGATTGCCCAGCGCCAGCAGGTGGCGATCTGCCGTGCTCTGGTCGCCGACGCCCGGCTGGTGATCATGGATGAGCCTACCGCCTCGCTGACCCGCACCGAAGTCAACCAGCTGCTGCGCACCGTGCGTTACCTGAAAGAGAAGAATATCTGCGTGGTGTTTGTCAGCCATCGTCTGGATGAAGTGCTGGAGATCTCCGACCGGGTCACGGTGATCCGCGATGGACGTAAGATCGGCACCTGGCCTGCGGCCGATATCGACAGCCGCCGTCTGACCGAACTGATGACCGGCATGACCTTCGATTTTGAACTGAAGTCCCCGCCGCCTGCGGATGCCCGCACGCTGCTGGAGGTGGAACATCTGACCCGCGCCGGGCAATACCAGGATGTCAGCTTTACCCTGCGCGAAGGGGAAGTGCTGGGGCTGTGCGGCCGCCTCGGATCGGGGCGCACCGAGCTGGCGCTGTCGCTGTTTGGCATGACCCGTCCCGACAGCGGAAAAATCTGGCTCGACAGCAAGCCGGTGCGTTTTCGCAGCCACCAGGATGCGATCAAATCCGGCGTGGCGTATGTGTCGGAAGATCGTCTGACGCTGGGGCTGGTGCAGCAGCAGTCAGTGGGCGACAACATGGTGATCTCCATTCTCGGTAAGTTACGCAATCGCGCCCATCTGATCGACGAAGGGCGGAAAAACCAGCTGATCCATCAGTGGATCGCCGAACTTGGCGTGCGTGTCAGTGACCCGGACCTGCCCGTTTCCACACTGTCTGGCGGTAACCAGCAGAAAATCGTGCTGGCAAAATGGGTGCTGACCCAACCCAAAATCCTGATCCTCGACTCCCCGACGGTCGGCGTCGATGTCGGTGCCAAAGCCAGCATTTATCGCCTGATCCACCAGCTGGCGCAGCAGGGGCTGTCCATCATCCTGATCTCCGATGAAGTGCCGGAAGTCTGGTACAACTGCGACCGGATTCTGCATTTTCGCGACGGGGCAATCCACGCCGAATACCAACCGGCCAGCGTTGAACAACAGCAACTGATGGAGGCCATCAATGCCTGACTTTTCCTGGTGTAAACCGCGTTCCAGCCAGGGCTGGATGGCCTGGGTCCTGCTGCTGAGCTGCCTGCTGTTTTCCGTCAGCAGCGATCAGTTCCTCAGCGTGCAGAACCTGCTCGACCTGGCGGAGAGCTACGCCGTCACCGGTATCTTCGCACTCGGGCTGTTTGTGGTGCTGGTCACCGGAGGCATTGATATCTCGTTTGCCGCCGTCGCGTCGGTGGTGCAGTACCTGATCGCCACGCTGTTTGTGCAGTTCCAGTTCGACAATGCGCTGGTCAGCATCCTGCTGGCGATCGCCTGCGGCACGCTGTTTGGCATGGTGAATGCCGTGCTGATTTATTCACTACGCATCGTCTCGATCATCATCACCATCAGTATGCAGTCGCTGCTGTTTGGCCTGCTGATGTGGCTCACCGACGGCCGCAGTATTTACAGCCTGCCCGAGTGGTGGACCCAGCTGCGCAACGTGCTGCCGTTTGAACTGCACGGGCAGCCTTTCCAGATTGGCCTGCCGCTGGTGGTGATGCTGTCACTGACCGCACTCACCTGGGTGCTGCTGAATAAAACCCATCTTGGCCGCCAGCTGTATGCCGTGGGCGGCGATGCGGAATCCGCACGGCGCGTCGGTATCCGCGTAGGGCTGATTCATCTTGTGGCGTATGGCTACCTCGGCGCGCTGGCGGCGATTGGCGGCCTGGTTCAGGTCTACCGCATGGGAGAAGTGGTGCCCAATGCGCTGGTGGGGCACGAGCTGGATGTGCTGGCGGCAACGGTGCTGGGCGGGGCCAGTCTGATGGGCGGCAAAGGCACGGTGACCGGCACGCTGATGGGGGTTTTCCTGATCGCCATTCTGAAAAACGGCCTGAATCTGCTCGGCGTCTCTGACTACTTTATGAACATTGTGGTCGGGCTGGTGATCATGGTGGCTATCGCGGTCACGCACTACAAAAAACGCAAAGAAACCGATGTCAGCTTTGTCTGAGGAACCTGTGATGAAAGCGCTTCAAAACGTGAAAATAAGCGGTGCAAACACCGGGCTGCTGCTGCTGATTATGCTGGCCGTCGCGCTGTTCAGCCTGCTGATGCCGGGGCGATTTTTTACCAGCGGCACCTTTACCAGCATGGCGTTTCAGTTGCCGGAGCTGGGGCTGCTGACGCTGGCGATGTTTATCGCCATTCTCAGCGGCGGGCTGAACCTGTGCATTATTGCCACCGCCAATCTCACCAGCCTGTTTATCGCCTGGCTGCTGCTGCACTTTTTACCGGCCGGATCGGGCATGGCCATGCAGCTGATGTGGCTGGCGCTCGGCATGGCTGGCGCGGTGGGGATCGCCGTGGTGATCGGCACCCTGACCGGGCTGATGGTAGCGAAAATCGGTGCCCACCCGATTCTGGTGACGCTGGCCACCATGATGACGGTGAACGGCATCGGTATCTATCTCACCAAAGGGGCTGCCGTCAGCGGCATGCCGGAGGTGCTGCGCATTCTCGGCTCCGGCAGCCTGCTGGGCGTGCCGTTGCCGCTGTGGCTATTTCTGATAGCGGCGGCACTGATGGCGCTGTTTCTCGGCAAAACCCGCACCGGAAAATGCATTTATATGTGTGGCAGTAATATCAACGCCACCTGGTTCAGCGGCATTAACACTCACCGCCTGCTGATTACCGTGTACGTCATCTCCAGCCTGCTGTGCGTGCTGGCCGGATTAGTGATGATGGCGCGGTTTAACTCGGCGCGCATCGGCTACGGCGACTCGTATCTGCTGCTGACCGTGCTGGCGATTATTCTCGGCGGTGCCGACCCGAACGGCGGCTTTGGCCGCGTCAGCGGGGTGGTGCTGTCGCTGATTGTCCTGCAAACCCTCTCAACCGGTTTCAACCTGATGAACCTTAGCCAGCATTTCAGCCTTGCCATGTGGGGCGTGCTGCTGGTGGTGGTCCTGATGGTGAAATTTATGACGGCTCGCTGGCGTGAATCCCATGCCCAGCGAAACAGCCGGGCTGGCCAGATCCCCGCCCCTTTAACTGAAAAAAAGGAAGTCTGATGCGTACCAAAATTTCGCCTTCGCTGATGTGCATGAATCTGATGGAAATCAAGCAGCAGCTCTCCGTGCTGAACACCCGCGCCGATTTTCTGCATGTGGATATTATGGATGGTCATTACGTTAAAAATATCACGCTGTCGCCGTTCTTTATTGAGCAGATCCGCCCGTTTACGCAGGTCGCCATTGATGTGCATCTGATGGTGGAGGAACCGACTGATTTTATCGACGCGGTAGCAAAAGCCGGGGCTGACTATATCTGCCCGCACGCCGAAACTATTAACCGCGATGCTTTCCGCGTGATTAATCATATTCGCTCACTGGGCAAAAAAGTCGGCGTGGTGCTCAATCCCGCCACACCCGTCTCCTTTATTCATCACTATATTCACCTGCTGGATAAAATCACCGTGATGACGGTCGATCCAGGCTATGCCGGGCAGCCCTTTATCAGTGAAATGGTGCTGAAAATCGCCGAACTGAGAGCATTGAAACAGCAGCAGGGCCACCGCTACCTGATTGAAATTGATGGTTCCTGCAACCAGAAAACCTACTCCACGTTGCTGGGTGCCGGGGCAGAAGTGCTGATTGTCGGAACCTCCGGCCTGTTTAATCTGCACGATAACCTGGAAACGGCCTGGGACCAGATGAGCAACAATATTGCTCAGGCACGAGGCGCATTGCAGGAGTCCGCATGACAGACACCTGGCTCGGTATTGATATTGGCGGGACCAGCACCCGACTGATGCTGATGGATAACCAGCGGCACTGGCTGAACTTCCATAAGATCGCCACCGCCAGCTGGTCGCAATCGCCTGAAGCCCTGACGGAGCTGGCGCAGCGGATAACGCAGTTCCTTGAACAGCAGCCGGTCAACGGCGTGATGCTGGGGTTGCCGGGCATTCTGTCACGCGACCGTCAGCAGGTGCTGTCGCTGCCGTTTATTCAGCGGCTGGATAATCAGCCCGTCGCCGCACAGCTGAGCGAACGGCTGGGCCTGCCGGTGGCGATGGATAAAGACGTTAATCACCTGATGCTGTGGGATTTATTACAGCTTCCGCTGCTGCCGGACAGCGCGGTCGGGCTGTATCTCGGCACCGGGATGGGCAACAGCTTGTGGCTTAACCGCCAGTTTTATCACGGCGAACACGGCGCAGCCGGTGAGCTGGGCCACATTCCGTTTGGCGAGAGCAACCTGCCCTGCCCCTGTGGGAACCACGGCTGCGCGGAGACGGTGACCTCCGGCCACTGGCTGAGTGGCTGGGCGGCAGAGCATCTGCCCGATATTCCGTTGGGCGAGGTGTTCAGCGTGCATCGTCATCACCCGGCGCTGGAGGCCTTTGTCACCCGACTGGCGAAGGTGATTGCTATGGAGATGAATATCCTCGACCCGGATACGCTGATCCTCGGCGGCGGCGTGCTGGCGATGGCGGATTTCCCTCAGGATGCACTGCGCCAGCAAATCCGCCAGTATCTGCGCCCGCCGATCACCCGCAGCGGGCTGAAGATTGTTTTCAGTGCGCCAGGCGATCAGACCGGCTGTCGCGGTGCCTGCCTGGCCGCACAACGCCACTTCAGTGAGGGGCAATAAATGAAAGGTAAAGTCTGCGTTTTTGGATCATTTAATCTGGATATTGTTGCCGGAATGGCACGTTTCCCGCTGCCCGGTGAGTCGCTGATTGCCGAAAACAGCATGATGGGACCGGGTGGCAAAGGGGCGAACCAGGCGATTGCGGCCCTGCGTGCCGGTGCGCGCGTGCATTACATCGGCAAAATTGGTCAGGATGACTTCGGCAGTTTTGCCCGCCGTCACCTGGAGAACAGCGGCTTCGATGCCATCACGCTGTTTACCTGCAAAGAGAAACCCACGGGGAATGCGCTGATCTACGTGGCGGGGGATGATGCGGAAAATATGATTTCGGTCTACCCCGGTGCCAATCTGACGGTGACCGCAGCCGAAGTCACCCGCTGCCAGCCGACGGTGGCAGCGGCCGATATCCTGCTGATGCAGCTGGAAAATAACCTGAGTGCCATTCAGCGCATGATCGACAGCGCGCGCGCTGCCGGAACGCGGGTGATCCTCAATCCGGCCCCCTGGCAAAAAGTCAGCGATGCGCTGCTGGCGAAAGTCGACCTGCTGACGCCAAACAGCCATGAAGCCACGCAGTTAACCGGGGTGCCGGTGACGGATTTTGCCAGCGCGCAGCAGGCCGCCCGCGTGCTGCATGCCAAAGGGGTGCGTCAGTTGATTATCACGCTGGGGATGCAGGGCGCGCTGCTGTCGGATCAGGGCGAAGTCCTGCATATTCCGGTGTTTCCTGCGCAACCGCGCGATACCACCGGGGCCGGTGATGCCTTTAACGGTGCGCTGGCGGCAAGGCTCGCCGCCGGGGAGCCTCTGGCCAGCGCGGCGCATTTTGCCGCGGCCTATGCCTCGGTGTGTGTGGAGCATCGTGGCGCTGCCCACTCAATGCCGCTGTATGCCGATGCGTTAGCACGCCTGCAACAATACCCTGAGATTCAGGCGGTCGACCCGCGCGTGACGATTGCTGCTGGCTAGCATAACGAACAGTGAAGGATACCCGGCCGCTCAGGCCGGATATCACCAGGGTTAAAGATGCAGCCAGCCCACCAGCAGAGCATGCTGTAACAGGGTGACGGTTTTCCCGTCTTTAATGCGCCCCTCTTTCACCATTGCCCAGGCCTCCGGGAAGGTCACTTCCAGCACATCGATATCTTCGTCATCAATTCCACCCCCCGCGTTTTCGCGCCGGGACTCGCTGTACTCTGCGGCAAAGAAATGCACCATCTCGGTGACGCCGCCCGGCGACATATACAGCTCGAACAGCTTTTCCACGTCACTCACGACATAGCCGGTTTCTTCAATAGCTTCCCGACGAATGCAGTCTTCCGGTGAATCATCGTCCAGCAATCCGGCGCAGGTCTCTATCAGCATCCCGCTGGGATTGCCATTCACCCAGGTGGCGATACGAAACTGACGGGTCAGCACCACGCTGTTTTTATCGCGGTTATACAACAGGATGGTGGCGCCATTACCGCGATCGTACACTTCGCGTTTGTGACGCAGGGTGGTGCCATCGCTGGCGGTGAGATCGTAGGTGAAATTGCGCAGGACGAACCAGTTCTCGGAAAGAACTTTATTCTTGATGACGTCGATCTTGGCTGACATACAGTCTCCGTGGTGATGCTTCAGGAGCCTGCCATCTTAGAACGCAATAACCTGGAAAACTATCTGAAACGGGTCAGGCATGCCTGACCCCTACGTACGATGAGGTTGTGGCATACCTGACCCCTACGTACGATGAGGTTGTGGCATACCTGACCACTAACTTGTAGGGGCGTGGCATGCCGCGCCCGTCAGGATCAATGGTTCTGCTCTTCCTTAGCCAGCGCATTAACACGCTTACGCGCGCCAAACCAGCCGAGGATCAGCACCACCGCGATAAGCGGGATAGAAGCAATGGTGTAGGTGCCGTTCGGGTAGTCGAACGCCATCAGCACCAGCACGCTGAACAGGAACAGCAGGGTCAGCCAGGAGGTAAATGGCGCCCACGGCAGTTTAAAGCTCACATCTTCCGCCTTGCCTTCTTTGATCGCTTTGCGCAGACGCATCTGGCACACCACGATAAAGGCCCAGGAAGACAGAATACCCAGCGCCGCCACGTTCAGCACAATTTCAAATACGCTGGAAGGCACGATGTAGTTCAGGTAAACACCGATAACATAGACGCCGATAGTGACCAGAATGCCCATATAAGGCACCTGCTGGCCGCTCATTTTTGACATGAACTTCGGTGCAGAACCGCCCATCGACATCGAGCGCAGAATACGGCCCGTTGAGTAGAGACCCGAGTTCAGGCTGGACAGCGCCGCAGTCAACACCACGATATTCATGATGCTGCCAACGTAAGGAACGCCCAGCTTAGAGAAGAAGGTCACAAACGGGCTTTGCCCTGCCTGATAGGCATTCCACGGCAGCAACAGCACCAGCAAGACAACCGAACCGACATAGAACAGACCAATACGCCAGATCACGCTGTTGATCGCTTTCGGCAGCATGGTTTTCGGGTCTTTACACTCTCCTGCCGCCGTTCCCACCAGTTCAATCGAGGCGAAAGCAAACACCACGCCCTGCACCAGCACCAGTGCCGGCATCAGGCCATTCGGGAAGAAACCGCCGTTATCACTGATCAGATGGAAGCCGGTCGCGTTGCCATCCAGCGGCTTACCGCTGCCAAGGAACACCACACCGACCACCAGGAACACCACGATCGCCAGCACTTTAATCAGTGCAAACCAGAACTCCATCTCGGCAAACCACTTCACGCCGATCATGTTCATGGTGCCGACAATGGCTAACGCACCGAGGGCAAACACCCACTGCGGCACATCGCCAAACGCGCCCCAGTAATGCATATAAAGCGCAACGGCGGTGATATCGACAATCCCGGTCATCGCCCAGTTAACGAAGTACATCCAGCCCGCAACATAAGAGGCTTTTTCGCCGAGGAATTCACGAGAGTACGAGACAAAGCTGCCGCTGGAAGGACGGTGTAACACCAGTTCGCCCAGCGCGCGGAGAATGAAGAAAGAGAAAATACCACAGACCAGATAGACGATCGCCAGCGCAGGTCCGGCAGCTTGCAAACGGGAACCGGCCCCGAGAAACAGCCCGGTACCAATCGCGCCACCAATGGCAATCATCTGGACGTGGCGATTGTCCATGGCTTTATGGTAGCCAGAATCATGAGAGTTTAACCAACGTCTTTTTGCTGCGCGTTTTTCTGCGCCCGATTTTTTTTCAGCGTTCATTTTCGATCCTGTTGTCCTGTCCACAATGTGATGCGGTTACCTGTCCCGGGTATCCTGCTTTCTTATTATGCCAACCAAACGATTGCGTAGTATGACGCACCGCGGGTCGATCCGCCTGTCTGCTGTAGTTTTATTCATGACGCAGGCAGGAAAATCGCGGCGATGCATCCTAACCGTTCTGATTAATTGACGCAAAAAAACCACGCTGGAAATCGTGAGCTTTTGTAATTTTTGTCGAGTGACGCATAAAAAAACCGACCACAATTTGCGGTCGGTCAGTGAAAGCACTAAGAACTACACAGGGACATACAGGGACTTCAGGGGTACTGGCTTGGGGTCAACATGCGATTAATAATCATGTCGTGATGGGATTAATTATTACCGATGCAATGAAAAGTAGAGTGAGCATTCAGTAAAGGCATTAAAACATTGTTGGCGTAGAGCGTGGCCGCGCCAAGAAACGTAAAGGTGTATGTCAAAACCCCAAGGATGTAACCGTGCATGACATACCGGGCGTAATATTTCAGTAAACGGTGACATGGCGTTATAATAATCCATCGGAAATTAAGGATGATTACTGTGCCCCTCACTCGCCCCCTGACCTCCAGTCGCCTGGCTTGCGCCCTGTTTGCGATCGTTGTGCTTTACGTTATCTCAAGTGGCCTGACGCTGTTAACGCTGTCCGGCAGTCTGCGCGATGCGGAAGTGGTCAATCTGGCGGGGTCACTGCGTATGCAGGTCTGGCGGATGAACGGGGACGTCACCACCCACTCCCCGCTTTATGCGCAGCATATCACTGACTACCAGCGTACCCTGCACTCACCTGCCCTCAGAGCGTTGGATCGTTTCTATGTGCCTGCTACCGTGCGTCAGCGCTATCGGGAACTGCTGATGGCGACACAACCCACCGCCTCTCAGACTGGCGAGAACCCCGATCAGGTGATCCGTCAGGTGGCACAAATCGACCAGCTCGTGCTGGCGTTACAGCACTGGGCGGAGCGCAAAATGCGTCTGGCGGCGCTGATCTGTCTGCTGGGATTTCTGACGATTGCGCTGCTGGTGTTCATCATTCTGCACCGTATACGGCATCGCGTGGTCGGGCCGTTTAAGCCTGGCGTACTGGCACGAGCATTGACCCGAATGTCAGGCGAGTGGCAAACGTCATGGCGGGCAATGTCATTGAACATTGAGGAAAAAAACGCCGCTTTAACGCGTGACAACCGCCGTCTCAGCCTGCTGTATGCCTGCTCTCAGCAACTCAGCCATAGCGTAAAAGGGCGGGAGGCATTTTTGCAGACGCTGCGACGGGTGTCTGACCATGAAAAGCTCAGTTTTATTGCATTTTCTACGCCCGAATTGGGTTCACTGTCTGTCGGCTGCATACTGCCCGACAGACAGTGGCAAACGCTGCCGTTACGTCAACACCCGGAGCAGCCGACCTGGGGCGAACTGCGCTGGCAGGCCGATCATCACGCGTCGCCCGTGATGGACAGTGTGGCTTCGTTACTGGCCCATGCGCTGGAGCAGTGGCAGGCCCAACAGCAGGTGCAAAGCCAGCTGCTGCTGCAAGAGCGAGCAACGATTGCCCGTGAGCTGCATGACTCGCTGGCACAGTCTCTGACTTTTTTACGTATTCAACTGGTCAGGTTAAAGCGCGCAACCGCTGCCGATGCGTCAGCCAGGCAGGCTATTGTGGAAGAGTTTGAGCAGGTGCTCTCCACCGCTAACCGTCAGCTGCGTGAGCTGTTAACCACCTTCAGGCTGACCATTGAACCTGCCAGCCTGACGCATGCGCTGGAACAGGTGATCGCCCCGCTGCGCCCACAGAGCACGGCGACCATCACACTGGCGTGCCCGCTGGATGTCCAGCTTCCGGCACAACAGCATATTCATGTTTTGCAGATGGTCCGTGAAGCCCTGCTCAATGCAGTGCGCCATGCTCATGCGACGGAAATCTGCATCAGCGGCGACCACCATCCCGTCGCAGGGATGACCATCACCATCAACGATAACGGTGTGGGAATGGCAACACTTGAAGAGCCGGAAGGACATTACGGCCTGAATATTATGCATGAACGCGCTGCTCTGCTAAACGGAGAGCTAACAATTACGCGTCATGCGAACGGCGGCACCTGCGTGTCTTTACATTTTATCCCGCTCACTGAAAACAGACCGGAAAAGGAATTATTATCATGGAAGAGCAAAAAAACATCAGTGTCATGATTGTCGACGATCATCCGTTGATGCGGAATGGTATTCGCCAGCTACTGGCACTGGAGCCTTATTTTGACATTGTGGCTGAAGCCAGCAGCGGTGAAGAGGCACTGGTCAACGCGCGGGAACATCACCCGGCGTTAATCCTGTTAGATCTGAATATGAAGGGCTGGTCTGGCCTTGAGACGCTGCATGCACTGAGAGCCGAGAATATCCCGTCACGCGTCGTGGTGCTGACCGTCTCTGACCACCGTCGCGATATTTCCGCCCTGCTGGAGGCGGGCGTCAATGGTTACCTGCTGAAAGACAGTGAACCGGAAGCGTTGCTGAATCACATTATTCTGGCCGCTAACGGCGGTACCGCCTTCAGTGCGCCATTGCAGGCGTTGCGTAACAACGATAACTGGAAAGCCGATCCGTTCATTAACCTGACGATGCGTGAACGGGATGTGATGAAAGAGGTAGCGGCGGGCCTTTCCAATAAAGAGGTGGCAGAGAAGCTGGAGATTTCAGATCAGACGGTGAAGGTGCATCTGCGCAACGTTACGCGAAAACTGAATGTACGCTCCCGGGTTGCTGCGACCGTGCTGTGGCTGGAATCGCATCACGCCAATCTGTAACGAAAACGCGTCCTGTTAGCACGATAATTTACATATTCTCCTCAATTTCTCCACGATTGTCCGCGCAACGGCGAGTAAAGTGATTCACTGCCGGAGCGCGTTGAATAATTTGATAAAGTTGCTCCGCACTGAACTCTCAAACGCCGCAGGGAACACAGGCATTCTTTTTTTCTTTTTTCAGACAACATGCTGCGGAGCTTGAGATGGCGAACTTCTTTATCGACCGCCCGATATTTGCCTGGGTACTGGCGATTCTTATGTGCCTGACCGGTGGGCTGGCGATTGTTTCCCTGCCCATTGAACAATATCCCGACCTTGCGCCCCCCAACGTCCGTATCACCGCTAACTATCCTGGTGCCTCTGCTGAAACACTTGAAAACACCGTGACCCAGGTGATTGAGCAGAACATGACGGGCATCGATAACCTGATGTATATGTCTTCGCAGAGCAGCAATACCGGGCAGGCAACCATCACGCTGACCTTCGAAGCTGGCACGAACCCTGACGAAGCGCGCCAGCAGGTGCAGAATCAACTCCAGACCGCGCTGCGTAAACTGCCGCAGGATGTGCAGTCGCAGGGGGTGACGGTCAATAAAACCGGCGACACCAATATTCTGATGGTGGCTTTCGTCTCTACCGACGGCAGCATGGATAAGCAGGATATCTCCGACTATGTGGCCAGTAATATTCAGGACCCGCTCAGCCGCATTGACGGCGTGGGCCAGGTGGATGCTTACGGTTCACAATATGCGATGCGCATCTGGCTCGATCCCGACAAGCTGATTAACTATGCCATGACCACTGCCGATGTGGTCAGCGCCATCGAATCGCAAAACAGTCAGGTGGCGGTTGGCCAGCTCGGCGGCCTGCCCTCCGTTGACCACCAGGCACTGAACGCCACCATTAACTCCCAGTCGCTGCTGCAAACACCGGAACAGTTCCGCGCTATCACGCTCAAGGTGAATGCGGACGGCTCGGTCGTCACGCTGGGTGATGTGGCGCAGATTGAACTGGGTGCAGAGAAATATGACTACCTCAGCCGTTATAACGGCATGGCGGCGTCAGGGCTGGGGATCAAGCTGGCATCCGGTGCCAACGAACTGCAAACAGACACGCTGGTGCGCGCCCGTCTTGACGAACTGTCACACTACTTCCCGCACGGACTCAAAGCTGAAATTGCCTATGAAACCACGCCATTCGTAAAAGCCTCCATCGAAGATGTGGTGAAAACCCTGTTTGAGGCGGTGCTGCTGGTCTTCCTGGTGATGTACCTGTTCCTGCAAAATTTCCGCGCCACGCTGATCCCGACCATTGCCGTGCCGGTGGTTCTGCTCGGCACCTTCGGCGTGCTCTACACCTTTGGCTACAGCATTAATACCCTGACGATGTTTGCGATGGTGCTGGCCATCGGGCTGCTGGTGGATGATGCCATCGTGGTGGTGGAGAACGTTGAACGAATAATGAGTGAAGAGGGGTTGTCCCCGCGTGAAGCCACGCGTAAATCGATGGGGCAGATTCAGGGGGCGCTGGTCGGGATTGCGCTGGTGCTGTCGGCAGTATTTATTCCGATGGCGTTCTTTGGCGGCACCACCGGCGCGATCTATCGCCAGTTTTCGGTGACGATTGTCTCTGCGATGGTGCTGTCGGTGCTGGTCGCGATGATCCTCACCCCTGCCCTCTGCGCCACACTGCTTAAACCGCTGGCAAAAGGCCATCATCACGGGCGACGCGGTTTCTTTGGCTGGTTTAACCGCATGTTTAACCGTAGCGCTGAACGCTACGAGCGCGGCGTGGGGAAAATTCTCGCGAAAGGCGGCCGCTGGCTGCTGCTCTATCTGGCGCTGATTGGCATTATGGCCTTCCTGTTTCTGCGCCTGCCGACGTCATTCCTGCCGCTGGAAGATCGCGGCATCTTCACCACTCAGGTACAGCTACCGCCAGGTTCCACCTTGCAACAGACCATGAAAGTGGTGGAAAAGGTGGAGAAATACTATCTGACGGAAGAGAAAGACAACGTGCTGTCGGTGTTTGCCACCGTCGGTGCCGGTCCGGGCGGTAACGGGCAAAACGTGGCACGTATGTTTGTGCGGCTGAAAGACTGGCAGGATCGTACCGACAGCCACAACACCGCCTTTGCCATTATCGAACGCGCCACCAAAGCCTTCGAAAAAATCAATGAGGCAAAAGTGATCGCCAGCAGCCCGCCAGCGATCACCGGCCTGGGTAACTCCGCCGGGTTTGATATGGAGTTGCAGGATCACGCCGGGCTGGGCCATACCGCCCTGATGAACGCACGTAATGCGTTGCTGGAGATGACGCAGAAAAATCCGCAGCTGACCCGGGTACGCCACAACGGCCTGGATGACAGCCCGCAGCTGCGCATTGATATTGACCAGCGTAAAGCCCAGGCGCTGGGCGTATCGCTCGATGATATTAATGCCACGCTGCAAACCGGCTGGGGCTCAACGTATGTGAATGACTTCCTCGACCGTGGACGGGTGAAAAAGGTCTATGTTCAGGCTGATGCGAAATTCCGTATGCTGCCAGACGACATCAGCAAATGGTATGTGCGCAACAGCAGCGGTCAGATGGTGCCGTTCACCGCGTTTGCCCGCTCCCACTGGGAAAGTGGATCCCCTCGTCTGGAACGTTACAACGGCTATTCTGCGGTCGAGATTGTGGGTGAATCCGCTGCGGGCGTCAGTAACGGAGCCGCAATGGATGTGATGGAGAAGCTGGTCAGTCAACTGCCTACGGGGATCGGTTTGCAGTGGACCGGGGCATCGCTTCAGGAGCGGATGACCGGGGCACAGGCACCTGCCCTGTATGCACTGTCGTTACTGGTGGTGTTCCTCTGTCTGGCAGCGTTGTATGAGAGCTGGTCAATCCCGTTCTCGGTAATGCTGGTGGTGCCATTAGGGGTGATTGGGGCGCTGGTCGCCACCTGGCTACGCGGGCTGGAAAACGATGTTTACTTCCAGGTCGGTTTACTGACCGTCATCGGTCTGTCCGCGAAGAACGCCATCCTGATTGTCGAATTTGCCAATGAGATAAATACGCGCGGGCGCGATCTGGTGGAAGCCACGCTCGAAGCCTCGCGCCAGCGTCTGCGGCCGATTCTGATGACCTCGCTGGCTTTCATCTTTGGTGTGCTGCCGATGGTGATCAGCAATGGTGCAGGTTCCAGCAGCCAGCATGCGGTGGGAACAGGAGTAATGGGCGGTATGATCTCGGCGACGGTGCTGGCGATCTTCTTCGTCCCACTGTTCTTTGTGCTGGTACGCCGACGTTTCCCACTGAAAGATAAGCCTCAGTAAATAAAGAAAAAAGGCAGCCGGTGGAGGGCTGCCTTTTATAATTTCGGTAACTGAAGGTAAAGCATTTTGATGCGGTCGTCGTGCTTTTCTTTTCTCAAACTTATTACTTACGTAACATTGCTTCGATAAAGACTTTCCAGTTCCCCAGTTCTAAATCAATCATCATATCCTCTCTTTTTTTGTAGGTTCATTTTAAGAGTAATCCCAATAAAAAGAAAGATGCGGATCTCAATTGCTGCTATCGGTGACAGGCGTTAAACGGGTATTTGATGGATTTGTGTGGCAACGCACAGTTCGAGCGTAATGATTTCGCAGGAAATTATTAGCAACAGCACAGGATTGGCTTTCTTGCCGTTGACCGAAAACACATCGACCGCCTGCCAGAGGACGTTGCCAGCAGGGCAAAAACATCGACCCCTGGCGGGGCCGGATACATCATTACTTGAGAATGATCACTTTGTCATAACCGCCGCTTTCGCTGTCGATATGCGTTTTGGCGTCAGGATGCTCACGCATTACGGCGTCAACGACATACGCAAACTCTTCACAACGGGTTTTCTTTTTGCGCTTCAGCACAATGGTCGACTGGGTCTCTTCTACCGTATGTGCGGCAGACTCTTTCATGTAGTTCATCGCTCCCCTCCTCTCGATCGCGGGCTTTCTGCCCTGGTAAACGGTGCTCATAACAATGATGCTACGTTGAGCTCTCCCGAATATAGATGAATCCCACAAAAAACAGAAGGGTACAGAAGTCTGACTTTTACTGACTGCGCATCAAACGTTCTTCCGTGGTTACCGGCGTTCTGAAGTGGTCAACTAAAACTGGC
>NZ_JBJGXA010000034.1:0-114495 GCF_045107195.1 Erwinia sp. AnSW2-5
GTGTGGGGTCTCCCCATGCGAGAGTAGGGAACTGCCAGGCATCAAATAAAGCAATAACCCCGACCGAAAGGCCGGGGTTTTTTGCTTTTCAGAATAAACCGCGCAATTACCCTTCCTGAAAAATTCTACATTGCCCGATACTGAGCAATAATCGATTTGGATCACAAAATTACAATCATTCTTTATAAAACAACTCGTTAACAAAGCACCCTTTGAGTTAACTGATACATTCATCCCTTTGGCGCTTTCAAAAAAGCAAGGAAAGAACTCGCGAGGTTATGCAATGGCAGGACAGAGCACCAGTAAGTATCCAAACGCAGAAAACGAACTCACGACCCGGCAACGTATCTGGGCTATTGTTGGCGCTTCATCCGGCAACCTTGTTGAATGGTTTGACTTTTACGTCTACTCATTTTGCTCACTCTATTTTGCACATATCTTTTTCCCCAGTGGAAATCCTACCACTCAACTGCTTCAAACGGCCGGGGTGTTTGCAGTCGGATTCCTGATGCGCCCGATTGGTGGCTGGATCTTCGGTTATATTGGCGATAAGCACGGGCGTAAAGCCTCTATGCTGATCTCCGTCTGTATGATGTGTTTCGGATCGCTGGTGATCGCCTGCCTGCCTGGCTATGAGACTATTGGTGTGTGGGCACCGGCATTATTGCTGCTGGCCCGTATGTTTCAGGGGCTGTCGGTCGGTGGTGAATATGGCACTAGTGCGACCTATATGAGTGAAGTTGCAGTGGAAGGGCGTAAAGGATTTTATGCGTCATTCCAGTACGTGACATTGATTGGTGGACAATTACTGGCGTTGCTGACTGTGGTGGTATTGCAACAAGTGCTCTCCGATGAAGAGCTGCGAGCCTGGGGTTGGCGTATTCCGTTTGCGCTGGGTGCCGTGCTGGCCGTCGTCGCGCTCTATCTGCGGCGCTCTCTGAATGAAACCACTGATGATAAAACACGTTCACATAAAGATGCGGGTTCGCTGAAAGGTCTGTGGAAACATCGTCGTGCTTTCATCATGGTGCTGGGCTTCACCGCTGGCGGTTCACTAAGCTTCTATACCTTCACCACGTATATGCAGAAATACCTGGTGAACACGGCCGGAATGGATCACAAAGCGGCCAGCGCCCTGATGACCGGGGCACTGTTTATCTTTATGTTATTGCAGCCGTTCATCGGAGCGCTGTCGGATAAGATTGGGCGACGTAATTCGATGTTGATCTTCGGTGGTCTGGCTGCAGTTTGTACCGTCCCGATCCTCACCTTATTACAGGACGTGACCAGTCCGGTACTCGCATTCTCGCTGGTGATGCTGGCACTGGTGATCACCAGTTTCTACACCTCGATCAGTGGGATCCTGAAAGCAGAGATGTTTCCACCGGAAGTCAGGGCGCTGGGCGTTGGCCTGTCTTATGCGATTGCGAATGCGTTATTCGGAGGTTCGGCCGAGTATGTGGCGCTGTCACTGAAGGCGGCAGGCAGTGAAACCAGCTTCTTCTGGTATGTATCGGTAATGGGCGCACTGGCATTCCTGGTCTCACTGATGCTTCATCGTCGGGGAAAAGGACTGAAGCTGTAACTACTGACCCAGGTTCCATAATGCATAGCCGGTGGCAGCACCGGCTACGTCCCAGCTAAAATCCTTCCAGCTCCAGCCGCTTCCACCTTCTCTGCTATCGTACAGCTCCTTCGCGGCACCGAGGGTGATCGCAAACATCACCCCAAAGCTACCGCTGCGGCCTTCACGCCAGTTTTGATGTTCGCCATAGGCATTTCCGGCAGCCGAAAGAAAAGCGGAAGAGAGAAAATGCTGGGCTTTATCACGCCCGGTCCACTCATCTTGAGCCATATGGGTACAACCACTGCAAAATAGTATGCCAGCCAGCAGACAGATACGCATACATCCTCCCATAAAAAAGCCCCGGCTGAGCGGGGCGTGAAAAATGAGGCAGATTACAGAATACGGCTGATTAACCGATCAATACGAATACGGCGTAGACGACGGATAAGTTTACGAACCTTCACCGGATAATCAGCGATACTTTCCAAATCGTGGAAATGCTGCACTGTAGTGGTATGTTCCCGGATCAGGTTCAGCTCATGATCGCGCTGCGTGGTCAGTTGTTGGAGTGGATCGTGGATCAGCACGGCATTTTCCAGATCCAGACGCCATGCGCGTGGATTCAGGTTATTTCCCGTGACCATCATCCATTCATCATCAACCCACAGCCCTTTGAGGTGGTAGCTGTTCTCACCATCTTTCCATAAACGAACGGTGAGTTGCCCGCTGCTGACATAATATTGTAAGCGGCTGAGGAAACGACGCAGGTTGATCTCATACAAATAAGGCAGCGCCCCGATGATCTTGAAAGGCTGATCTTCCGGGATATAGAAATCGTTCGCGGTTTTGTCACCAACAATAATTTCGACATCTTTACCCTGTCGCAACAGATAGATAATGTTGCGCACCAGAATGGCGGGCAGATTGAAGTAGGGCGTGCAGATAGTCAACTTCTGCTCAGCACACGGCATCAGATGGTAGATTGTTTTGTTCAGAAGGCTGCGTTTACCGAGGCCAACCAGAGGCGTCACCGCCAGCTCTTCGTTGCTGGCATCCCCATTAAACGGATAATCGAAGCCACGCAGATCCTGACGGAACTGCCGGGTTTCATTCTTAATTTCCGGACTTTTCGGTCGCTCATACTGATCAAGCCGATTAACCGCTTCCGCCTGGATCAGGTTATTTTCGATCCAGTCGAACATGGTATCTGCCAGCGTACGGTTGCCGATCAGCTGATAGCGATCATAGCGATATCTGTCTTGCTGGTGCAGATACACATCATTAAAACTGGCCCCGGTATACAGCACGGTGTCATCAATGATGGAGCCTTTCAGGTGTAAAACACCCAGAGCTTCGCGCGTATTCACCGGAACGCCGTAGACAGGGATCGCCAGGCCGGGATGTTGGGTAGCCATTTCACAATACCAGTCGGCATTTGTCGCAACGGCCGCTGCACCGATACGCCCACGCTGGGCACGATGCCAGTCGACCAGCACGCGAATATCCAGTTCCGGGCGTTGCTGTTTTGCTGCATAAAGTGCAGACAGGATGGCGCGACCACCCTCATCATTTTCCAGATAGAGAGCCACTATGCAGATACGCCGTGTGGCAGACGCAATTTTTTCCAGCAGCGTTTCGCGAAATTCTGCTGGTGAATACAGCGTAGTGAAATCAGCAACTGACTGAGCTATTTTAGGCAGTTGCGCAAGGTGCTGTTGGTGTTTATTGCGCTTAAATTTTGACAACATCACAGTGCGTTTCTTCTCTGTTCATAGAATGGCCTTTTGCCATAAAATCATGACCCTAACCGCCAATAATACCACTAGTTGGTCATGACGCTATCAGATTTACTTTTTGTCGCCTGTACCATCGCTCTGTAACAGCAGTGACAAGCCGACGATGCCATCTTCAAGTTGGACGTCGATGGCAAAACCTAGCTTACGTGCCAGAGTGACCATACCTCTGTTACCCGGCATGGTAATGCCGTTCAGCTGCTGTAAACCATGCTGTCGGGTATAGATAATCATCTTTTCCAGCAGACGCCTGCCGAGGCCAAGTCCTTTCAGATCTGAGCGTACCAATACTGAAAATTCGGCATCAATGTTATCGGCATCAGAGATGGCACGGGTGACACCGATAATCTCATCCTGCCCCTGATGCTGGCGTACCGCGACAATCGCCATTTCCCGATCGTAGTCGATCTGCGTCATGTTAGCCAAATCGTCATGGGTGAACTCATTGATCTCACTGAAATAGCGGTAGTAGAGATCCTCCTTCGTCACCTGAGCAATGAACCGCTGCAGCAGCGGTTCATCCTCCGGCAGAATAGGGCGGAACAGGCACTGCTGCCCATTTTTTAACTGTACTGCCTCTTCCAGTTCATGAGGATAAGGGCGGATTGCCAGCCTGGCTTCGGCATCGCCGTGGAACTCAGCCAGCTGGAGCGTCACATCCAGCAAGGTAAATTCATCGTGACTGGCCAGTAGCGGGTGAATATCCAGACGCACGATTTCCGGGCAGTCAACCACCAGGTTGGAAACCCGGACCAGCACCTGGCTCAGGCCAGCAATATCCAGGGGATGCAGCGCACTACGGCCACGTATTTTCCCCTTCTTAATCGCCTGAATCACCAGATAGCGAGCCAGCGTCATATTCAGTGGTGGTAGGGCAATCACCGCTTGCCGATCGGCATGCCAGGTCACGCCGCCTTCTCCCAGCATAATCACCGGCCCGAACAGTGGATCTTGCTCTACCACGATGCGCAATTCCTGCGCGCCGGCACGGTTAGCCATACTTTGTACCAGCAATCCCTGGATACGCGCCTGCGGCCAGGCGAGCTTCACGCGATCGATAATCGCATCGGCGGCCTGTTGTACCTCGTCTGGGGTGCGCAGGTATAACATCACCCCTTGTACCTCTGATTTATGCGGAATATCCGGCGAGCGCAGCTTCAGCGCCACCGGATAGCCAATCTGCCCGGCAATGTGCACGGCTTCTGCGCTGTCGCTGGCAATCCATGTGGGGAGCGTGGTCAGGCCGTAGGCTTGCAGGATAGGCCGAACTTCATGCGTATCCAGCGAAGTGGCCCCGTCTTTTAATGCCTCATGGATCAACTGATGGGCATCGGTGGTATTCGCGGTCAGATTAGCGGGGAGTGCAGGCGTTTCACGCAGCTGTTTCTGGTTACGCCGGTACTCCACCATATGCATAAAAGCGGTGACTGTCCCTTCCGGAGTACGATACGTCGGAATACCGGCATCGCTAAACAGGCGGCGTGCTTCCATTGATGAATACTCACCACACCAGTTGGTCAGCAGGGTGAGCTGTTTACCGCGCGGGTGCTGTTTCACCAGCGCGATAATTTTCTGGGCCGTCATTGTTGGTGGTGCGACTGCGCTGGGCGCGTGAATAATCAGAATGGCATCCAGGTCATGGCTGGAGAGCAGCAGGGATAACGCCTGTAAATAGTGCTCCGGGGTAGCGTCATCTTTCAGGTCGAGGGGGTTACCTGTCGTGACGCCTTCCGGTAGCAGTTTGGCCATTTCAGTGAGTAAAGACTCACTCAGTGTGGCAAGCTTGCCGTTACGGGCATAGAGTGCATCCAGCGCCAGCGCTGCGGGTGCTGCACCGTTACTGATGATCATCAGCCGCTCCCCACGTAGTGGGCGCATATGGCTGAGCGTTTCCACCGCAGAGAACAGTTCATGGGTATCCTGCACACGTAACAAACCTGCACGTTGAATAGCGGCGTCCCAGGCGGCATCCATCCCGCCGTGCGTTTTCAGCAACTGTTGGGCCTGGGGACTGCGGCCACTTTTAATCACCAGAATTGGCTTGTTACGTGAGGCACTACGGGCGGCAGAAACAAAACGGCGGGCATCGCTGAGGTGCTCAAGGTACAACAAAATGGCGCTGGTTTTTCCGTCTCTGGCCAGGAAGTCCAGCAGGTCATCGGCATCAATATCCAGGCTATCACCTAACGCAATAAACCAGGAGAAGCCAAGTTGCCGCTGTTGCGCCCAGTCAAGAATAGTATTAGAGACGGCGGCCGACTGGGAAATAAAGGCCAGCTTGCCAGGGGTAATGGGCACCGGAGAGAAGCTGGCATTCAGCCCTTGCCACGGCGCAAGAAGACCAAGGCTGTTAGGGCCAAGCAGACGAATTTGCCAGCGGCGGGCGCAGGCTTTCAGTTCGGCAAGCTGTTCAGCAGGAGCAGAAAGGATGATACAGGCTTTGCAGCCACGTTCGCCCAGCGCAGTGAGCAGTTCAAGATTGCGTTTTGCATGGGTGCAGATAATGGCAAGATCGGGAGAGAGCGGCAGACTGGGAATATCGGGCCACGCCAGTACGCCGCAGACCGCCTGATATTTGGGGGTTACCGGCAACACCGGCCCGTTAAATCCCCCGTCCAGCAGGTTGCGCATCATCAGATACCCGGCACGTTCAGGCCGGGTGGAGGCACCGATCACCGCAATGGATTTCGGTTTTAGCAGTGCTTCTAATCCACGTTGGCTCATCTCCGCTCCCTTCGAGAATCGACCCGCTCAGGCTGTCGGGCAAAGTAGCTTGAGTCTACTCCGGGATGGCCGAAGATGCTGCGTTGCGTATCAGTTAATTGATCACAGGCAGAATTTAGTCATCATATTCAGCCATCTGCTGTGGATGATGCGGTTTTCCTGCCAGGTAGCGCTGGCGGAACAGATCAAAATGGCGGAACAGCGCCTCGCCTGCAGCGGTATCACCCGCCTGTAACAGCAGCTCGGCGGCGACTTCGGCCGTGCAGTGCTGCCCTTCGGCATGAGCAACGCGTAACTGATAGTTGGAAGGGCGCGTCAGCGTGAGCGACATCACCGGGAGGGTGTCCAGCCAGGGGCTTTTACGAAACATTTTACGCGCTTCTGTCCAGGTGCCATCCAGCATGATAAACAACGGCGGTTTTCCGCTGGTGGGTGGGGTGTTCAGCACTGCCCGGTCGGCATCGGCATAAGATTCAGGAAAAACAACGACGGGTTGATAACGCGGGTCGCGCACGGCGGCAAGCAGGGCGGCATCGGGTTCGGTGCGTGACCAGCCAAATGCCAGCGTATCCGGCAAAATATCGGCAATCAGCCGCCCGGTATTACTGGGTTTCATCGGTTCGCTGTCAAACATCACCAGGCAAAAGCGACTGCGTGCCGATTGGCTATCAATAGTCTCACACAGGCAGTTTTTTTGTGGCAGCAGGCAACGCTGGCAGCGCGTAATGCGGTTACCACGGGCAAGGAAAGGACGGGTCGCACGGGCGAGACGCGCAGCGCGCAGCAGCAAAACAGCGTTATCGGTCATCATCGATCATCATCGAAAAACGCTATTCTAACGGATTCTGGCCGGGCGTGCCCGGCCTGATGCTTACAGGTTTTCGTCCAGCCAGGCTTCGAAAGGTGCTTTCGGCATCGCTCCGCTTAACATATCGGCCATCTGGCCCTGTTTAAATACCATGATGGTCGGAATGCTGCGGATGCGAAAGCGTGCGCTCAGTTCTGGCTCGGCTTCGGTATTCACTTTCAGGAAACGAATCTTACCATTGCGTTCCTGTGCCACCGATTCATACACCGGGGCAAAGTTCACGCACGGGCCGCACCAGGGAGCCCAGAAGTCGATCACTACCGGCAGATCATCCTGCAGGTATTTGTCCAGGGTGGCAGCAGTGGCATTAACCACATGACCGTCAAACAGCACGTGACCACAGCGGCCGCACTTTGCGCCGTCAGCCAGCCGTTCAGCCGGAACGCGATTGGTCGCCTGGCAGGATGCACAAACCGTATTCATTATTCACCTCAGTTCAGGAGTAAGTGATTACTTACTGCATTTCTTAGTAAATCAGCCAACATTATGCGGGTGGGGGAAGAGGCTAACAACGAGATTTGTTCAATGGGTATAATAGGTAATGTCTCATAACAATGATGCGGATTAACGGCTACTGGCTTTTATTGGAAGTTGATAGCTAAGTGCTGCCACATCAGGTAATCTGCGCGCTTCGCGCTCAGGCCAGGTGGAGGAAAAATGAACGACGAATTTAAAGGTAAGAGCGGCAAGGTCAAAGTGATGTATGTCCGCGGTGATGACGAGAGCAGCAACAAGGGCGGGAATCCCCGTACCGGTAAAGGCGGCCCCCGTCAGCAGGATGGCGCACGCCGTCCTTCACGTAATGCAGACAGCAAGCCACGTGGCGGGCGCGATCGCGACGAAGGGCACTCTGACTCTCCGTGGCGTACCGTTTCCCGTGCGCCAAATGCTGCACCCGCTGCTGATGATAAACCGGACCACGGTGGCATCAGCGGTAAAAGCTATATCGATCCCGAGCAGATACGCCGTCAGCGTATGGAAGAGACGCGTGTGTATGGCGAAAATGCCTGCCAGGCCCTGTTCCAGAGCCGTCCGGAAAGCATTGTGCGTGCCTGGTTTATCCAGAGCGTCACACCGCGTTTTCGTGAAGCGTTAAAATATATGGCAGCCAACCGCAAGGCTTACCACACTGTGGATGAAGCTGAGCTGCAGAAGGCTTCCGGCACTGAACACCACGGCGGTGTTTGCTTCCTGATCAAAAAACGCGTGGGCATGCCCGTTAGCGAATGGCTGGCAACAGCCGGTGAGAAAGATTGCGTGCTGGCGCTGGAAGATATCGGCAACCCGCACAACCTCGGCGGCATTATGCGTAGCTGTGCACACTTTGGTGTGAAAGGTTTGTTGGTTGATGATGCTTCCCTGCTGGAGTCAGGCGCCGCTGTGCGTACTGCGGAAGGTGGTGCAGAACATGTTCAGGCAATTAGCGGCGAGAACTTTGCTGCGGGTCTGAGTGCGTTCCGCAAAGCAGGCTATACCATTGTTACCACGTCCAGCCATAAAGGTGTGCCGCTTTCACGGGCAGAACTGCCGGCAAAAATGGTACTGGTACTGGGTCAGGAACGTGATGGTCTGTCTGACAGCACCTTCGATCAGGGCGACCTGAGCGTTTCTATTGGCGGTACCGGGAAAGTGGAAAGTCTGAACGTTTCCGTGGCCACCGGTGTGCTGCTGGCCGAATGGTGGCGTCAGAACGTCTGATGTAGCCATTACATACGGCAATAAAAAAGGGGCGACCAGTCAAACTGGCCGCCCCTAATTGCAGGGGCCGATCATTGATCGGCCCCTTTTTTAATGGGCGCCGCCACCACCACCTGCACCTGCACCAAACGGTGGACGTGCAAACCACACCAGCACCAGCAGCAGGATAAACACCCCGGCAGAAGCCCAGAAGATCTCATTGGCCGAGATAATCAGCCCCTGATTGGTGATCTGCTGTGCCAGGTATGCTGATGCCTGGTCGTGGGTCATCCCCATTTGTTGCAGCTTCGCGTACATCTGCTGAGAATTAGCGCTATAAGGCGTCACCGATTCTGTCAGATGGGCGTGATGCAGCGACTCACGATCGGTCCACATCGTGGTGGTAATCGAAGTGCCAATCGAACCGGCCAGCGTTCGGGTAAAGTTCGACAGACTGGATGCCGCCGCCAGCCTTTCTGGTGGTAGCCCCGACAGCGTAATCGTCGTCAGTGGCATAAAGAAGCAGGCCACCGCAAACCCCTGTATAAACTGCGGCCAGGCGGAAGCGCCAAAGTCCATCCCCGGTTCAAAGGTATAAGCACGCCAGTAGAAGCACACCGCATACATAATGAAGCTGAAGGTCACCAGTCGTCGCATATCCAGCTTATGCGCAAAGCGTCCGATAATCGGTGACAGTATGACCGGAATGATGCCCACCGGTGCCGAGGCCAGCCCCGCCCACGTTGCCGTGTACCCGTAGACCTCCTGCAACAATTGCGGCAGCAGAACGATTGAACCGAAATAGAGCATATAGGCAAGACTGATCGACAGGCAGCCGATGGTGAAGTTGCGCGATTTAAACAGCGACAAATCCACGATCGGATGGTCGTCGGTCAACTCCCACACCAGTAGCACCACCAGGGCTACGACGGCAATGACCGTTAATGTGATGATTTCAGGGGAGCTGAACCAGTCCAGCTCTTTACCACGATCCAGCATGACTTGCAGACAGCCGATACCAACCACCAAAAGCACCAGACCGACGGTATCTATTGGGCGGATGACGGTTTCAGTTTCGCGATTACGTAATGTCTGTAGCGCCAGGACCACCACCACCACGCCGATAGGCACGTTGATAAAGAAGATCCATCCCCAGTGATAGTTATCACTGATCCAGCCGCCCAGGATAGGGCCGCAGATCGGAGCAACGATCACGGTCATTGCCCACAACGACAGCGCCACGCTGCGCTTCGCGGGAGGATAGTTGCTTAACAGCAGGCTCTGTGACAGTGGGATCAACGGACCCGCGACGATCCCCTGGATCACGCGGAAGAAGATCAGCATGCTCAGGCTCTCGGACATGCCGCACAGCCACGAGGCAATGACAAAGGCTATCGTCGACCACAGGAACAGCTTCACTTCCCCGAAACGCTTGGCCAGCCAACCGGTGATCGGAATCGAAATGGCGTTCGCCACGCCAAACGAGGTGATCACCCAGGTTCCCTGAGAGTTTGAGGCTCCCAGGTTCCCGGCGATGGTGGGGATGGCCACGTTAGCAATCGTGGAATCCAGCACCTGCATAAAAGTAGCCAGCGACAGCGCAATGGTCATCAGGACCAGTTGCGCGCCTTCAAGCGGTTTACGTGCCATAACAGTCTCCCGCCGTCTTAGCCGGCATTGGCACGAATAATATCGCTAATCAGCTGATTCGCTGGCGTCAGGTCCAGTGCCAGTGCATCACTTTCGTAGGCGGGTTTACTGCGTACGCTGGTGGCGAGTACGGCACCTTCACTGTTGCTGGTATCGATCTTGACCAGTGTCGACAGACCAATGCGAAGCGGATGTTTCGCCACTTCCTGCGGGTCAAGTTCGATACGCACAGGCAGGCGCTGAACGACTTTGATCCAGTTGCCGGTGGCATTTTGCGCCGGTAACAGGGAGAACACGCTACCCGTTCCCATATCGAGGCCGACCACTTTGCCCTTATACACTACGTCATCACCGTAGATATCACTGATGACAGTGGCGGTCTGGCCGATACGAACGCCTGCCAGCTGCGTCTCTTTGAAGTTAGCATCCACCCACAGATGATTGGCTGGAACAATGGCCAGCAGCGGCGTGGTGGTACCAATTTGTGAACCTACCTGCACACTGCGGCGTGACACATAGCCATCAATCGGGCTGATGACGTCAGTGCGTTGCAATGCCAGCCAGGCATCACGCAGGGCGGCGGCGTTCTGTTTCACTGCAGGTTGGTTTTCCAGTAACGTATCCAGAATCATCGCCTGGTTAGCGTTGTACTGCTGCATAGCCACATCAAGCTGGGCTTTAGCCGTTGTTACCGCATCACGGGCATGTTGCAGATCTTCTTTACCAATCAGGTTGGATGCACCCAGCGGCTCGCGACGGCGTAAATCTGCCTGAGCCTGTTCGAGTGCGGTTTTCTGCAATGCGATAGTGGCCTGATACTGTCGGCTATTGATAATCAACTGGTGCGTCTGACGTACGCTGGTTGCCAATGCTGTTTGCGCTTTTTCGAAAGCCTGTTCAGCATCGGTACGATCCAGCGTCACCAGTACATCGCCTTTCTTCACGAAGTCAGTATTGTCAAACCAGACTTTATTGACGCTGCCGGAAACCTGCGCCATCACCTGTGCCTGATTTCCGGCAATATAGGCATCATCTGTTTCCTGAAAATGCCGCAATACCAGGAACCAGTACGTCAGATAAGCCACCCCGATAATGACGAACAGTACAGCCAGAAAAATCAGTGCATTTTTGCGCGTCTTTTTCTTGTTTCCTGGCTGCTGCGGGTTTTGTGTCACCGCGCTTGCACTCATGATGTTCTCCTGATTCTCTGCCATTCGGGGCCGCTATCATCAATTATCGCGATCGCCCGAGTCTAAAATGCCAGCGTGTTTAGCGCTGGCATAAATATATTTCAAAGGGGCTTTAAGGTAACGATTTCCAATAAATGGTGTATCGCACATTATGCTATTAGTGGAACAATTATCTGGAAAGAGAAGCGACAACTTCCTCTTCATCCATTTTATCCAGGCGGGTCAACAGCTTGCGGGTGATGCCTTCAAGCTGTGATTTTTCTGATGAGCTGAGTGCAGACCACAGCAATTGCAGGCACTGATGCTGTGGTGGCAAAAGCTGGCGCAGGAACTCATGCCCTTTTGGCGTCAAATGCAGGTGCAGACAACGACGGTCGTGATCGCTTTCACGGCGCTCAATCCAGCCGCGTTTTTCCAGTTCATCGGCAATACGCGTGGCGTTAGTGCGGGATGAACCCAGGGCAGAACTCAGTTCTGACGGTTGAATGCTGTGATCTTCCTGCGCATCCAGCGTAATTAATGCCATAAACAGCGTCTCGTTGATCCCCTGTGCCTTCAGCATTTTGTTGCGGTTTTCCAGCAACTTACTTTGCATATGCATACACAGACGGGTCAGCATGATTTCCTGCAATGGGAAATCTTTCTGACGATTAGCGCGAAAATTCAGCATCTGTTCAATGGGAGTAAACGAACTTTCCATTATGTAGGAACCTCACTAGTTGCAACTGGTATAATAACAATGGTGATTAATTAAGTGATGCCACTTATCTGCAGACGGTGATCCCCTCACGTCGCTGCTGTCATCATCAGTAGTTTCCAGGTCACTCCATAACCCAGGGCGCTCAACAGCGTTGAAAAACAATGCTGCGCGTAAAATAGAAGGTAATACTCAGCAAGCCGAAACCCCGCAGGGCAGGCAAAAGGGCGGTAATGTGCAAGGATTAACGAGCAGACCCAGTCGCAGAGATCGAGTTAAGACATTCACCGGTCCGGCCAGCCAGGGGGCTGGGCCAGTAGCAGGGACTTGCCGCATTGTCATCCATCCTGAGTTCTGCTGCTCAGTCATGAGCCAATGTTACTCTTCTGTTACTGAATAATTTCATCTGAAAACATCACCAGCCTGAATAAATTGCGCCTAACCTTACCAGAGTACGAAATGTCTTAACAGGCCGCAGGTATTGAAAAAACTTCATTTTCTCTGCGAAAAATCAATGCAATTCAGCCTCGTAATGATGACTTCGCCACCAGTTAAATAGATTAACTATGGTTAACAGAGCGCCGACTGCGCAGACACCATACCAGCCTGCTGTCTGAAAGGCGGATGCAGACAGCAGTGACCCGGCTGCACCGCCGATAAAATAGCTGGTCATATACCCGGAGGTCAGTCGGTTACGTGCTTCCGGCATATGACGATAAATCACGCTCTGATTGGTAATATGCACGCCCTGCACAGCAAGATCGAGTAGGATAATCCCGATAATCAGAGCGATTAATGAGTGCGCGCCAAACGCGATAATGCCCCATGATACCAGCAAAATCAGCAGGCCTGCGCTGGTGGTCAGGCGGGCTTTGCCTTTATCGGCCAGCGACCCGGCTTGTCGTGCTGCCAGGGCTCCGGCTGCGCCAACCAGACCCAGCAAACCAATCTTTCCTTCGGAATAATTCCATTCTGGTGATGACAGCAGAAACGCCATCGAGGTCCAGAGCACGCTGAAGTTTGCAAACGCCAGGCAGCCGGTAATGGCACGGGTACGCAAGATCGGATGCTGTGCGAACAGAGTGAAAATAGATCCCAGCAGCTGACCATAATTTAACGGAATCGATTGCTTATAGCGTGGCAACCAGCGCCACAAGGCCAGTGCCATAATCACCATCAGTACACTCGCGACCCAGTAAACCAGTCTCCAGCCGCCCAATTGTGCCAGCCCCCCTGCGACGGTACGTGCCAGCAGGATACCCAGCAGCAGACCGCTCATGACGGTGCCGACGACTTTGCCCCGTTTCTCCGGTGCGGCAAGACTGGCAGCCAGCGGCACCAGAAGCTGCGCGACCACAGAAAACAGCCCGGTCAGCACGGTACCCAGCAGCATCATTACCAGAGAACCTGACAGCGCGGTGATCACCATCCCTCCGGCAGCCAGCAGGCTCATCATGACGATCAGCCCCCGGCGCTCCAGCATATCGCCGAGTGGCACCAGCAGCAGCAGCCCGGCGGCATAGCCTAACTGAGCGGTGGTAACGATAAATCCCGCCTGATGGAATGAGAGATCGAAGGTCTGAGCGATGGTTGCCAGCAATGGCTGCACGTAATAGTTACAGGCAACGGATAAGCCTGTAGCGATGGACATCAGGGCGACGAGTGCAGAATTCAGGCCGGGACGAGGGGATGTCATAACAACCAGTATCAGTGTGAGAATTATCTGAGTGGCTAATAATAACCTAAAAAACTATTTCACTCACATGATAATTGACAGGACAAACCAGTTCAGCACCCGAGGGCGACAGCTGGCCAGACAGGCGAAAAGGGTTGACCTGAAAAGAAGGCCAACCCTTGGGGGAAACGTATTCCGCTCACCGCTGTCTGGGGATTATTTCCCGGCAGCCAGTGCGTCTTTCACCCAGCCATCAAACTGTGCCTGGTGCGCTTTAATCCAGCCATCAACATGGGCGTTGATATCAGCCTCTGAGGACTGGCCCTGATGCATGCGGGAGTTCTGCGCATTGATATCGGCAATCGGCAGCTTCATCTCAGCAAACAGTTTTGCCGCCGCCGGGTTTTTCTCAGCCCAGGCTTTGTTGGCAACAATATGCATGGTGTTAACCGGGAAACCGTAGTTAGCGCCGTTTGGCAGCTTGGTATCCACCTCTTTCTGTTCGCCAGGCATGGAAGAGAAAGGCACCTGTAACCAGACAACATCACGGCCTGGAACCATCACATCACTTACCCAGTACGGGGTCCAGGTGTAATACAGGATCGGTTTACCTTCTTTAAAGCGGGTAATGGTGTCTGCGATCATCGCCGAGTAGTTACCCTGATTGTGTTCCACGGTTTTACTCAAATCGAAGGCGTTAATCTGGTGGTTGATCACCGCTTCACAGCCCCAGCCAGGCGTACAGCCCGTCAGGTCGGCTTTACCATCACCATTGGTATCAAACAGCTTCGCCAGTTTAGGGTCTTTCAGCTGATCGATGCGGGTAATGTGGTATTTTTCGGCGGTTTTCTTGTCCATCAGATAACCCTGGGCTGCACCCTGCACATAGGTTCCCTGACGATAGAGTTTTGCATCGCCGCCCGCAGCTTTGTACATATCGTCATGCAGCGGTTTCCAGTTCACGGCGGTGAACGTGCCATCGCCGGATGCCAGCGAGGTATAACCCACGTTGTAGTCGACTTCACTTGGCGCTTCAACGGTGTAACCCAGTTTGGTGAGTGCGCGGCTAACCAGTAATGTCTGGAAAGTTTCTTCTGTAATGGTGCTCTGTACGGGTTTAACCGTAATGCCTTTACCCGGCAGATCGGCGGCGGATACTTGTGCAGCAGCCAGCGTCGTAAACGCGGCGGCCAGCAATGTTATTTTTCGCATAGTCATGAGTACCTTCTTCTTATTTGATTTTACAGAAAGGGCGAGTCAGCAGACCCAGAGGGCCACTGGCGTACCAGCGACGGTTACCACGGCTGCGGCTGTCGCGCCCCAGCGACTGCGTCAGACGGTCGAGAATAATCGCCAGAATCACAATCCCAACGCCGCCGACGGTGGCCAGGCCCATATCCAGGCGACCGATACCACGCAGTACCATCTGGCCGAGACCGCCTACCGCGATCATCGAGGCAATCACCACCATTGACAGTGCCAGCATCAACGTCTGATTGACCCCGGCCATAATGGTCGGCATTGCCAGGGGCAGCTGTACCTTGAACAACATCTGACGTGGGCTGGCACCGAATGACTCTGCCGCTTCGATCAGGTCGGCAGGTACCTGCTTAATCCCCAGAATCGTCAGACGGACAATCGGTGGCAGGGCGAAGATAATCGTGACCACCACGCCCGGTACATTACCGATGCCGAACAGCATGACGATAGGCACCAGGTAGACAAACGCTGGCGTGGTCTGCATCGCATCCAGCAGTGGGCGGATAATCTTGCCCGCTCGCTCGCTACGTGCCAGCCAGATCCCCAGCGGCAAACCAATGATGATGCAGAACAGCAGGGCGGTTAGCACCAGCGCCAGCGTGACCATCGCCTGTGACCAGGCTCCTATCGCGCCAATAATCACCAGAGAGATCAGCGTGGCAATCCCCATACCTAAGTTGGAAATCTGCCAGGCAATCAGCGCAAACACGATGATCGCCACCGGTGCGGGCATGCCCAGCAACAGGTTCTGGAAGGCACTGAGGATGTAATCCACCGGCAGGCGGATACCCTGGAACAGGGGGCGGAAGTGGACAACAATCCAGTCAATGGCCGTAGTCACCCAGCTGTCGAGTGGGATCAGTGTTTTATGGAACGGATCGAGAATATTGAAATGTTCCACCTGCGGTGCCGGGGCGCTGTTCAGCCAGTCGCCGCTGGCGGCAGCATCGTGGCCAGCACTGCCCGCTGCGGCATCCGGTGCGGGCTGCGTCGTCGCCGCATCCGTTGGTGAACCCCAGGGATCGCTGCTACTGGCGGCGGCCTGGCTGCTGTCCGTTGGGGCGCTGGTGGCGGGGGCGGCATTCTGCGTGGTGCCGCTCTCCCACGGGTTACTGGTTTGTTCACTCATGGCTGGCCTCCATCACGGTCTAATGCCTGCAACAACATTCCTTTGGAAATAATCCCAACGTACTGACCTTCTTCGCCCACGATGGGCACGGCACAAGGGGCCTGCGCCACATGTGAAAGCAGATCGCTTAATGACGTTTCGGCGGGCATGGCGGCCGGGCTGTCCAGCAGCGCCTGGTCAAGGCCTTCGCCTGCGGCCAGTGCAACCTTCAGCGAATCAATCGACACGGTGCCAACGAAGCGCTGTTTCTCCAGCACATAACCGTATTCGCGGTCATTATCCTGAAGCAGTTTGATCGCTGAACGTGGACCAAAGCCGGGGGCTTTACGAATCAGCGCTGCGGCACTGCGGCGGGCAATATCTTTCGCGCTGAACACGTGGCTGATATCGACGCCCCGGAAGAAGGTTCGCACGTAGTCATTAGCCGGGTTATTGAGGATTTCATCCGGTGTACCGACCTGAATCACTTCCCCGCCTTGCATAATCGCAATACGGTCACCGATGCGCATGGCTTCATCAAGATCGTGGGAAATAAAGACGATGGTACGCTGGTGGCGAGACTGTAATTTCACCAGCTCATCCTGCATCTCGGTACGTATTAATGGATCGAGTGCAGAGAACGCTTCATCCATCAATAATATGTCGGGATTGATTGCCAGCGCACGGGCTAATCCGACGCGCTGACGCATTCCTCCGGAGAGTTCATCCGGGTAGGCGTGGGAATAATTATCAAGCCCCACCTGACGCAATGCATCCAGTGCTTTTTCCTGACGTTCCTGTAACGGAATTCCGGCCAGTTCCATACCGAAAGCAGCATTATTTAATACCGTCATATGAGGCATTAATGCGAAGGATTGAAATACCATGCTGATCTTATTTCTGCGAACCTGGCGTAATTCACTATCAGATATTTTTGCAATATCTTCGCCATCAATGATGACCTGGCCGCGGGTGGGTTCTATCAGACGATTGAGAAGGCGAACCATAGTGGATTTCCCTGAACCGGATAACCCCATGATGACAAAAATCTCGCCTTCTTCAATGGCCAGACTGGCGTCTTTCACGCCGAGAGACAGCCCGGTTTTCTCCAGAAGTGCCTCTTTACTGATCCCTTTTTCAATGTGCTTAAATGCGCGCTCGGGGTTTTCCCCAAAAACTTTATATAAATTTTTAACTTCAAGTTTAATAGCCATGCATGAATTAATTTCCTGGTTATTGATTGGTTTTATATATTTATTCTTCTGTGTAGTTAAATATTAACGGCCTATACCGTAGCACACTGAGAATCTGAGACAACCCTAAAAGGCCAGATCGAAAATGTTGAATGAGATACTCGTCCCGGCTAATGCCAGAGCAGGTAAGGGATGAGGGCGAATTGAGTTAGTCTGAAAAAAAATAGTATTTAACTAAGAAATGTCTTAGTTGTTGGTGAATTAGCGTTCTATCCGGCCTTATGACAAGGGAAATATTTTTCCGAAAACTGCCATATTGATGTCACTGAAAAAGGAGTGAAGGTCTGAAATTTAATAACTCATTAAAACGGGAAGGGGAGAAAGATGGCTGTCGGTCGCAGCCATCTCTGAAAGGATTAAAAGTTCCAGTCGGCGTCTTCAGTATCGACGGCTTTGCCCATCACATAAGAGGAGCCGGAACCGGAGAAGAAATCATGGTTTTCATCAGCATTCGGTGACAGAGCTGAGAGGATCGCCGGGTTCACGTCAGTCATCTCAGACGGGAACAATGCTTCATAGCCGAGGTTCATCAATGCCTTGTTGGCATTGTAATGCAGGAACTTCTTCACATCTTCCTGCCAGCCGACGCCCTCATATAAAGCATCGGTGTACTCCAGTTCGTTCTCATACAGCGCCAGCAGAAGCTCGACGGCGAACTGTTGCAGCTCTTCTTTACGCTGCGCACTCTGCGTCTCCAGCGCCTTCTGATACTTGTAGCCAATATAGTAGCCGTGAACCGCCTCATCTTTAATGATCAGACGAATAAGATCAGCAGTGTTGGTCAGCTTGCCGCGACTTGACCAGTACATTGGCAGATAGAAACCGGAATAGAACAGAAATGATTCAAGGAACACGCTGGCGATTTTTTTCTTCAGCGGATCGTTCTCATAATAGTGCTGAAGAATGATCTCGGCTTTGCGCTGCAACGGACCGTTTTCTTCGCTCCAGGCATAAGCGGCATCGACATCGCTGGTGTGGCACAGCGTGGAGAATATTGAGCTGTAGGATCGCGCATGGACCGCTTCCATAAAGCTGATATTCGACATCACCGCTTCTTCATGCGGCGTCAGCGCGTCAGCCATCAGCGCCGGTGCGCCGAGAGTATTCTGAATGGTATCAAGCAGCGTCAGGCCGGTGAACACGCGGATCGTCAGCTGTTGTTCATCATGATTCAGTGAGTTCCACGCGGGAATATCGTTAGAGAGCGGCACTTTCTCGGGTAGCCAGAAATTGCTGGTGAGGCGATTCCACACTTCCAGATCTTTGTCGTCTTCAATTTTGTTCCAGTTAATGGCGTGAATTTTTTTTAATTTCATGTTGTTGTTCCTGGAGCAGATCTTAACGGGTCAGGCATGCCTGACCCCTACGCAATACGGTGCAGTATTTGTAGGGGCGAGGCATACCTGACCCTTACGCTATTTGTAGGGGCGAGGCATGCCTCGCCCTCCCGCAGCAGTGTTTTACAGCGAGCAGGACACGCAGCCTTCAACTTCGGTGCCTTGCAGAGCCATCTGGCGCAGACGAATGTAATACAGCGTCTTGATGCCTTTCTTCCAGGCGTAAATCTGTGCCTTATTGATATCGCGTGTGGTGGCGGTATCACGGAAGAACAGCGTGAGCGACAGACCCTGATCGACGTGGCGTGTGGCTTCCGCGTAGGTATCAATAATCGCTTCCGGGCCAATATCATAGGCATCGCGATAGAACGCCTGGTTGTCGTTATTCATAAACGGCGCAGGGTAATAGACGCGGCCCGTTTTTCCTTCCTTACGGATTTCAATGCGCGACACAATCGGGTGGATACTCGATGTGGCGTGGTTGATATAGGAAATTGAACCGGTTGGTGGAATAGCCTGTAAATTCTGGTTATACAGCCCGTGCTGCATCACCGATTCTTTCAGTGCCTGCCATTGCGCCTGCGTGGGGATCGCAATCCCGGCTTTGGCAAACAGCGCGGCGACCTCAGCCGTGCGCGGCTGCCAGCTCTGTTCGACATACTGATTGAAGTATTCACCGCTGGCATAACGTGAGTCGGCAAAGCCACTAAAGCTGGTACCACGTTCGCGCGCCAGCAGGTTTGAGGTGCGCAGCGCATGATAGGTGACGGTATAGAAGTAGATGTTGGTGAAATCCAGCCCTTCTTCGGAACCGTATTGAATGCTTTCACGCGCCAGATAGCCATGCAGATTCATCTGTCCCAGGCCAATAGCGTGCGACTGCGCATTCCCCTGTTCAATGGAGGGCACCGAATGGATATGGCTCTGATCGGATACCGCCGTCAGGCCACGCACGGCAATTTCCACCGTGCGGGCGAAATCCACAGAATCCATCGCATGGGCGATATTCAGCGACCCGAGATTACAGGAAATATCCTTACCGATGCGTTTATAGCTGAGGTCATCGTTATATTCCGTCGGGGTATTGACCTGCAAGATCTCCGAACACAGGTTGCTCATATTGATGCGACCGTGAATCGGATTGGCGCGGTTAACCGTATCTTCAAACATGATGTACGGATAGCCGGACTCAAACTGGATTTCAGCCAGCGTCTGGAAGAACTCACGCGGGTTAATAAAGGTGCGACGAATGCGCTCGTCGGCCAGCATTTCGTCGTATTTCTCGCTGATGCTGATATCGGCAAACGGCAGGCCGTAAATGCGTTCGACATCGTACGGCGAGAACAGCGCCATCGGCTGGTTATCTTTTGCCAGCTGGAAGGTGACATCCGGGATCACCACGCCCAGCGACAGCGTTTTGATACGAATTTTTTCATCGGCGTTTTCGCGCTTGGTATCAAGGAAACGCAGAATATCGGGGTGGTGCGCATTCAGATAGACAGCGCCCGCGCCCTGGCGCGCACCCAGCTGGTTGGCGTAAGAGAACGCATCTTCCAGCATTTTCATCACCGGGATCACCCCGGAAGACTGGTTTTCGATACGCTTAATCGGCGCACCGGACTCACGCAGGTTCGACAGCAAGAAGGCGACACCGCCGCCGCGCTTGGAGAGTTGCAGCGCGGAGTTCACCGCACGGCCAATCGACTCCATATTGTCTTCGATGCGCAGCAGGAAGCAGGAAACCAGCTCACCGCGTTGCTGCTTACCGCAGTTCAGGAAGGTTGGCGTGGCAGGCTGGAAACGACCGGCGAGAATTTCGTCAGTCAGTGACAGCGCCAGTGCCTGATCGCCTTTTGCCAGCGTCAGGGCCACCATACAGACGCGCTCAGTGAAGCCTTCCAGATAGCGTTTGCCGTCGAACGTTTTCAGCGTATAGCTGGTGTAAAACTTCCATGCACCCAGAAATGTCTGGAAGCGAAAACGACGGTCGTAAGCCTGCTGAAACAGTGAACAGACGAACTCAAATGGATAGGCATTCAGAACGTCAGCTTCGTAATAGCCTTCGGATACCAGATACTGTAAACGGTCGGCAATGGAATCGAACTGAACACTATTGGGGATCACGTGCTGGATAAAATACTGGCGCGTGGCCTCACGATCTTTCTCGAACTGAATATGACCTTCAGCATCGTACAGATTAAGCATGGCATTAAGCGCATGATAATCCGGCGTTGCTGCGGTGGCCTCTATGAGTGTGCTGTCTGTCGCTGCCAAAATTGGGTTACTCCCTTGTGTACGTTAGCGATATCGTCAGAGGTGCCCATCAGCTCAAAGCGATAGAGGTAAGGCACCTGACATTTTCGCGCAATAATGTCGCCAGCCAGGCAGTAAGCCTCGCCGAAATTGCGGTTGCCAGCGGCGATAACGCCACGGATCAGCTGACGATTATTGGTGTCATTCAAAAACTGAATCACCTGTTTAGGGACCGCGCCGTGAGCCGTGCCGCCGCCGTAGCTGGGCACCACCAGAATGTAGGGCTGATCAACCTGCAAGCGCTGTGCGTCGTCCAGTGGAATACGCACAGCAGGCAGGTTTAAACGGATGATAAATCGATGGGTATTTTCAGACAGGCTGGAAAAGTAAACCAGCGTGGTCATGATCTCATCCCCGCGCCGTAGCCAGATGGCTCAGTGCATGGATTTTGTCCGGGCGGAAACCGCCCCAGTGATCCTGTTCAGCCATCACCACTGGCACCTGGCGGTAACCGAGAGACTTCAGCGTCTCCACATGTGCGGGTTCGCGGTCCAGATTGATCAGCTGGTAATCAATACCTTTCTTGTCCATGGCATTTTTTGTTGCATTGCACTGGACACAGTTATCTTTAGTGTAAATAATAATACGCATGATTCGTATTTACCTTTCGGGCTGGTTATCTTGAGTATCTGGCGCCAATTAACTGCCCAGGAAGCGCCACCACTGCCACACCATGTTGTGTGGTCTTGATGGAGTGAATACTAGATATAGCGTCGTAGAAATGCAACCACACAACATATAGTATTTTTGCATTTCTTAAGTCCGCTCACACCGAAGCCTTGTGGCATAAGGATTTCGCCCGAATAAAAAATTTTGATAACAAAAAAGCCCGCAGATTTCGCCACGGGCCTTTTTTCTAACTCAAATTTTTCGACTATCTGCTGGATGTGGTCGTGGCAATGAGAGCACCAACGAGGATACCAAGTGCGGCACCGATGCCCACGCCATGCCAGGGTTTATCGTGAACGTAGTTGTCGACATGATCTCCGGCGTCTTTCGCTGCCTGGGTTACGCGGTTGCGGCCATGAAGTTTGGCCCGGGTCTCTTTCAGCAGAGATTCTGCCCGTGAGCGAGCCTCATCCACCTCTTCCTTTGATTTACTTCCCCAGGATTTCAATAAATCATCCAGGCTGTCAGCCAGCAGCGAAACATCCTGATTCAGGTCGATATCGTTATTTTTTGTTGTCCGGTTGAACATTTTTTGCTCCCTTACTCTGAAAAAGTACTATTAAGTATAGGACACTCGCAGAGAACGCCATGCTCTCCAGGGCGTTTATGGACTATTCCGAAAGCGCTGACTGTGCCGCCTGTTGTAAGGTTGCGGGGTTAGCAGACTTAGAGGAGCAAGTATGTATTTACGACCGGATGAGGTAGCTCGCGTTCTGGAAAAAGCGGGATTTGAGATGGATGCGGTTACCGCAAAAACGTACGGTTACTGCCGCGGCGAAGACTATGTGTACGTCAACCGTGAAGCCCGTCTGGGCCGAACCGCACTCATCATTCACCCGACGCTCAAGGAGAGAAGTCAGGCGATCGCTGCGGCATCCTCGGATGTTAAAACCTGCGACCATTACGTGCGTTTCCCGATGTATCTTGTTGGGGAATCCAACGATCACTACGGCATTCCTCATGGTTTCAGTTCCCGCGTTGCGCTGGAACGCTATCTGGAAAGAATGTTTGGTTAACACTCACACGTCAATGGCTGAATAAACCACCCATTCTTCGCGCTATTAACGCGCTAGCTTGTCTTGTCTGACGCGTAGACTGTTAGCATGATGGATTTCAGGCAGGATGAATGATGAAACGGCTGATAGCAGCGCTGGCAGCAGCGTGGATGTTAAGTGGTTGCGCCACGATTGTCGGTAGTGAAACCCAGGACGTGACGCTTCAGACCCAGCCCCCAGGGGTGAAGTTTGTGGTGCAGGATGAGACGGGTAAAGCGGTAGCTGAAGGCTATACGCCAAAAACCGTGACGCTCAAGAAGTCTAACGGCAACTACTTCGGCAAGAAAAAGTATCTGGTGATGCTGGAGCGGGCAGGCTATGTGCCGCAAACGCTGCCGCTAAAAGAGAGCCCGAACCTGTGGTATCTGCTGGGCAACATCCCGCTGCTCGGCTTCCCTGGCTGGCTGGTGGTTGACCCGTTCTACGGGGGCATGTACAAGATTGAACCGGAACGCTTGCAGACCATCATGAACCCGGTCGGCGCGCGCGGCGGCTAAACGAACAACGGCAGGTCGGGTTATCCCACCTGCCGTTGTTGTTTTACTGCGCGGTGGTTTTGACCATGCCCTGCGCGGGTTTGAATTTTTCCAGATATTGATGCTGGAAAATGCACATGCGGATGGTGTTGCGATATTCGCCGTTGATAAAGAATTCGTGGATCAGCTCGCCTTCAATTTCAAAGCCCAGCTTACGATAAATATGGATGGCCTTTTCGTTCTCTTTATCGACGATCAGGTATAGTTTGTAGAGATTAAGCACCGAAAATCCGTAATCCATCGCCAGTTTCGCCGCCTTACTGGCCAGCCCTTTTCCCTGATGGCTGGGGGCAATAATAATCTGAAATTCGGCACGACGGTGGATATGATTAATCTCCACCAGTTCAACCAGTCCTGCGTTACTTCCATCGTGTTCAACCACAAACCGACGTTCGCTCTGATCGTGGATATGCTTGTCGTAAAGATCGGACAGCTCAACAAACGCCTCATACGGCTCTTCAAACCAGTAGCGCATCACGCTGGCATTGTTATCCAACTGATGGACGAACCGCAGGTCTTCGCGCTCCAGTGGACGTAGTTTCACGCTGTGATCAACAGACTTTGCAGACATAAAAATTCCTTTTAGCAGAAGCAATATTGCCGGAGGAGTATAGCGGTTTATTACAGGCAAAAAAAACGCGCCCGTCGGCGCGTTATATCAGTATTGCGGATTATCAGAAGTTATAACCGACAACCAGGTAGTAACCGAAACCGTCTGATTTCACGTTAAAATTACCTTTACCGAAGTTCAGCTCGGTGCCGTCATTCCACTGGCCACCGTTGTGGAAGTAACGTGCCACAACAGAGTAGTGCCAGTGGTCGTAGCCCAGAGAAAGAATATGGCTGGAGGCGATAGAGTTACTGGTGCGTGACGGGCCGGCTTTATCGGCGAGGTCAGAACCCCAGTCAAAGTTGGTAAAGCCGATATAGGTCAGGTTGCCGCCCCAAAGCTGGGTCAGCGGAACGAAATATTTCACCTTGAAGCGGTAGCCGTCCCAGCTGTCTTCATTGGCTGCACCGTAGTTTTCCCACTGATACTTGGCATACACATTCAATGACAGGCCTACATCAGAGTGGGTGTCGATGTCGGTGCCCAGACCCATATACCAGGTATTCTGACGGCTCGCCTTGTTGTCGCCCATATCGTAGATATAGTTGTTGGCGAAATACCACTCTTTGAATGGACCAAAACCAAGGTTGGTGCCGGTCAGTTTATCAATAGAGAAGCGCGGTTCGATCTCCATAAAGAACGGAGAACCATCATCCCATGCGCCGACATCGTTACCGTTACCCACGCCGAAGACTTTAGGCACGTCGATGTAGCCGTAGAAATCGAACCAGTCCTTTTTCGCAAACGCTTCATATTCCAGATAGACGTCATTGTTCAGCTGCGGCCCGAAGCGGGTGTGATAGCTTCCCACCACGTTCACGCTCTGATGCCACCAGTCAGAAACATATTCTGAGCTGTTGGTTTCAGCGATGGAAACATGGGTCCAGGAAAGTGCTGCCAGTGCGCCAGCCATCATAATTTTATATTTCATTATTATTACCACATGCTCTGAGACCCTGCTCGGCAGCCAGCGCGCTGGTGGGGTCAAGTTATCTACGGGCGACAAATGGGTGCTTGTGACTGCAACAAAAACACCCGCCATGAATACTGCGGCAGTGTGCCGCTATCAGTGCATTAGGAAATAGAGATTGCTCACACTTGTCAAATTCAGTTTCATTTTAATTCAGTTAAAGTGTGATTGGCGTCACATTAAAGTGCCGTATGAAGGGAACTTTTCGCGTAATGCGATTTTGGGCCATTTGTGACAAGGGGAAACGGTTGCCTGTAAGGAATGGCAGAGGTGCGGAGAACATCGGCACATTTTCAGGTCAATGCGGCGTTCTTCTTCTTGCTGTTATTTATAAGAATTACTTATGTTGCAGCGTGCTGGACAGGGGGTTTTCAATCACACTGGCTGCCAATTTTTGCCAGCATATGGCGATCGTTTTTTTCAGCCTGTTGCGCCAGAACGGCAAAATCATCGTAGCTATACATCAACAGTGGTGATGGCAGGTTGGCCATATTGTCACCCCTCCAGATTTCCATCCGCGCAAATTGCGACAGGGGATGATGGTCAAAATGGTCGGGTAAAGTCAGCCACAGTTCAGGCACATTATCTGCGGGGCGTGAAGGTTGGCGCTGGTTGCTGACGCTGTAGTTGCGCAGGCGTACCAGGAATTTGTCTGGCAGGCGGCAGTGACTGTTCCACCACGCACCATCCAGCATATCAAAGTGGAAGCGGGTAGCTTGCGGGCCGACGGCCTGTAACTGTACAAGTGCCTGCGGGAGCATTTGTGCCATCGAATGTTGATACTGCTGCAAGGTTGATGCACCGCCAGAATTAAGTATATCTGTAGCAATGCGCGCACCGAGCAGATTGGAATAGAGATCTTCCGGTGAAAAGGCGGAAACGGTTTCAGGATAGCCGGGCACTGACTGGAAGCCATACCACTGAGCGACCTCATGCCAGGCTGCAAGCTGGAAGGCGAGGTAAGCCGCCAGCCTGACACTCAGGTTGTAACGCGCCAGCGTGTTTTCAGGGGGCGAAAACTGCCGTAGCCGGATAATGCGTTGCCCGAGTTCATTGCTCATCTTTATCGTGGTAGCACGACCCAGCGCAGGCCAAATCTGACTGAACAGCCATAGCGTGTTGTCTGCGGTATCACGCACATGGGCGAGGTCAATAAATCCGCCCCGTCGTGTATAGATAATGCCGTCATGCTCACTGTTCATTCCCATCAGCGTCGTTAAGGTGCTTTTCCAACTGTCGTTATAGTGGTGCTTTCCCGTGTTATCAGGATCGACAACATTACTTAACTGAAAAAAGGGAACAGAAATACCTAAAAACTTAGCCCTGACGTTATAGCCAAAGGCACAACAAGGCCGCAGACCGTCAGGAGGAGAGAGGGGCGGTATCGCTGGCCAGACGCGTTCCGCCAGTGTTGCCGCAAGCTGCAAATCGCCCGGCATCATCGGGGTATTGGGTGAGCTATACGGATGGCAGGCGTTGATGAACAGGCATAGCAATAGCAGTGCATTTTTCATCAGAAGGCTTCACCTATCTGAAAATAGAAACCTGAACTTCTCTGTCCTACGCCGTAATCAAAACGGAGATTCATTCGTTTTTTAATCTCAAAGCGGTAACCGACACCCACTGAAGGGAGCCAGTGTCCATCCAGAACGTCACTCGGACGGGGGGACATACTGCCTGCGCCAGCCCAGGCAACCACACCATGCCGCCAGTTGAGCTTTTTACGCAGTTCAAGTTGTGTCGTGAGCACATTACGATCGCGGTATCGCCCCTCGTAATAGCCGCGCAGGTGATGACTGTCGCCCAGGCTTCCGTCCATCGTCCAGGGAACATTCCCCTGGGCGAAACGGCCGTACAGATCCCATGCCAGCAGAGTGGTTGGGTTGAAGGAGTGGTAAAGGTTGTATTGCATATCCCAGACGGAAAGACGGTTATCCCCGCCCAGTTCAGGGCTGTAATCGGTGTAGCGGACATTCAACAACTGGCCCTTTGAGGGGTTAATGGTGACATCTCGCGTGTCGTAGCTGAACAGCAAACTGACGCCAATGTTCAACTCGCTTAACGGCACCGGAGACTGGAAGAAACTCCCTGTCTCTTTATTCTGTAGTCCGGCTGCCTTTTCATAGGCGAGTGCGCCACCAATCCCTACATAGGTATGTGTCTGTAATCGATAGAGGATCTCTGGGTTGAACGACATAGTGCGTGAGTTGTAAGACTGTTTCCCATGTTTGTTGTGGCCAGCCTCATACCCCTGGCCCCAGTAATCCAGCGGACGATAGCTGATATCTCCGCTCAGAACAAAGCGCCACTGGTCATTACGCAGAAACGTATTGTTTTCGTAACCAAGGCCAAAGGCACCTGTGGAGCTGCCAAATCCGGTTAGTGAGAGCGATGAGAGCGGGGTCTGCTGCTGTTCTTCATCGGGACGATAAAAGCCCACAGCAGCCACCCCGATACCGATGCCCAGTTCAGGTGTGTAAAAAGGGCCTGGCACCACGCCCCAGTCGATGCTTTTGCGCATATCCACATGGTCTGAGCTGAATCTGGCAAGGTAGTCGTCGATTATCGCTCTGCTGGGCAGTAATGTTGCTTCAGACAACGGGGTAATTAAGAGCAACCCCATCAACAGGGAGTGATGAATGTGCATTTTCAGAAACGAAACTCGCCGCCAACCATAATGCTGTTACGTTTCTCGAAGCCCACTTCAGTAATCACATTGAAATTACGTGTTAACTCGTACTGACCGCCAACCAATACGTTCCAGGGGGACTGGAGGTGCTGTTTAACGCGAAAACGCCCCTGGTTGTCTTGGTTGACCATGTTAACCATGTTAACCAGATTAGCCGGCATATGCAGATTACTCAGGTTACCGCTGAAGTCCTGAGAAACATCTTGATACATGCTCCCAACCCATAAACTGGCGTGAGACACGGGAATAGAATATTTCGCTGATCCGGGCACGGTAAAACGATAACCAATGCGCGGTGTAAACGTATAGGCGGTAGTACTGCCATCAAGAATATCAAAACTAGTTCGAGTATAATTGAAATCCAGAGTGCCAAACCAGTTATGGTAACCATAGGCCAGTGTTGTACCTGCACCATAGGTGGTGCCTTTAAATTTTAAGGTGAAGTCAATATTTGACATTTTTCCTATTACTGGAGCATCAACGGAAACATTAGACTTCGAACTCCCTTTGGTATGCCCGACAACGGCGTAAACATTTAAAAAAGGAAATAGCCAGGTATCGAGTCTCGCTGTGTCAGTCAGGGATCTCTCCCGTGTGTGGCCAACATCGATTTTAAAAATATTTTGAGGGATAGGAAAACCGAAGAGTTTAAGTCCGGAAAAATCGATACTATCAACCTCAATGTTCTGGCGCATATTCATATGGTTATAACCAATTCCATAGGGATCAGGCAGTTCATAACCACGCTTACGTATTTCCTCACCAAAAAAAGGCAGCGGTCCTGTCGTTGGGCCAAACAGGTCTGGAGAGGCGGGGGGAGTTGCCTCTTTTACTGTCAGCGAATCTTGATTATCATTATGATAATCAAGAGAAAGTGGCTCATGTTTTGCGTTCGGGATATCTGCCAGGGCTTTTGTCGCCGGGATAGTACAAAAAAAAATGCCAATGAGCACATTCGATTTTGTATGTGGGGAGTTCTTCATCATTACAATCCGTGTATATCAAGAGGTTTAGGGGGCTGGAGCATAACGACAGTATGAGGGGCTTTCATTCCAGAAAATGCGATGTTTGAAGGGACAGCACTTTGTAGCGGCTGAAGTTGAGGGGGATGCTATTGGCTTTTTGTGTTTTTATTACGATGATGAGTATCAGATTTTTAAATCATATTGAGTGAATTTGATGTGGTTAATATTTTATTTAATTATGATGTTTTTTATAGTTGAGTTATTTATGTGTGAATGAAATAAGATAAAGAAAAAATTCATGGATGGTATGTTGCTTCTATATTTCATGGTGGATTCGGTTTCTCACGGTTCCAGGTGAACATCCCAATTGGTTCTTTTTTACAAAAATGTCGGCTGCTTCCCATCCTTTGAAAAAAACATCTGGTTCGTCATGCTATTTACAACATTCAACCGTATCTAATTGTGGTTTTTTAATATGCCCACTGGCTAAAAAGCCCACCAGGGTTAACCTTGTGGGCTTTCAAAACACCAGCGGATTATTGTGGTGTCACCGTTGAGTCATTTAGTTTGCTTTGACAGCAGTCAGTGCCTGGTTACAGGCTTCTTCTCTGCTGCTACAGCATCGTCATGCGTATTACTCTTCGCGATCCTGGGCTGCACGCTGGCGGTCGTAAAACTCGTCTTCAGCAGCAATAATTTCATCCATCAGTGAATCCATATCCACGTCATGGACCTCTTCAACGAACAGGCCGGTTAACGGTGCTTCTGGTGTTAACTTACCGTCTTCATATAGCAACCAGATTTCTTTCGCGTAACGGGTTTTCAAGAGCTTTGGTGCGAACTGGCCGTAGTAAGCGGTGATATTATTCACATCACGTTCAAACATGGATTCAGCATGGTTGTTTGCGGCGGCGTCGACTGCCTGTGGTAAGTCAATAATGACCGGCCCTTGTGCATCAAGCAGCACGTTAAACTCTGATAAATCACCATGCACAAGACCTGCACACAACATGCGCACGATATTGCGGATCATCTCGTGGAAATCAGTAACGGCCATCTCTTCCGTTAAGGTCACATCACTGAGACGCGGAGCAACCGCGCCTTCAGCATCCGTGACCAGCTCCATCAATAACACACCGTCCATGCAAAGATAGGGCTGCGGCACGCGAACCCCGGCATTCGCCAGACGGAAAAGGGCATCGACCTCCGCTGTTTGCCAGGTCTCCTCCTGTTGTTTGCGGCCGAATTTTGAGCCTTTTTGCATGGCGCGGGCATTACGGGTATTACGGACTTTACGCCCTTCCTGGTACTGCACAGCCTGCTTAAAGCTGCGCTGGGTCGCTTCTTTGTAAACTTTGGCGCAACGGATATTTTCACCGCATAAAACAGTGTAAACGTCTGCTTCCTTGCCGCTTTTTAGCCGCTGAAGCACATCGTCTATCAGGCCATCATCAACCAGAGGTTGGAGTCTGTTGGGAATTTTCATACGGCTTTATACCTTATTTCAGCCGATTTTCGTATCAATAACAAAGACGGCGGTACTGGAAAAAATGGCAAAGTCTGAATATACATAACGCCAGCCCTGGCTGCCAGCAGGATGGGGTGATAGTGATACCGGAAATTCAGGCTTCTAAGGGTAAATTGAAGACACAAAAAAGCCCACTCGGCGTTAACCTTGTGGGCTTTCAGGACTTCTGCGGTCGGCTCTGGAACCGCTGGTCCCCCGACAAATTAACTGTCGGTGTCACGAGCGCTCAGCTGATCCAGCGGCCAGGAATCAAATAAGTAGCCATCAAACCAGATATCATCCACATCTGAAAACTTCAGCAGACGTTGCTTGACGTTTTCCAGATGCTGCCACATCGCCAGCTTTGCCGCGCGGGCATCTTTTTTGATCAGCGCCACGAGGATTTTTTTATGATCTTCCAGCCACTCTTTGCGGTAATGAGTATTGTCCAGATGGCGATGCAGCTGATTCCACATCACATTATCTTCACGCCATTGCCAGGATTGTTTAAATAATTCCACCAGCATGCTGTTATGGGTGGCCTCAGCAATGGCCAGATGGAAATTCATATCGCCGTTCTCAGTTTCATCGGCGTCACCAGAAGCCAGCTCTTTCTCTTCCAGCGCCAGTGCCTGGCGCATTTTGGCTATATCTTCACGCGTTGCCTGTCGCGCGGCAAATTCGGCAATATTGCTTTCAAGCAACTGGCGCGCCTGCAACATTTCAAAAGGGCCGGCGTCGTTGCAGTGGTTCTGCACCGGCGCGCTTTCCGGCGTCTGCCGCATGGCGGGATCCTGAAGCAAAAATATCCCCGCGCCGCGCCGTACTTCGATCACTCCTTCAAGTTCCAGCATAATCAACGCTTCACGCACCAGCGTGCGGGTTACATTCAGCGTCCCGGCGATTTCGCGTTCAGGTGGTAAACGATCGCCAGCAGCATAGTGATTTTGCGCAATCATCTTACGTAGCATTGCCCCGACTTCCTGATAGGGGCGCTGTTGGGAAGTATTTGATTTCATAATGCTCTTTTCTGAGAGTTAACCGGTTGACGACCTGTGCCATGACCATCGCCGAATAGCCAGACCAGAGTATACCCCATGCTAAGCAGGGGGTAATCAGCCTTCCCGCCGCCCTACGCCGGGGGCAGTGCAAAGTAGCGTGCGGCGTTATTAAAGCAGATATCCTGCACCATACTGCCCAGCATAGCTCGATCGTCAGGCACGATGCCTTCTTTAACCCACTGGCCCAGCATATTGCACAGAATGCGGCGGAAATATTCGTGGCGGGTGTAAGAAAGGAAGCTGCGTGAGTCGGTCAGCATGCCAACAAACTGGCTTAACAGCCCCATTTGCGACAGCTGTTCCAGTTGCCGCAACATGCCATCTTTCTGGTCATTGAACCACCAGCCGGAACCAAACTGAATTTTACCGGCGATCCCTGCTCCCTGGAAATTACCGGCCATCGTCGCCAGCACCTCATTGTCGCGTGGATTCAGGCAATAGAGGATAGTTTTGGGTAACTGGTCGTTGATATCCATGCTGTCGAGCAGCCGCGCCAGTGGCCAGGCGAGCAGATTATCACCAATCGAGTCAAAGCCGCTGTCAGCGCCGAGCAGGCGGAACATGCGGGTACTGTTATTACGGATGGCACCCATATGCAGCTGCATCACCCAGCCGCGCCGCGCATACTCTCCACCAAGCCATACCAGCACGGCGGTGCTGAACTGTGCAATCTCGTTCTCTTCCAGCGTGTCACCACGGCGACGTTTCGCCAGGATGGCATCCAGCACCTTGTCATCCGGCACCGGCGCATAGCGCACGGTTTCAATACCGTGGTCCGAGGCGCGGCAGCCATGTGCGGCAAAGTGATCAAGGCGGCGGAACAGCGCACGACGCAGATCGTCGAAGCTGCCAATAGCCACATCGGCGGCGGCCTCCAGTTGCGCGAGGTAACCGACAAACCCCTCAAGCTCAATTTTGAACACTTTATCCGGACGCCAGCTTGGCGCGACATCAATATCAATGCTGTTATCGTCAGCGATCTGCCGATGGTATTCCAACGAATCAATCGGGTCATCGGTGGTGCCGACCATGCGCACATTCATCTGCCGCATAATGCCGCGCGCGGAAAACGCGGGCGTTGCCAGTTTTTGCTGGCAGTCATTCCAGATGGCTTCAGCGCTGTCCGGCCCCAGCAGGGTGCCGCTGATAGCAAAAGGACGGCGCAGTTCAAGGTGCGTCCAGTGGTACAGCGGGTTGCCCAGCAAACGGGGTACGGTATTCGCCCAGGCGAGATATTTATCGTAATCGCTGCGGGTTGTCCCGGTGATCAATGATTCATCGACTCCGGCGGCGCGCAGTGCCCGCCATTTGTAGTGATCACCTTCCAGCCAGATTTGAGTCAGGTTATCGAAGCGCCGGTCCAGTGCGATATCGCGCGGGCTGAGGTGGCAATGAAAATCATAAATTGGCATTGCTGCGGCAAAATGGTGGTAAAGATGGCGGGCGGTTTCGCTGTGTAACAGGAAATCGTCATCCATAAAGGCAGTTTTCATGATGTTCTCCGGCTCAGGGGGGCGATGGCCGCTCAGTCGCTGTTACTGGAAAAAAGCGCGATGAATGGCCAGTCCCACACCGCGTACTTCCGCCAGACCTTTCAGACGACCAATCGCCGAATATCCTTGGTTGGTTTTTGTGCAAATCGTCAAGCATCTGATGACCGTGGTCGGGCGCATCGGAATCAAATGTTCTGCGCCATCAGCTTTACGGCGATGCTCTTCTTCGCGCAGCGTCGGGCACAAATGGGCGAAATCGATGCGCGGGCCGAACTGCCTGAGCCAGATCTCATCCGGTCATGGGGTTATATTGGTTGACCAATATCGACGAAATTTGCCATATGGCATAACAATCAGGCCTTATGAGAGTGAAATTCGACTAATTTATGCACGATGTCAACCAAAGCCCTTGTTTTGGTTAACCAGATCACAAATGCAAACTCCTGCTGACGATCATGTCAGCAAACTGTGGTTCACTCATTTTCGCGCATTCAGAGACGACTCGAAAAATCCTTCCCCTGCAAGCAGGAGGAGTCTTAGTCATGATGTCACGATAAAAAAAGTGGAGAATCAGATGAACCGCAGTTTGAATCCGGGGATAAGCGCAGTGGGGAGCAGGCGTACTTTTCGCAATTTGCGCTGGTGGGTACTGATCCTGTTTTTAACCGGTGTGACGGTCAACTATATCACCCGAAATTCGTTGGGTATTCTGGCACCTGAGCTGAAAACCAGCCTGGGGATTACCACCGAACAATACTCATGGATTGTTGGGGCGTTTCAGCTGGCCTATACCTTCTTTCAGCCGTTGTGCGGCTGGCTGATTGACGTTATCGGTCTGAAAGTCGGCTTTCTGATCTGCGCCAGCGTCTGGGCATTAACCTGTCTGTTCCATGCCGGTGCCGGTAGCTGGCTGCATTTAGCCATCCTGCGCTTTGTGATGGGCGGTGCCGAAGCGGCCGCGACGCCAGCGAATGCCAAAGTGCTGGGCGAGTGGTTCCCGCGCAAAGAGCGTCCGATTGCTGCCGGTTGGGCGGGTGTGGGCTTCTCCATTGGTGCGATGTTAGCGCCGCCGATTATCTATTTTGCTCATTCGTGGTTTGGCTGGCAGGGCGCGTTTATCTTCACTGGCGGTCTGGCGCTGGCGTGGGTTGCTTTGTGGGCGCTTTTTTATCACAACCCGCAACAGCACCCGAATCTGGACCCGAAAGAACTGGAGTATATTCAGCAGGATAATGAACCAGCGGCCGTCAAAATGGGGTTCTTTACCTCGCTGAAATCCGTCTCGAAGAACAAACGTTTCTACGGCATTGCCATTCCGGCCTTTATGGCCGAGCCAGCCTGGGGCGTGCTGAGTTTTTGGGTGCCGCTCTATCTTGCCAACGATCTCGGTATGGATCTCAAACAGATTGCGATGTTTGCATGGATGCCGTTCCTTGCGGCCGATTTAGGCAGCGTCGCCAGCGGCTATCTGACCCGGCTGTATGTCCGCGTAACCGGCTGTAGCCAGGTTAACTCGGTGGTCGCCAGTTCGGTCACCGGCGCATTTCTGATGCTGTCGCTGGCGATGGTCGCCTTCACCAAAGATCCCTATGTCGCCATTGCGTTGATCTCGGTGGGTGGTTTTGGTCACCAGATTATCTCCTGCATGCTGAGCGCCCTGGTGGTGGAGAAGTTTGATAAAGGCCAGATGGCAACCGTCAACGGTATGCGTGGCTCTTTCGCCTGGATCTCCAGTTTTATGTTCTCACTGATTATCGGCTTAACTGCCGACAAAATTGGCTTTAATCCACTCTTTATCGCCATGGGATTCTTTGATCTGATTGGTGCGATATTCCTGATTGCATTTATTGCTGAACGACGCGCGAAACGCGCCTGAAGGGGAAGGTCACGATGAAAACCTTAAAACACTGGTCCTTAACCCAGTCTGATAACCATCATGTTGAACTGACGGTGGATGGCAAGCATATCTTTTGCCTGTATATCCTTGAAGAGACGCTGTTTCGCGTGGCGATCAAACGTCACGGCGAGTATAGCCTTGACCGGACCTGGAGCATCGCACCGCAGGACGATGTGCCGTGGGAAGGGCGCCCGCGTGAAAATCTGGCAGGCTTCTCCTTACCCGGTTTTACCCTGACGGAACAGGATGACTCGTTGATTGTCGCCACGGAGCAGTTACGGGTGATTATTCACCAGCCGCTTTGGCTGGAGTGGCAATATCGCCATCAGTCCGGCGAGTGGCGGCTGCTGACCAGCGACCGTCCGACCAGCGCCTATCTGCTGAATGCTCATGGCGATGGTGCCGCCCATTACCAGCGGCGGATGAATGACGATCGCTACTATGGCCTGGGAGAAAAAACCGGTGACCTGCAGCGCAACGGCAAGCGCTATGAAATGCGTAACCTCGATGCGATGGGCTATAACGCCGCGTCCACCGACCCGCTGTATAAACATCTGCCGTTTACCATTACTTATCGCGGCGAGGTGAGTTTCGGACTGTTTTACGACAACCTGAGCAACAGCCTGATCGACCTTGGCAATGAGCTGGATAATTACCACCAGCCCTATCGCCGCTGGCAGGCAGAAAGTGGTGATATCGATTATTACATCTTTACCGGCGCGCGGGTGCTGGATGTCACCAAAGCCTTTGTCCGCCTGACCGGCAAAACCCTGTTTGGGCCAAAATGGAGCCTCGGCTACAGTGGCTCTACCATGCACTACACTGACGCCGACGATGCACAGCATCAGCTGATGAATTTTATTCGTCTCTGCGAGCAGCATGCGATCCCTTGTGATTCGTTCCAGCTCTCTTCCGGCTATACCTCCATCAACAATAAACGCTACGTCTTCAACTGGAACTACGACAAGGTTCCACAGCCAGAAGTGATGAGCGAGGCTTTCCATACTGCCGGGTTCCGTCTGGCGGCCAATATCAAGCCTTGTCTCTTGCAGGATCACCCGCGTTATCAGGAGGTAGCGGAGCAGGGGTTATTTATTCTGGATTCGGAAAGCGATACGCCTGAACGCTCCAGTTTCTGGGATGACGAAGGTTCGCACCTTGATTTTACCCATCCGCAAGCGGTGGCCTGGTGGCAGGAAAATGTCACCACACAGCTGCTTGAGAAGGGGATTGATTCCACCTGGAATGATAATAACGAATATGAAGTCTGGGATGGTGAGGCGCGCTGTCACGGCTTTGGTCAGCCGGTGGCGATTAAACATATTCGCCCGGTGATGCCGCTGTTAATGATGCGTGCATCAATGGAAGCCCAGCAGAAGTTCGCGCCGGAAAAACGCCCGTTTCTGATCTCCCGTTCCGGCTGTGCCGGTATGCAGCGCTATGTGCAAACCTGGAGTGGTGACAACCGGACAAACTGGACCACATTGCGCTACAACATCCGCATGGGCATTGGCATGAGTCTGTCCGGTTTGTACAACGTGGGGCACGATGTCGGCGGCTTCTCCGGTGATAAACCGGATGCGGAACTGTTTGTTCGCTGGGTGCAGAACGGCGTGATGCATCCGCGCTTTACCATTCATTCATGGAATGATGATCACACCGTTAATGAGCCGTGGATGCATCAGGCAGTGATCCCGGCGGTTCGTCAGGCAATTGAACTGCGCTATCGCCTGCTGCCTTATCTGTATACCTTATTATGGCAGGCACATGTCGATGATGAGCCGATGCTGCGGCCAACCTTCCTCGATCATCAGCACGATGCGCAGACCTTTGTCGAATGTGATGATTTTATGCTCGGCCAGGATCTGCTGGTCGCCAGCGTGGTCGAGCCGGGCCAGCGCCAGCGCAGCGTGTGGCTGCCGGATAATCACAGCGGCTGGTATGATTTCGCCACCGGTCAGTGGTATAGCGGTGGACAGTGGATCACGCTGGATGCACCGCTGGAAAAACTGCCGCTGCTGGTGCGTGCGGGGGCAGGGTTGCCGCTTAGCCAGCGCCTGGCCCATGTGGATGCACGCGCCGACGATCAGCGCGAATTGCAGCTGTTCCCGTTGCAGGGCGTTGGCAGCGCGCGCGGGATGCTGTTTGAAGATGACGGCGAATCATGGGGCTATCAGCAGGGCAATGCGCTGTGGCTGCACTGGGAAATGACGTGTGACGCCAACGCTATTCGCCTCACATTTGATCCGCAGGGCAACTATCAGCCAGCATGGCAGCAACTAAAAGTTACTTTACCTGCCGGTGAAAAGCGTCGTCTGTATATTGATGGCGTGGAAGCCGATGCCGCAACGGCATGCTGGCACGCCGCTGGCAGGCTGACGAAATAAGTCTGCGGAGAGCAAAAAGCCCGCCGTATGGCGGGCTTTATATTTCTTCGTCACGCTTTTGTTTCAGGTACGCTGAGAGCCAGGTGAGGAAGTCTACAGGGGAGGGGTGTAAAAACGCCATACTGCCGTTACAAATTTTCTCTAAAGCAGGATTTGCTGAGTCGTTATCAGGATAATGCTTCAGAAAATCATCGATTTCCTCGATGAATTCATTATCAAACTCATTCTGACGGTTGATATACGCATCCACGATTTCTTGATAACTATCTCCCCAGTCGGGACCAAAAAAATACCGAAAAAAGATACTGATCGATTCGTATTTTTTCATCGTATTAATCCAGAATTGGAAACGCAGTTAAAATATAATAGGGTTTTTTATTGTGTTCTTTCTTTAAAAGAACAAATTCAATTTTATTGGTTTCAACCAGCTTACCTGATTGTACGGTAATGACGCCCCCTACCGGGCTACTGTGAGCGTAGCGCAGTTCTAAGTATGCACCGGCACGATCAGCGGAAGTACTTTTGGCCCAGGCCCTGATTCGTCCCCGATTTACTTTGATTGCTTTGCTGAGAGCCTTCTCAGCAGTATTTAAGTTATAGAACGAGCTGGTTGCTCCGGTAAGAGGGTTAAGAGATCCTGATTGCAGTCCCCGTTTGATTTTATCCCTCATCTCCAGCTCAGACTTACCAACGTGTTTTTTAATCGTATGACCACCACCTTTAATTCCTTTAACCGCCTCATGCTTCATCAGATTAACCTGTCCCATTCTGACCGACGCAACACGAGCCGCACCAGCAACAGAGAACGGAAGAATCACGTCTACGGCGATACCAATCTGATCAGCAGTGGATTTATCTGCACCTAGCTCTTTTGCGATACCAGCCGTAGCGCGTGCTGTCATTGACGCGGTTGGTTTGCCAGAATAGACCTGATAGGCAGAAGCGCTAATCCCATCCAGACTGTGTGCACCCACAATAATGCATCCCGCTTTCGTCACTCCGGTAGGCTCCGGCACCAGACAAAGGGCGGTGGCACTGGCAAGCTCCAGCACACTACCGAGAAATCCGATGCTGCCCCAGATACGCTCGGTGAGCACAGATTCATCCGCCATGACGGCTGCCAGTTGGACCGGGGTCAGGGCAATACTAAAACCGTTTTCCATAACGTTTCCTTGTTATCTAATAATCCAGAACGAATGGTAAAGGCGTGGGATTAGCGGGTAAATATTATCCTGAGTATCCACGTCTTTTTCGTAAAAATACTGACGTGATGTACTGCCCGCTTTCAAAAGCCCGGCCATGCTAAAGCAAGCTGCTATAAGTCCGAACAAATGAAGGAGCGCTATCATCAGTGCGCTAACCTCGGCTGCTTATGCTCGTTTAATATGTATGAAAACATCACCAGGGATCATTAACCGCAGTCGGTGGCTCCAGAACCGCAGAGTAAAATGCAAACAATCGGGCGCTATGGTTCAGCCTTTCGATCACCTTAATTCCTGATGCCGCAGCCACCAGAGCGGCGTTTTTATTCCCGCTGTTTCTCCTTTAAGTCCTTTTTTCGGGTCAGCCCACTTTGTGAAGAGTCGTGCATGCATAAGGTGCATGGATTTGCATGCGGTTTACTGGGGGGGAATATCTTAAGGTATAGCCATAATCATCGGATTCAGGTGGGGGGAGTATGGGTTGTTACAGACACAAAAAAGCCCACTCGGCGTTAACCTTGTTGGCTTTCAGGACTTCTACGCGGTCGGCTCTGTAACCGCCGCGAAAAAATTTGGGCTGGCGGAGTCTGAATGGATTGCGCAAATTCATGTAAAATTAGGTTTTTATCCAATTCAAATTTGTCCCGTGTACCTAAATGTGGCTTTGTTGAATAAATCGAACTTTTGGCCGTGGTCAGGATCAGATCACCACACTCCAGATCCTGCAGCGATATCACGTGGCAAAACAAACGTTCATCTTCGATTACATTGAAGTGTTCTATAACCGTACCCGACGCCACAGTTATCTCGGCGGCGTCAGTCAGGAGGCCTTCGAAAAGGCCTCTCGGTATTGAAGAAAACCACGCTGACGCTGAGTTCAGGAAAGTGACCCGATAGCAGTGGCCCACATGGATGTGGACTTTTTTTATTAAATTATAAGGTTTCAGTTATTGCTTCAGATAAACCGAAAGCCATGTAACGAACTCGAGCGGTGATGGTCGTAAAAAAGACATATCACCGATATCTCCATTGGTTAGCTTATTGAGGCACTTAGTTGCCGCGTCATTATCTGAGAAATCACGTGCGAACTCAGCAGCATCTGCCTGAAGGTCTGATTTTAATCCTGTGACCATGTCTATTGCAGTATCGACAATCTCAGAGTAGCTTTCACCATAAGCATCGGCATCATTACCAAGAAAGGTCGTCAAAAATACGTTTAAAGTTTGATATTTTTCCATTAGATGATCACTTGATTGGATAAGCTGTAAGAATATAGTATGGTTTTTTATTATATTCTTCTTTTAATAAGATCACTCTTAGTTTTTTAGTTTCCGAAAATTCTTTATTTGCAGCACTAACAACAATACCAACATTACTTTTTGATACGTGTTCTATTCTCAGGAAGTTGTTTTTTCCGCCTGTTGAGGTGTTTTTTGCCCAGAGGCGAATTACACTTCTGTTGGCTTTAATCGTCTGGCTCACGGCTCTTTCTGCAATTTCGATTGAAGGAAAAGAACTGGCAAAACTTCTAGCATCCAGTGTCCCGGACTTTAGTCCATGATCTATTTTTGAAGAAAGGTCTTCAAAGGATTTTCCTGTATGTTTTTTCAGGGTATGCCCACCAACTTTAGTGCCCTTAACTGCTTCATGACTCATCAGATTAACTTGCCCCATTCTGACCGATGCCACACGAGCCGCTCCGGCAACAGAGAACGGGAGGACCACATCCACGGCGATACTAATCTGGTCAGCAGTGGACTTATCTGCACCCAGCTCTTTTGCGATACCAGCCGTAGCGCGTGCTGTCATTGAGGCCGTTGGCTTGCCGGAATACACCTGATAGGCAGACGAGCTGATCCCGTCCAGACTGTGTGCCCCCACAATGATGCATCCCGCTTTCGTCACGCCGGTAGGTTCCGGGACCAGACAAAGGGCGGTGGCACCTGCAAGTTCGAGCACGCTACCGAGAAATCCTATGCCTCCCCAAATACGCTCAGTGAGCACTGATTCATCTGCCATGACGGCTGCCAGTTGGACCGGGGTCAGGGCAATACTAAAACCGTTTTCCATAACATTTCCTTGTTATCTAATAATCCAGAACGAATGGTAAAGGCGTGGGATTAGCGGGTAAATATTATCCGGTGTATCCGTGTCTTTTTCGTAAAAACACTGAAGTGATGTACTGCCCGCTTTTAAAAGCCCAGCCCATGCCAAAGCAAGCTGCTATAAGTCCGAACAGGTGAAGGTGCGCTACCACCAGTGCGCTAACCTCGGCTGCTTATGCTCGTTTAATATGTATGAAAACATCACCAGGGATCATTAACCGCAGCCGGTGGCTCCAGAACCGCAGAGTAAGGTGCAAACAATCGGGCGCTATGGTGGGATACTTAAAATGCGACCTGCTGCTGTTCTGTGGCCTGTTCGAATTGCGTCTGTGGGTCAATGGCATTAGCGAGTAAAGAGAAGTAATCAGCGCGCAGGTATCTAGCATCTCCCAGCGACAGGGCAGGCACCCACGCCAATTATGGTGCGTTGCTTTGTTGCAGGTCGCTGATAGCGAAATCGCCACAGTTTTTTCCCGGTCGTTTTCACCACCATGAGAATGCCGTTACCATCGTGCAATGCCAGATCTTTATCAATGGCTTTGGAGCGAAGAATTTCAGTGTTTGGTAAGGGGGCGTGTTGTCCGTGTCATCAGACCATCCTGTGTGAATTGGTATAGGTTTTTGGGGAATATCTTAAGGTATATCAATAATCATCGGGTTCAGGTGGGAGAAGTATGGATTGTTACAGGCACAAAAAAGCCCACTTGGCGTTAACCTTGTGGGCTTTCAGGACTTCTACGCGGTCGGCTCTGGAACCGCCGCGAAAAGATTTGGTGGAGCTGGCGGGAGTTGAACCCGCGTCCAGAATTACTACACCGTCGGCACTACATGCTTAGTCCATCTTTACATTCGCCGGTCAGCTGCGAACGGACACGCCACTGACAAACTAGCCTGATTAGATTTTAGCGCTTCAACCCCAGGCAAGGTATTCACGCGAGTTCTTTTAGGTTTGACCTCTCTTGATCCCCGTCTTAAGAACGGAAGCTAGGGAGAGAGGGCTCTAAGCAGGTTATTAAGCTGCTAGTGCGTAGTTTTCGTCGTTTGCAACTATTTTTTTGCGGCTTTTTACGAGGCAAACCGCCCCTCGGCATGCTCCTAGGGCTTTGCAAATCCTGTCGAATCCAGAATCAGCCCCAAGTACTGTTTCGCAGTATATCAGAAAAACCTGTCGCTGTACCAGTAGGTTAGCGATTAGCGTGCTTCATGATACGTGCTTTGTCTTGTTTCCACTCACGATCTTTAATGTCATCGCGCTTGTCGTGCTCTTTCTTACCTTTCGCCACGCCGATCTTCAGTTTGGCCCAGGCATTCTTCCAGTACATCGACAGTGCAACGATAGTAAAACCATCACGATTGGCTTTACCAATCAGACTATCCAGCTCGCGTTTTTTCAGCAGCAGCTTACGGCTGCGCGTGGGATCGCAAACATAATGCGATGAGGCGACGCTCAGAGGCTGGAAAGTAGACCCGAACAGGTAGGCTTCGCCATCGCGTAGCATGATGTAGCTATCACTGATGTTGGCCTTACCGGCGCGGAGAGATTTGACTTCCCATCCCTGGAGCGAAAGCCCGGCTTCGAACTCTTCTTCAATGAAGTATTCGTGGCGGGCACGCTTGTTCATGGCAATGGTCGCGGAACCGGGTTTATGTGCTTTTTTCTTTGTCATAGTGCCACTTAGTGTACATGAAGCAGTGATTAATGGCATCCCCTGTAGCGCCAGGCATGGGGGAAAAGCCTATTCTAGCAGATGGTTAGCTGGAGAGAATTTTTGTTTGATTGCAGGCGATGGTATTATTGGTACGTTTAGAAAATGACAGGAATCGATATGTCTCAGATTAGTCGTTCGGCGCTGGTGCCGTACAGTGCGGAACAAATGTACCGGTTAGTGAATGATGTCGACAGCTATCCGCAGTTTTTGCCGGGTTGTACCGGTAGCCGGATTCTGGATGCCAGTTCCGATCAAATGACGGCTTCGGTAGATGTCTCTAAAGCAGGGATCAGCAAGACATTCGTCACGCGTAACACGCTGACGGATAACCAAAGCATTCATATGCAGCTTGTTGACGGACCATTCCGCAAACTCAGCGGCGGCTGGCGCTTTACGGCATTAAGCGATGAAGCCTGCAAAGTGGAGTTAAATCTGGATTTCGAGTTCACCAACATGCTGGTTGAGCTGGCTTTTGGTCGTATCTTTAAAGAGCTGGCCAGCAGCATGGTACAGGCTTTCACTCAGCGCGCGAAAGAGGTTTACAGTGTCTGATATCGCTGTTGAAGTGGTGTATGCCTTGCCGGATAAACAGTACCTTTACAGCGTAAAGGTCGAAGAGGGCAGCACCGTTGAACAAGCTATTGTTGCCTCAGGTCTGCTCGCGTTGCGAAGCGATATTGATTTGCAGGAAAACAAAGTGGGCATCTTCAGCCGCCCGGTAAAACTGCATGATGTGGTACAGAGCGGCGATCGGATTGAAATCTATCGTCCGCTGACAGCTGACCCTAAAGATCTCCGTCGTCAGCGTGCTGAACGTGCGGCAAAAAAATAAGGCGCAATCTGCGCCTTATCTTGTTGAGCTGACAACCTGCTTTTAGCCTGCGTTAGCCGACAGAGCAGATTTGTTATCAATGTTAGTCAGTGTGCCGCTCTGATCGAAGGTCAGGGTCAGTGTCTGCTGCTTCACCGTCTCGTGGCCTGGCTGCTGGCGGAACACGTAGTACCAGACGTTGCTGCCAAACGGATCATGCATCATCGGTGTACCCAGCGTGTAGGCAACCTGTTGCTGGGTCATCCCCGTGTGAATTTTAGCAACATCATTGGCGACAAGGTAGTTGCCCTGGTTGATATCCGGGCGGTAAACCACGCGCTCCAGAGTGGAACAACCCGCGGTCATCATCAGAAGAACCACCGCAGCAGCAGTCAGCGTTTTACAGCGCATAATCAATGTTTATTCCTTTGTGGCTATATTCGTTTCCCCTGAAACCGCAGCTCCGGGTCTTTCGGGTTTATCAGTGTGCAATGATGATACCAGCGTAACTTGCCGATGATAATAAACCTTTCCGCAGTTTAAAACCTCTGCGAAGCAACGATATGACCACAAACCGGTAAAAAAGTGCAATCTTCAGGCGGCTAAAAGTTCTTTTGCGTTCGCCAGCGTGTTGCGTGTGACTTCGCTGCCGCCGAGCAGGCGTGCCAGCTCTTGCAGTCGTGCACGTTTGTCCAGGGCCTTCATGTGCGTCTCTGTCATCTCGCCGTCGGTCTCTTTGCTGACATAGAAATGCTGATGACCACAGCCAGCAACCTGCGGCAGGTGCGTCACGCACATCACCTGCGTGGACTCACCGAGCTGACGCAGCATTTTGCCGACAACCGCGGCGGTGGGTCCGCTAATACCGACATCCACTTCATCGAAAATCAGCGCTGGTGTATCCATCTTACGGGCAGTAATGACCTGAATCGCTAACGCAATACGCGAAAGTTCCCCGCCGGAAGCGACCTTCGCCAGCGGCTGAACCGGCTGGCCAGGGTTGGTGCTGACGCGGAAATCAATGCGGTCAGCGCCTTCGGCTGTCAGATGCTCCGGGTTGAACTGGATATCAATGGTGAAGCGCCCGTGAGGCATCGACAGCATATGCATGCTTTCGGTAATCAGCCCGGTAAGTTCATCGGCAAAGTGAACACGGCGGTCATGCAACTGCTGCGCGCAGCTGAGGGCCGCATCGTAATGAAGGCTGACGGCCTGGCTCAGTTCATCCTGGTCGCTTTCCTGCTGATCCAACAGCTGCTGTTCAGCCAGAAGTTGCTGGTAAAAAGTTGGCAACTCTTCAGGTGCGATATGGTGCTTACGCCCCAGGCCGATCTGACGTGACAGGCGCTGCTCCAGTTCGTGCAGCCGGTTGGGATCGAGATCCAGCCTATCGCAATAATGACGCAGCTCATCACTGGCTTCGCTGATCTGGATAGCGGCTTCTTCCAGCATGGCAAAGATGCCGCTCAGCTTGTCATCCATCTCAATCAGCTCCGCCATCAGTTGACGTGCGTTATACAGCTGGCTTTGCAGATTGTTATCGTCGCCATCAGCCAGCATCAACAGAGTCTGCTGGCTGGTGGAAAGCAGCTGTCCGCTGTTCGCCAGACGTTTGTACTCTTCATCAATCTGCTCATATTCACCGCTGATCGGGGCGAATTCATTCAGCTCCTTGAGCTGATATTGCAGCAGTTCACGGCGGGCTTCACGCTCCTGTGACTGTTGCTGATGCTGGGCAAGGGTGCGGCAGCTTTGATGCCACTGGCGATAGTGTTGCGCCATGTTTTGCATTAGCAACGATTCGCCCGCATAGGCATCCAGCAGATTTTTTTGATGTTCAGGCTTCAGCAGGAGCTGGTGAGCATGTTGACCGTGGATCTGAATCAGCGCCTGGCCGAGATCGCGCAGCTGTGAAAGCGGGACGGCGGTGCCGTTGATAAAGCCACGCGAGCGTCCATCGCTGCTAATCACCCGACGCAGCAGGCATTCATTGCCGTCGTCGAGTTGATTGTCGTTTAACCAGCGCTGGGCTGAGGGAGTATCTTTCAGCGAGAATCGCGCACAGATGTCGGCGCGTGCCGCACCCTGGCGCACCATATCTGCATCGGCACGTCCACCCAGGCATAAACCCAGCGCATCAATAGCAATGGATTTACCTGCCCCGGTCTCACCGGTAATGGCCGTCATTCCGCGCTGAAAGTCGATCTCCAGCTCACGTACAATCGCGAAGTTACTGATGGTCAGTTGTGCCAGCATGATGGTATTCCTGTATGAAAACACAGATATGGTTTTTCATACAGTATATACTGGTTTTATAAACAGTAAACCCGTTGACAACCGTTTTAGAATAATTTTTTTGACCAGCCCAACTTTGAGCTTAGTGTATTGAAATAATTGTAATTTTTAGGGTGTATCAGGTTGAGGTGGTAATCACTGCGACGGATTAATACATCTTCACCCTGTTGAATCGGCAGCGCTATCTGGCTGTCGCAGCTGATCTCCAGATCACTGCGCATATGAGAAAAACGCAGGCGAATGGTACTGCTGCTGTTAATCACCAGCGGGCGTGCCGAGAGGGTGTGTGGGAACATCGGTACAACGGCGATAGCATCCAGCGATGGCGTCAGAATGGGGCCGCCTGCTGATAATGAATAGGCGGTTGAGCCGGTGGGGGTGGAGATGATCAAGCCATCCGAACGCTGCGAAAACGCGAAGTTCTCATCAATGTACACTTCGAATTCAATCATATGTGCCACTTTACCCGGGTGCAGCACCACCTCATTGATAGCCGTGCCAATACGCGGGCTGCCGGACTGGCGGCAGACCTGGGCTTCCAGCAGGAAGCGGCTCTCGACGAAGTATTCTCCTTCCAGCACATCAGCGAGTTGCTGCTGAGCGTTATCAGGATCGAGATCGGTGAGAAATCCGAGATTGCCGCGATTAATGCCGATAACCTTAATATCGTAGCGTGCCAGCACTCTTGCTGCGCCCAACATATTACCGTCACCACCGACCACCACGGCCAGGTCAGCCTTGCGGCCAATCTCTGCCAGTGTTCCGGTCTGCACGCCTTCCAGTTTTAACTCACGCGCAATCTGCTGCTCAATAATCACCTGATAGCCTCTCGCTGTCAGCCAGCGATAGAGCATCTCGTGGGTGGTTAGTGCGGTGGGATGGCGTGGATGGCCGACGATCCCGATGCAGTTGAAGTGGTTATTCATGTTCCTGGCATTCCTCACGAGGTAAACTCCCCCGACAATGTGACTGGTTCCCTTGAAACCGCGATTCTGATCCCCATAATAAGCGAACCAGCGAGATGAATATGCACAAACGCGGAGAAATTCATGAGTAGTAAAGAACAGAACACACCTAACGAGCAAGTCTCAGACGAAATTGAGATGGAGCAGGCGCAAACCCAGGACGCGGAGACAGCAGAAGTGGTGGACCCGCGGGATGAGCGTATTGCACAACTGGAAGCCCAGCTGGCTGAGTCACTGGGCGGTGTGCGTGACGCACAGCTGCGTGCTCAGGCTGAGATCGAAAACATCCGTCGCCGTACTGAACTGGATGTGGAAAAAGCGCACAAATTTGCGCTGGAAAAATTTGCCAACGAGCTGTTGCCAGTGATTGATAGCCTGGAGCGTGCGCTGGAAGTGGCGGATAAATCCAATCCTGAGTTGGCCGCCATGATTGAAGGCATCGAACTGACCATGAAATCCCTGCTGGACGCTGTGCGCAAGTTCGGCGTGGAAGTGGTGGGGGATATCAATGTGCCGTTCAACCCGGAAGTTCATCAGGCCATGTCTATGGTGGAATCTGAAGACGTCGCGCCAAATCACGTGCTGATGGTGATGCAGCGTGGCTATACCCTGAACGGTCGCCTGCTACGTCCGGCGATGGTTGCAGTATCGAAAGCCAAAAACTGATTGTAGAGGGCGACCTTTGTTTCGGTCGCCCTGTGTATCGCTGTTTAAAATAGCCGCCTTGTGCGGCTATTTTTTTACCCCCAAGGTTAGTGGTAAGCGGGTTCATTCACCTTAAACACACGGATTGCCAGAGACAGCTGTTCTGCCTGTTCCTGCATGGACTGGGCTGCCGCTGCGGACTGATTCACCAGCGCCGCATTCTGCTGAGTCACCTGATCCATCTGAGTGATTGCCATGTTAATCTCATCAATACCGCTGCTTTGCTCAGCGCTGGCGATAGTAATCTCACCGATAATCCCGGTCACGCTCTTCACGCTGCTGAGCACTTCATCCATGGTAAGCCCGGCCTTCGCGACCTGGCGACCCCCTTCATCAACCCGTGCAACGGAATCCTGAATCAGTCGTGCAATCTCTTTTGCCGCAGATGCCGAACGTTGTGCCAGGCTGCGAACCTCAGAAGCAACAACCGCAAACCCACGGCCCTGTTCACCTGCGCGGGCCGCTTCTACGGCCGCATTCAGTGCCAGGATGTTGGTCTGGAAGGCAATGCCGTCAATCACACTGATGATATCGACGATTTTTTTCGATGAGCCGTTAATCATTTCCATCGTGCTGACCACCTGCTTCACTGCATCGCCGCTCTGTACCGCAACCTGGGAAGCCTGAGCTGCCAACTGGTTGGCCTGGCGAGCGTTATCGGCGTTCTGTTTCACCGTGGCGGTGATCTGTTCCATCGCAGAGGCTGTTTCTTCAAGGGAACTTGCCTGTTGCTCTGTGCGTGAGGAGAGGTCCATATTACCCGCAGAAATTTCACTTGAAGCGGTGGCAATCAGATCCGTACCTGCACGGACTTCGTTAACAATTTTCAGCAGATTGTCATTCATGTTTTTCAGCGCCAGCATTAACTGACCTGTTTCATCCGTCGAGCTGACATGAATGGTGGTGCGCAGATCGCCAGCGGCAACGTTTTCAGCAATGCTGACGGCTTCACGCAGCGGGCGCACAATCGAGCGGGTCAGGAGGAAGCCAAGCAGCATCGCCGCAGCAATAGCCAGTAGCGAGAAGATCAGCGTGATGCGAATGGCGGTAGAGCCATCATTGACCGCTTTAACGCCTTCAGCCTGTAACTGCGCAGACTGTGAATCAGCAAAGTTCACCACAATATCGAGAAACGCATTCTGTGTGGTGGTGATTTTCCGCAGAACATATTCCGTAGCCGGAGCGGCATCGCCTGCACGGATGAGCGTCAGGAGTGCTTGTTTATCACTCTCAAAACGCAGGGCGGACTCTTTTATTTCCTGGATTTTTTTAATCCCCACCTCAGTGCTTTGCAGCTGGGCGATTTTTTCAATTGCTACATTGGTTTTCTGCGTTGCACTATCGAGCTGGGTAAAACGTTTAACGTTATTTTCCGGACGGGAAATATCCAGAACCATACCGCGCAAATATTTAATCTGTTCGTTGACTCCATCTCGCACATCAAACGCCAGCCGGACTTTTATGTAACGATCGCTAACGATGCTGCCTACTGCCTGATTAATATTGCCAATTTTGATGGTTGCTGTGGCACTAACAATAATTAATAACAGTATCACCAGGCCGAAGGCGGCGCCCAGGCGAACACCTACTTTCATATTCTTCACGGATAACATCAGTTCTTTTCCCCTGAATGGTCCAGCCAATGTCGGGCGCATGAATATGCCCCCTGAAGCCGATCAGATCGGCAAAGACGGGAAAATCTTGATAAAAAGTTGCGACGAAAATCTCATTATTGAGTGTGAGAATGTAAATGAATGGGATGCCAGTGCATGGCAGGGGGCAGATACCCCCTGATTATCGAGGTTACTCGGAAGGTAAGTGCGGAACCCAGTCAATGGGGGCTTCGCCGTGTTCACTGAGCCACTGATTTGTTTTAGAAAAGTGGGCAGAGCCGAAGAAACCGCGGTGTGCAGAGAGCGGGGAAGGGTGGGGGGCCTGCAATACGTGGTGGCGGTTACGGTCGATAATGGCCCCCTTTTTTTGCGCATGCGATCCCCATAGCAGAAAGATCACGCCCTCACGATGCTGATTAATGGCCGCAATGACGTTATCCGTGAAGGTTTCCCAGCCAAATTTGGCATGAGAATGTGCCTGACCCGCTTCCACTGTGAGCACTGTGTTGAGCAGCATGACCCCCTGACGTGCCCAGCTTTCGAGAAAACCGTGTTTGGGCCGTTCAAAACCAGGAATATCTGTGACCAGTTCCTTATACATATTCACCAGTGAAGGGGGCACGGCAACCCCGGGCAGAACGGAGAACGCCAGGCCATGTGCCTGATTCGGACCGTGGTAGGGGTCCTGACCTAAAATGACCACTTTTACTTCGCCCAGTTCAGTCAGGCGAAATGCGTTAAACATGTCTTTTTGCGGTGGATAGACGGTCTTACCAGCCGCACGCTCTGCCGCGACTTTTGCCAGCGTTTCCCTGAAATAAGGCTTCTCTTTTTCCTCGGCCAGCACGTCGTGCCAGGTCATTGTATTGACCATTACCGTCTCCTTTTCATCATCAAAGTGCGTAGCTTATCGCGCTTTGCCACAAGGTAATACTTAAAAAAAAGTTGAAAATTTGCAAAAAAAGCAGAATTTTTAGATTTGATAAAATTGATATAAAACATAAAGTTGCTGTTTTGAGGGTGTAAATTCCCCATCGCAGGTTGATTTGTATCAAGGAGACACCATTCTGGTGCTGGTATACAGATCCCAGAAGATCACGGTTTTTTTCATCAACCTGGCGCTGGAATGAGATCAGCGCCCTATTGCCTGGGAGGCGACTCACATGATTACCGGAATTCAAATTACTCAAGCAACCAACAGTGCATTACTGAACTCTTTCTGGCTGCTGGACAGTGATAAAGCGGAAGCGCGTTGCGTTTGTGCAAAAGCGGGTTACAGCGAAGATCAGATCGTGCCAGTCAGCGATCTCGGCCAGATCGAATATCGTGAAATTCCTCTGGAAATGAAACCACAGGTACGCGTGGAAGGCGGTCAGCATCTTAATGTTAACGTCCTGAGCCGTGAAACGCTGGAGGAAGCTGTGAAGAACCCGGAAAAATATCCGCAGCTGACTATCCGTGTTTCTGGATATGCCGTGCGTTTTAACTCATTGACACCAGAACAGCAGCGAGATGTGATTACCCGTACCTTTACTGAAAGCCTGTAAGCTTAAACGGGGTGCGATAACAGGGCCGAAGGTGAAAAACGCACCTTCGGCCTTTTTTTGTTAACATCATGATTACAAAGTACAGAATCTGATTTTAACAAGCAGGAGACTGAGCAAAAATCGGTTATTTGCACCAGAGCGCGGGATCCCTTGCTCTGCTCCCTGTTTCTGTCAATTTAAGACAATAAAAAAGCGCCTTGATAAGGCGCTTTTTTGTCATGCAGTGTGATTATTCAGCACTGTCCGTTTTTGCTGCTGTAGGCTTACGGCGTTTACCCACATTCTTGGCATCGCGATGACGTTCTTTAACGCGTGGCTTCTCTTCCAGCTTCTCTTTGTCTTTCAGCTGTTTGCGCTTGGCCAACACTTTCTTGGATGGCTTGCCTTGCAGTTTTTCACTTGGTGCACGCGTGACCGGGCGCAGTTCATCAACGGTGCGCGCTTTCAGCGGCTCCTTGATGTAACGAATGATTCTGCCCAGCAGCATGTTGTCGTGCGCTTCAACCAGTGAAATCGCGATACCTTTTTTGCCTGCACGGCCAGTACGGCCAATGCGGTGCAGATAGGTGTCGGCGGTCACCGGCATATCGAAGTTGAACACGTGGCTGACATCGTCGATGTCGATGCCGCGTGCAGCAATATCGGTGGCAACCAGGACGTTTACACGGCCTTCAGCCACACGTTTTATCGCTTCGTTGCGCTTCGCCTGAACCAGTTCCCCTTCCAGGTAGCTGGTGTTGATCCCTGCTTCACGCAGCCAGCCACACAGCTCGTGCACGCGCTCACGTTTACGCACGAAGACGACTGAACGCGTCACTTCCGGTTGCTTCATCAGGTGGATCAGCAGCGCTGTTTTGTGTTTGATATCATCCGCGCGGTAGTACCACTGCTGGATTTTCTTACGCTCACGGCGCGCCGGGTCTGCTTCGATTTCAATCGGCTCATTCAGAATGCGCTCGGCGAAATCTTTGATCGCTTCGCCTTCCAGCGTGGCGGAGAACAGCAGAGTCTGCTTGCGCCAGCGGGTTTCAGCCGCGATGGTTTCGATATCCTGAGCAAAGCCCATGTCCAGCATGCGGTCGGCTTCATCAAGAACCAGCGTTTCAACGGCGCGGCAGTCAAAATTCTCTTCTTTAATGTATTGCAGCAGACGTCCGGTGGTGGCAACCACGATGTCCTGGTTTTCACTGAACACTTCAGCGTGGTTCATAAACGCAACGCCACCGGTGATAGTGGCAATATCCAGGTGGGTATGTTTCGCCATTTCACGCGCCTGGTCTGCAACCTGCATCGCCAGCTCACGCGTCGGGGTCAGGATCAGAATACGTGGCGGGCCGGACTTCTTACGCGGGAAGTCGAGCAGATGTTGCAGTGCGGGCAGCAGGTAGGCCGCAGTCTTGCCTGTACCGGTTGGTGCCGAACCCAGAACGTCGCGACCCTCCAGTGCTGCCGGAATAGCTTCTGCCTGAATGGCAGTGGGGCGCGTGTAGCCTTTCTCCTGCAGGGCTTGCAGTAGGCTCTCGTCTAGTTCGAGTTCGGAAAAAGTGGTTACAGTCATGGTCTACCTCAGTTTGGGGCGCTGATTATAGACAGATTGAACACGATCTTCATCTGTTTGTGTGGAGTTAATGACTTTTCCTTCGTCACGGTTTGTCCTATGCTAGCGCCGTTTCCCTTTCAGGTCAGCCAAATGTCACAACAGAAAGCTATTCTCCGCGCCAACGGATTTACCTTCAAACAATTTTTTGTCGCCCACGATCGCTGTGCCATGAAGGTCGGCACCGACGGTGTGCTGCTTGGTGCATGGGCACCTGTCGCCAATGTTCAGCGCGTGCTGGATATCGGCACGGGCAGCGGCCTGATTGCGCTGATGATGGCGCAGAGAACCGCAGAGTCCGTGGAGGTTGATGCCGTTGAACTGGATGAAATGGCTGCCGCGCAGGCGCAGGAAAATGTGGCTGCTTCGCCCTGGTCAGGAAGAGTGCATGTGTACCAGGCGGACATTGTGGAATGGTCGCAGCGCTGTGAGCAGCGTTATTCGCTGATCGTTAGTAACCCACCCTATTTTTCACCGGGATCGGAATGTGCCTCGCCTGAGCGTGCTTCTGCGCGCTATACCACGGATCTGACGCATGAGGTGCTGTTGATTTGCGCGGAAAATCTGATCGCGGAAGAGGGCTTCTTCTGCGTGATCCTGCCGGAGTCGGCAGGAAGTCAGTTGGTTGAGTTGGCCTTACAGCGCGGCTGGCACCTGCGTTTTCGCACTGACGTTGCTGACAATGATACTCGTCCGCCCAATCGGGTACTGCTGGCACTATCACCGAAGCCGGGCGAGCAATTACTGGATCGCATGACAATACGCGGGCCGGACCATCAGTATTCCGATGCTCACTGCAGCCTGACCCGCGATTTCTATCTGTTCCGCTAATCAGGGCGCCAGAATCGTTGGCAACGCTTCACCCAGTGCTTCTGGATAGTCGAGGGTGTAATGCAGCCCCCGGCTCTCTTTACGTGCCATCGCACAGCGCACCATCAGCTCAGCGACCTGCACCAGGTTGCGCAACTCCAGCAGGTTGTTGGAGATGCGGAAATGGGCGTAATACTCATCAATTTCTTGTTGCAGTGTGGTGATGCGTCGCAGCGCGCGCTCCAGTCGTTTCGTGGTGCGAACAATCCCCATGTAGTCCCACATAAATAACCGCAGTTCATGCCAGTTATGCTGGATGACCACGCGTTCATCGGAATCATCCACGCGGCTTTCATCCCACGCGGGCAGGCTTTCGACCATTTCAACTGCAGGCAGGCGCTGACGGATGTCTTCTGCCGCAGACCAACCGTACACCAGGCACTCCAGCAGAGAGTTTGATGCCAGACGGTTGGCGCCATGCAGCCCGGTATAACTGACCTCACCGATAGCATAAAGTCCGTTAAGGTCGGTGCGCCCTTGCTGGTCGACCATCACACCGCCGCAGGTATAGTGTGCTGCCGGTACAATCGGGATCGGCTGTGTGGTCAGGTCAATGCCCAGCGTCAGCAGTTTCTCGTAGATCGTCGGGAAGTGCGCGCGCACAAATTCCGGCGGCTGGTGGCTGATATCCAGGTACATGCAGTCAGCGCCAAGGCGCTTCATTTCATGGTCAATGGCACGCGCCACAATATCTCGAGGGGCCAGTTCGCCACGGGCATCGAAGTCGGGCATAAATCGGGTGCCGTCCGGGCGTTTTAACACGGCACCTTCACCTCGTAGCGCCTCGGTCAGCAGGAAGTTGCGTGCATCCGGGTGGAACAGGCAGGTTGGATGGAACTGGTTGAATTCGAGATTAGCGACCCGGCAGCCCGCGCGCCATGCCATCGCAATACCGTCTCCAGAGGCGACATCCGGGTTGGTGGTGTACTGATAGACTTTTGCGGCACCGCCCGTTGCCAGCACCACGGCCCGGGCACGACAGGTCTCTACCGCTTCTCGTTTGCGGTTCCAGATGTAAGCGCCCACAACGCGACGTTCACCCGGCAGGCCGATTTTATCAGAGACGATCAGGTCAACGGCATTACCGCGTTCGATCAGGGTAATGTTTGGGTGACTTAACGCCTGGCTGACGAGGGTCGTTTCCACGGCTTTGCCGGTGGCATCCGCGCTGTGCAGAATACGGCGGTGGCTGTGACCGCCTTCGCGGGTCAGGTGATAGCGTTCTTCACTGTTCACCGGCGTTTCTTTGTCGAACAGCACGCCATTATCAATCAGCCATTGCACACAATGGCGTGCATTGCTGGCGATAAACGAGACGGCCTCGCGTTCACACAGGCCGCCCCCGGCAATCAGCGTATCTTCAACGTGCGACTCAATGCTGTCTGTTTCATCAAACACGGCGGCAATTCCGCCCTGGGCATAAAAAGTTGAGCCTTCACTGACCGGGCCTTTACTCAGTACGGTGACCTGATGTTTCTCTGCCAGGCGTAATGCCAGAGACAAACCCGCCGCACCACTACCAATAATCAACACATCACAGCTGTAATCGGAAGAAAGAGTCATGTTGTTTAATTTACTAAACAGATTGTTTGTTGAGCATAGCACTCACTTATCCAGGCAAAAAGGCTTTTTATCGACCACTCTCCACTGTGGGAGCTAAATCAAAAATGGGACAAGTCTCGCGATGTTTGTGACCTCACTTAAATGCCAGGGGCAGAGATTACTCTGGTGAACTGTCACTTATTGGCGTGATTATAAGGTGAAAAAACTGGCTTCATGCGTTACTCTGCGGGCGTCATCAGGCTCCTGAACGATGATGTTCCGGGAGTGAGAGAGAGGCAGTGGCCCACAAGTCAGCGAGAATGCATAAAAACGCGTGCTGGTTTGTAAATGTCCCCTGATGGCACAACAAATATAATGGCGTAATGGAACTTTCCCAATGAATGCGACTCAGACTGGATGCTTGTTCATAATGATTGAGTTATTGCTGGAAGTGCGATTACGCGTGGAGACATGTTTGGGGAGATCTTACCTCGGATGAGCGAGCAGCTAACGGATCAGGTCCTCGTTGAGCGAGTGCAGAAGGGAGATCAGAAGTCATTTAACTTACTGGTAGTTCGCTATCAGCATAAAGTGGCCAGCCTGGTTTCCCGCTATGTGCCGTCAGGGGATGTGCCTGATGTAGTGCAAGAGTCGTTTATTAAAGCCTATCGTGCGCTGGAATCTTTCCGGGGCGACAGTGCTTTTTATACTTGGCTCTACCGGATTGCCGTCAATACGGCCAAAAATTACCTGGTTGCTCAGGGGCGCCGCCCACCATCAAGCGATGTGGACGCTATCGACGCCGAGAATTTTGAAAGTGCGGGAGCACTGAAAGAAATTTCGAACCCTGAGAACTTAATGTTGTCGGAAGAATTGAGACAGATAGTTTTTCGTACCATCGAGATGCTACCCGAAGACTTGCGTATGGCGATCACCCTACGTGAACTCGATGGCCTGAGCTACGAAGAGATAGCTGTGATCATGGATTGCCCGGTTGGTACGGTTCGTTCACGTATTTTCCGCGCCCGTGAAGCTATTGATAATAAAATTCAACCGCTTATCCAACGCTAGCGATAGCGACACAGGAAGGGTATTGAGGCATGCAGAAAGAACAACTTTCCGCTCTTATGGACGGTGAAACGCTAGACAATGAACTCATGTCTGCGTTGTCTAAAGACGTTGTGCTGCAAAAAAACTGGGAAAGCTATCACCTGATCCGTGACACATTGCGCGGTGATGTCCCACAACTGCTTGATTTTGACATCTCTGCCCGTGTGATGGCAGCGATTGACAATGAGCCAGCAAAAAATATTACGCTTCTGATCCCGGAAGAACAGCCGATGCCGGAACAGGCCGCAACAATGCCGTTCTGGGCGAAACTGCGTCCCTGGGCGGCTCAGATAACTCAGGTTGGCCTGGCTGCCTGCGTTTCACTGGCGGTGATCGTTGGTGTGCAGCAGTACAACAAACCTGTTGATATCCAGTCCCCGGATTCCCCGGTGTTCAATACATTGCCTATGATGGGGCAAGCCTCTCCGGTCAGCCTTGGTGTGCCAACGGACAACGCCGGTACGCAGGTTACTGCGAATCAGCAGGTGCAGGATCAACGTCGCCGCGTTAACGCGCTATTGCAGGATTACGAATTGCAACGTCGTCTGCATGCTGAGCAGTTACAGTTTGAGCAAAGCCCTAACCAACAGGCTGCTGCTCAGGTTCCAGGTAATCAGTCGTTAGGAATACAATCGCAGCAATGAAGCAGCTTTGGTGCGCCGCCAGCCTTATCGCTGGCTGCCTGATTTACTCCTCTGTCGCCCCGGCCGCTGCAACGCCATCCGGGGCGTTGTTACATCAGATGGAACAGGCCAGTCAGTCTCTCAGCTATGAACTCGCCTATATCAACGTATCGCGACTGGGCATCGAGTCACTACGCTACCGTCATGCCATCATCAACAACAAAATTTATGCACAGCTGCTTCAGATGGATGGCCCGCGCCGCGAGATTATTCAGCGCGGCAACGAGGTCAGCTATTTTGAATCGGGTTTAGAGCCGTTCACCATGACGGGGGATCACATTGTTGATTCACTGCCTTCACTGGTGTATGCCGACTTCGGTCGTCTGGCTGAAACCTACGATTTTGTTTCCGTTGGACGCACGCGTATTGCCGATCAGCTGTGTGAGGTTATTCGCATCGTGCCACGCGATGGCACCCGCTACGGCTATATCGTCTGGCTGGACAGCGAAACGAAACTGCCTTTGCGGGTTGATCTGCTCGATCGTGATGGCGAAACGCTCGAACAGTATCGTGTGGTCAGTTTCGCGGTGGATGACGGTGTGCGCAATATCATGCAGGGACTGGAAAGCGCCAAGATGCCTCCGGTGTTATCCGTGCCAACGGCAAATGCCGTGACGTTCAACTGGAAAGCGGGCTGGTTGCCCGCAGGGATGAAGGAGGTTGCGAAAAGCCGCCGTCAGCTTCCTTCGCTTGACCGCCCTGTTGAAACCAGCCTCTTTACTGATGGCCTGTTTAGCTTCTCCATCAATGTGACGCTTGCCGATAAAACCAGTTCGCCACAGCAATTGCGCACTGGGCGTCGCACGGTCCAAACTGAAGTGCGCAATAATGCGGAGATCACGGTAGTGGGAGAACTGCCTCCTGCTACCGCTAAACGTATTGCTGATAGTGTCACTTTAGGGGCCGCGCCATGATGAGAGAATGGGCAACGGTAGTGTCGTGGCAGAATGGTATTGCTACGTTGCACTCCGAAATTAAAACATCCTGTAGCAGCTGCTCGGCCCGCAAAGGCTGCGGCAGTCACATGCTGGATAAGCTCGGGCCGAAGAATGCACACGTGATGAAAATCGCCAGTGCGCAGCCGCTTACGCCCGGCCAGCGTATTGAACTGGGCATTGCTGAAACCAGCCTGCTCAGCTCGGCGTTCCTGGTGTATATGACCCCCCTGATCGGGCTTTTTGTACTGGCTGGTGTCTTTCAGATGTTGTTTCACAGCGATCTGGCGGCTGCCTGCGGTGCGTTGTTGGGGGGCGTAGGCGGGTTTATTATTGCAAAAGGTATCTCAGGAATATTGGGCCGTTCTGCCTCTTTCCAGCCGGTGATCCTCAGCGTGGCGCTGCCACCTGACACCATTCACGTCAGTACTGATGCCTGACCCGAAAAAGGACGGTTGGCTGTATTCCCCCCGCAACCGTCTTATTTCACCTCATCATAATCCCTATTTCCCGTTCGATATGGCAATGCATACACTATTGCCTGACCGTGAAGATTCCACCCCTTTGATATGTAGTGTAGAATGCTGCCTTTCGGGCCAGTGTTCGCCTGTGATATCACGCTCTCCTGACTTCGCATCGCGAGAGTTCCAGAATTTGTAAGGCAGAAAAATCTCAATAATGAAGCACATAAGAAACTTTTCTATCATCGCCCACATCGACCATGGCAAATCAACGCTTTCTGACCGTCTGATCCAGATTTGTGGTGGATTGTCTGAACGTGAAATGGCTGCGCAGGTTCTGGATTCTATGGATTTGGAACGCGAGCGCGGAATTACCATTAAAGCGCAGAGCGTTACCCTCGATTACCATTCGCCAGATGGTAAAACTTACCAGCTCAATTTTATCGACACCCCAGGTCACGTAGACTTCTCGTATGAAGTTTCGCGCTCTCTGGCTGCCTGCGAAGGTGCATTGCTGGTGGTAGATGCCGGGCAGGGCGTAGAAGCCCAGACCCTGGCAAACTGCTACACCGCAATGGAAATGGAACTGGAAGTCGTACCTGTATTGAATAAGATCGATTTACCGGCGGCCGATCCCGATCGTGTTGCTCAGGAAATTGAAGACATCGTCGGCATTGACGCCACCGATGCCGTGCGCTGCTCGGCAAAAACCGGTATCGGCGTGCCCGACGTGCTGGAACGTCTGGTGCGTGATATTCCCCCACCGCAGGGTGACCCGGATGGCCCGCTGCAGGCGTTGATTATCGACTCCTGGTTCGACAACTACCTCGGCGTGGTGTCACTGGTGCGTATTAAAAACGGCACCATGCGCAAAGGCGAAAAAATTAAGGTGATGAGCACCGGTCAGACCTATAACGCTGACCGCCTGGGCATCTTCACCCCGAAACGCGTTGATACCGACGTACTGAACTGCGGCGAAGTAGGCTGGTTGGTCTGTGCGATCAAAGACATCCTGGGCGCACCAGTAGGGGATACCCTGACGCTGGCACGTAACCCGGCAGACAAAGCACTGCCAGGCTTCAAAAAGGTGAAACCTCAGGTTTATGCCGGACTGTTCCCGATCAGCTCTGATGATTACGAAGCCTTCCGTGATGCGCTGGGTAAACTGAGCCTGAACGATGCGTCTCTGTTCTATGAGCCAGAAAGTTCTACCGCGCTGGGCTTCGGCTTCCGCTGTGGCTTCCTTGGTTTGCTGCACATGGAGATCATCCAGGAGCGTCTTGAGCGCGAATACGATCTCGAGCTGATCACCACCGCACCGACCGTAGTTTATGAGGTCGTCACCACGGATAATCAGACCATCTACGTTGACAGCCCAGGCAAACTGCCACCGCTGAACAACATTCAAGAATTACGTGAGCCTATTGCTGAGTGCCATATGCTGTTGCCGCAGGAGTTCCTCGGTAACGTGATCACGCTGTGTATTGAGAAGCGTGGCATGCAGACCAACATGGTTTACCACGGTAATCAGGTTGCGCTGACGTATGAAATTCCGATGGCGGAAGTGGTGCTCGATTTCTTCGACCGTCTGAAATCGACCTCGCGTGGTTATGCGTCACTGGATTACAACTTCAAACGTTTCCAGGCCTCTAACATGGTTCGTGTCGATGTGTTGATCAACTCCGAGCGCGTGGATGCGCTGGCGTTGATTACGCACAATGACAACGCGCCGTACCGTGGTCGTGATCTGGTTGAAAAAATGAAAGAATTAATCCCGCGCCAGCAGTTCGATATTGCGATTCAGGCGGCGATTGGTAACCACATTATCGCCCGTTCTACGGTTAAACAGTTGCGCAAAAACGTGCTTGCCAAATGTTATGGCGGTGACGTCAGCCGTAAGAAAAAGCTGCTGCAGAAACAGAAAGACGGTAAGAAACGCATGAAGCAGGTGGGTAACGTTGAGTTGCCGCAGGAAGCGTTCCTTGCCATTCTCCACGTGGGTAAAGACAGTAAATAAGCCCGGCTTCGGGCTTCGAGGGAACTGGAATGGCTAATATGTTCGCCCTGATTTTGGCGATAGCAACGCTGATAACCGGCATTGTCTGGTGTATCGACAAATATAAATGGGCACCGGCACGGCGCGCGAAACGTGCGGCGGCGCAGGCACAAGGTATCGAAGCCACCAAGGCAGACAAACAGCCAGGTTGGGTAGAAACAACGGCTTCGGTTTTCCCGGTGCTGTTCGTGGTGTTTGTGGTGCGTTCGTTTATTTATGAGCCGTTCCAGATCCCATCAGGTTCAATGATGCCGACGCTGTTAATCGGTGATTTTATCCTGGTGGAAAAATATGCCTACGGCATTAAAGATCCGATTACCCAGACAACGCTGATCGAAACCGGTCATCCGAAGCGGGGCGATATCGCGGTGTTCAAATACCCGAAAGATCCCAGCATGGATTACATCAAGCGTGTCATTGGTTTGCCGGGCGATCGGGTGACTTACGATCCGCTGAGCAAAACGGTGTCCATACAGCAGACTTCCACTGCACTGCCAGTGACCTACTCTGATGTTGAAGAGAGTGACTTTATCCAGACCTTCAGCGGTTTCAGCGGTAATGAACTGGGCAATGGTTTCTTCCAGAAGCCGAAAGGTGAAATGATGCAGGGCGGCGTGCGTTTAGCCACCCGCAACGAGACGCTGGGCGATGTCACCCATCGTATTCTGTTGATTGCGCAGGCACCGAGTCAGCCGGGTTCATACTACCAACAGCCAGGTCAGCCGCAGTCCACCTGGGTCGTGCCAGAAGGCATGTACTTTATGATGGGCGATAACCGTGATAACAGCGCTGACAGCCGTTACTGGGGTTTTGTTCCTGAGCGTAATCTGGTGGGCAAAGCGACCGCAATCTGGATGAGCTTTGACAAGCAGGAAGGGCAATGGCCAACCGGCGTTCGCCTGAGCCGCATCGGCGGTATTCATTAATGATCGCCTGCGGGCGACATTAGCAACGGGTGGTCTGTCAGGTTGACAGGCCACTGCACACGAAACAGATCGTGTTGGTGTTCAGGCTCAGCCCTGTTCCGTGTGCAGGATAATTGACGCATTAAGAAATTGGTAACGCATGAACCCCATCGTAATTAACAAGCTTCAACGAAAGCTGGGCTACACTTTTACCCATCAGGAATTGTTACAGCAGGCGCTGACTCACCGTAGTGCCAGCAGTAAGCACAACGAAAGACTGGAATTCCTGGGCGACTCTATTCTGAGCTACGTGATTGCTAATGCCCTTTATCAGCGCTTCCCGCGCGTGGATGAAGGTGACATGAGCCGTATGCGTGCCACGCTGGTTCGCGGCAACACGCTGGCAGAGATGGCACGGGAATTTGACCTTGGCGAGTGTCTGCGTCTTGGTCCGGGTGAACTGAAAAGCGGCGGCTACCGCCGTGAATCGATTCTGGCTGACACCGTAGAAGCGCTGATTGGCGGGGTTTTCCTCGACAGCGACATTCAGTCGGTGGAACAACTTATCTTGAGCTGGTACGCCAGCCGTCTTGATGAGATCAGTCCGGGCGATAAACAAAAGGATCCAAAAACGCGTCTGCAGGAGTTCTTGCAGGGTCGTCATCTGCCGTTGCCATCCTATTTGGTGGTACAGGTGCGGGGCGAAGCGCACGATCAGGAATTTACTATTCACTGTCAGGTAAGCGGCATGGCAGAACCGGTTGTGGGAACCGGATCCAGCCGTCGCAAAGCTGAACAGGCAGCAGCCGAACAGGCGCTGATTAAGCTGGGAATTGAATGAGCGAACAAACTACCCATTGCGGCTTTATTGCTATTGTAGGCCGTCCGAACGTTGGTAAATCTACCTTACTGAACCAGTTACTGGGGCAGAAGATTTCCATCACCTCGCGTAAGCCGCAAACCACGCGTCACCGCATTATGGGCATCCATACTGAAGGGGAATATCAGGCGATCTACGTCGATACCCCTGGCCTGCATATGGAAGAAAAGCGGGCAATCAACCGCCTGATGAACCGTGCTGCCAGCAGCTCGATCGGTGATGTTGAAATTGTGATCTTCGTTGTTGAAGGGACCAAGTGGACCGCCGACGATGAGATGGTACTGAACAAGCTGAAAGACGGCAAAGTGCCGGTGCTGTTAGCGATCAACAAGGTCGACAACATTACAGACAAAAGTATTCTCCTGCCGCACCTGCAGTTCCTGGGTCAGCAGATGAACTTTATGGATGTGGTGCCGATCTCAGCCGAAAAAGGCACCAATGTTGATACCATCGCCAGCATCGTGCGTAAACGCCTGCCGGAAGCGGAACATCACTTCCCGGAAGACTACATCACCGATCGTTCTCAGCGCTTTATGGCGTCTGAAATTATCCGTGAAAAACTGATGCGTTTCCTCGGTGCCGAGCTGCCGTACTCCGTCACGGTTGAGATCGAACAGTTCCTGACGAACGAGCGTGGCGGTCTGACGATCAATGGTCTGATTCTGGTAGAACGTGAAGGCCAGAAGAAGATGGTGATCGGTAACAAAGGCGCCAAAATCAAAGTCATCGGTACTGAAGCTCGCCGTGATATGGAAGATATGTTTGAGGCGAAAGTTCACCTTGAACTGTGGGTGAAAGTGAAGTCCGGCTGGGCGGATGATGAACGCGCCTTACGCAGCCTGGGCTATACCGACGACCTCTGATCCTGATGGATGGCTGGCAACGCGCATTTGTCCTGCATGGACGTCCCTGGAGCGAAACCAGCCTGCTGCTTGACCTGTTCTCTGAACAGCATGGCAGGGTACGGGTGCTGGCCAAAGGCGCCCGTTCCAAACGCTCCAGCCTGAAAGGCGCGTTGCAGCCCTTCACACCGCTGCTGGTACGCTGGGGCGGCCGTGGCGAGGTCAAAACCCTGCGCGGTGCTGAACCGGTGTCACTGGCGCTTCCTCTCAGTGGTACGACCCTTTACTGCGGCCTCTACGTCAACGAACTTCTTTCGCGCGTGCTGGAAGATGAAACCCCCTTCAGTGAGCTTTTCTTCGACTACCTGCACTGTATCCAGTCGCTGGCGTCTGATTCTCCTTCACCCGAACCCGCGCTCAGGCGTTTTGAACTGGCTATGCTGGGCCATCTTGGTTATGGCGTGGATTTTCTTCACTGCGCAGGCAGCGGTGAAGAAGTCGCCGATGATATGACGTATAGCTATCGTGAAGAGAAGGGGTTTATTGCCAGTCTCGTTATCGGGCATCGTAGTTTTACCGGTCGTCACTTGCGCGCACTCTATCTGCGTGAATTCCCGGATGCAGACACCCTGCGCGCTGCTAAACGTTTTACCCGCATTGCCCTGAAACCCTATTTGGGTGGCAAACCGCTAAAGAGCACCGAACTGTTTCGCCAGTTTTTGCCGAGAAAACGACCAGATGCCGCACTTCCTGGCGATGAATAGTCACAGGTAATATCCCTGCATGTGGTGAACGTTGTACACTTCCTGAAAACCTTTCGCGATCATCAGAGGACTATCATGGCAGAGCTGTTGTTGGGCGTTAATATCGATCATGTTGCTACTGTACGTAACGCACGTGGCACACATTATCCCGATCCGGTACAGGCGGCATTTGTCTCTGAGCAGGCAGGGGCCGACGGTATTACCGTACATCTGCGTGAAGACCGCCGTCATATTACCGATCGCGATGTGCGTATCCTGCGTCAGACCATCCAGACACGTATGAATCTTGAAATGGCCGTTACGGATGAAATGGTGGACATTGCCTGTGACATTCTGCCGCACTTCTGCTGCCTGGTCCCTGAGAAGCGTGAAGAAGTCACCACCGAAGGCGGACTGGATGTGGCCGGACAGCAGGACAAAGTGACTGCGGCGGTAAAACGGTTGAATGATGCTGGTATCCTGGTTTCACTGTTTATCGATGCTGATCATCGCCAGATTGATGCCGCTGTTGCTGCCGGTGCACCGTATATCGAGATTCACACCGGGGCTTACGCTGAAGCGGAAGAAGGGAAGGCCCGCGATGCTGAACTGGCGCGTATTGCTGAAGCCGCTACCTATGCTGCAGGGAAAGGTCTGAAGGTCAATGCCGGGCACGGGCTGACTTACCACAACGTACAGCCGATCGCCGTTCTGCCAGAAATGCACGAGCTGAATATCGGCCATGCGATTATTGGGCGCGCCGTGTTTAGCGGTCTGGCTGAGGCGGTGAAAGAGATGAAACTGCTGATGCGTGAAGCGCGTCGTTAATGGCAATCCTCGGCCTGGGTACAGATATTGTAGAGATCGCCCGCATTGAAGGGGTGATCTCCCGCTCTGGCGATCGCCTGGCAAAACGTGTGCTGAGTGATAACGAGTGGGCGCAGTACCAGGCACACCAGCAGCCGGTGCGCTTTCTCGCCAAGCGTTTCGCGGTAAAAGAAGCGGCAGCCAAAGCCTTTGGCACCGGTATTCGCGGTGGTCTGGCGTTTAATCAGTTTGAAGTTTATAACGACGAGCTGGGTAAACCCGGACTGCGTTTTTTCCAGCATGCTGAGGAAGTGGCGAAGAAGCTGGGGGTGGCGCATGTGCACGTTACGCTGGCTGATGAGCGGCACTATGCGTGCGCAACGGTGATTATTGAGAGCTAGCCCGCCGGATGCAGCACCACAAACTTTTCCCACAGTCGGTCATTACTCTCGATGTGCAGTGGATCAACGATAATCGTGTGATCGATCGGGCACACCTGCTGGCAGGTGGGGGAGTCGTAGTGGCCGATGCACTCTGTACAGCGATCGGTATCGATCTCGTAGAACTCGTCCCCCATTGAGATCGCTTCGTTAGGACACTCCGGTTCACACATATCGCAATTGATACATTTTTTGGTGATCAGCAGCGCCATAATTCTCTCAAGTCAGTAACAGGATAAAGTGCGCGGGTATTATACGCGCACTTGTGACTCAAACCAGCTTTTTCACCAGCGCTTCACTGTGGCGAATATGGCTGGAAGCGCGTTCTGGATCGCGCTGAATCAGTGCCATAAACAGCAGATCCGTCAGCGCCAGCTGTGCGGTGGTTGAGGAGATGGCAGCGCTACGCGTTGTCTGCTCTTCTGCAACGGTATAAAGACAGTGGCTGGCCGACTGTTGCAGAGTATTCGGTGTAAAGCCCGTAAAGGCCAGCACGGTAGCGCCAATGCGCTGTGCTTCCTGAGCAGCAAGGTTGATCTCGCGGCGTTCGCCGGTATAGGAGATGGCCAGCAGCACATCACCCACGTCTAATGCCTGCACGCTGGACAGTAGCGCATGCATATCCTGCTCGGCCACGGCACTGATGCCAATCTTCATCAGCTTCCAGGAAAAATCTTTCGCTACCAGGCCAGAAGCACCAATCCCGACCAATACAATACGCCGTGCCTGCTTCAGCAGACGCAGTGTCTCCAGCAGCATCTCTTCACTGTTAATATCCAGCGTAGCGCGAATGGCTGAACTCTTCTCGGTGAACAGTTTTTCGCCAACCACCTTCAGCGCATCATCGCTGAGAATATGGTTATGCACGGTAATCGCATCTTTCTCGGCCAGCGATTCACTGAGTGCCAGCTTCAGCGCCGGGAAACCTTTATAACCGAGTTTTTGCGCAAATTTCACTACGCTTGACTGACTGACGCCTGACTCATCCGCCAGCTTTTGTGAACTCAGGTGGCGTGCCCGGTCCGGCTGCGACAGCAGGTAGTCAGCCAGCCGACGTTCGTTCAGCGCCAGGCTAGGATAAAGCTGACGGATACGCAGCAATGAACTCATCATTTTTCCTCTTGCTAATTCAGGCTCATCATATTGAATTATCTGTAATGATAACATTCAGCTGGCTAAGTCTAACGCGACATTTAACGGTTTCCATGATTAAGAACGGGAAAAAGTGCCGTCGTGTAGAATAAAATATTCATGTATTATAATACTTATACGAATTAAAAATTCAAAAGGAGAAATAATGAATCTCGGTTCGCTGGTATCGGAAACACGTAACCCGGACACGTTCGACCTCGACAATCTGTCGACGCTTGAGATGGTGTCTAAATTCAATCAGCAGGATGCGACCGTCGCGGCGGCTGTTGCCCTGACATTACCGCAGGTTGCAACGGCGGTGGATGCAGCTGCTGCTGCGCTCACTGCGGGTGGACGCCTGATTTACATGGGGGCAGGCACCAGCGGCCGTCTCGGCGTGCTGGATGCTTCCGAATGTCCTCCCACCTTCGGGGTGGCACATGGCGTGATCGTTGGACTGATTGCAGGTGGCCCAGGTGCATTACTGAAGGCAGTGGAAGGGGCTGAAGATAACGCGCAGTTGGGTATCAGTGATTTACAGGCGCTGGACCTGACGGTGAACGACATGGTGGTGGGCATTGCGGCTTCCGGCAGGACGCCTTACGTGATTGGCGCGTTGCGTTATGCCCGCCAGTTTGGCTGCCGCACCGCGGCGATCTCCTGTAACCCGGACTCGCCGATAGCAAGGGAAGCAGAGATTGCTATTTCACCGGTTGTCGGGCCGGAGGCACTCACCGGTTCAACCCGTCTGAAGTCCGGCACCGCGCAGAAGCTGGTGCTGAATATGCTCTCGACTGGCGCCATGGTGAAAATCGGTAAGGTGTACCAAAATCTGATGGTGGACATGCAGGCGACCAATATCAAACTGGTCGATCGTGCGCGGCGTATGGTATGTGAGGCGACAGGTTGTGATGCTCAACAGGCCGAAGCTGCCTTGCAGCAGGTGCAGTATGAAGTCAAAACGGCCATCTTAATGATCCTGGCGGATCTTCCGGCAGAGCAGGCAAAACAGCGGCTGGCACACCACAAAGGATTTTTACGCGCGGCACTGTCTAACCACTAACGGAAAACAAGGATCACTCATGGAAAAATCCACCCGGTTGGCACAGGCGCTGCTGCAGGGCATTGGCGGAGCAGCCAATATTGTTCGACTGGAAAACTGTATGACGCGGGTACGCGTTGAAGTCAGCGATGAGAGCCAACTGGAGCCGGACAAACTGCGCCAGCTGGACGGTATAAAAGGATACGTGAAGCAGGGAAGCCAGCATCAGTTTATCGTCGGCCCGGGGGCGGCGGCAAAAGTGACGGATGCGATGCGCGATCTCATCTCATCCGGCGGTGTTGCGGAGGCTGGCGACACTGTACAGCAGAACAAAACCCAGGCGAAAGCGAAATACCGCGCGCCGCTGAGTGATGGGTTACGTCAGCTGGCGAATGTCTTTATCCCGCTGATCCCGGCGTTTATTGCCTCCGGTTTGATCACCGGGCTGATCAATATTATCAAACGCCCGGATATCGTCGGGGATATTGCCACACAATACCCCAACCTGATCGGGCTGGCAGCGATCTTCGGCAGTGCCGTGTTCACGATAATGAATATTCTGGTCGGGGTGAATACGGCCAAAGTGTTTGGCGGATCGACCGCGTTGGGTGGCGTGATGGCGGGCATCCTCTCCAGCCCTGCGCTGGCGCAGATCACACTGTTTGGCGAGCCGCTACAACCGGGACGTGGTGGGGTGATAGCGGTTCTGCTGGTGGTGGTACTGATGTGCTGGATTGAAAAACGTCTGCGCCAGCGTCTGCCAGAATCACTGGAACTGATCCTCAACCCGCTTCTGACTACACTGATTACTGCGACGCTGGCTATCGTGCTGTTACAACCCCTGGGCGGGATGATCTCCGATACCATTGCTCATGGGGCCACGCTGGCGATTGATCGCGGTGGTGTACTGGTAGGCGCTGTTCTGGCCGGAACCTTCCTGCCACTGGTGCTGACCGGCTTGCATCAGGGGTTGGTGCCGATCCACGTTGAGTTGATTCAGGCGCACGGCGCGAACGCGCTGCTGCCGATCCTGGCGATGGCGGGCGTCGGGCAGATTGGCGCCTCTCTGGCGGTGCTACTGAAAACACGTAACGCAAGGCTGAAAAAACTGGTCAAAGGTGCGCTGCCGGTGGGTTTACTCGGGGTCGGTGAACCGTTGATCTTTGGTGTGACCCTTCCGCTCGTGCGCCCGTTTATTGCTGCCTGTCTCGGCGGTGCCGTTGGCGGAGCGGTGATTAGCTATGCTAAGGTCGCCACCTTGATTACGTTCGGTCTTTCCGGGCTGCCACTGGCGCTGACGATTGTGGCCGGTAAAGTGATGATGTACCTGGCAGGCTGGCTGACCGCAGTGATCTGTGGTTTCCTGTTTGCCTGGTTTATGGGCTTCAATGACCCTGAGGAGTAAGGTTTGACAACCAGTCGGGAACGACGCGTGGTATTTTTCGACCTTGATGGCACCCTGCACCAGCAGGATATGTTTGGTACCTTTATGCGCTGGTTATTGTGGCGTCAGCCGCTCAATCTGTTGCTGGTGGTGCCACTGTTGCCGGTGACAGGGCTGGGGCTGCTGATCAAAGGCCGAGCTGCACGCTGGCCGATGAGCCTGCTGTTATGGTCGATAACGTTTGGTCGCAGTGAAGCGCGTCTGGCCGAGCGGGAGCAGCAGTTTGCCCACTGGTTCCGCCAGCGGGTGACGGCATTTCCCGTGGTACAGCAGCGGCTGACGGATTATCTCAACAGTGAAGATGCCGATGTCTGGCTGATTACAGGCTCGCCGCAACCGCTGGTGGAACAGGTCTATTTTGACTCTGCATTTTTGCCACGCGTTAAGTTGATCGCCAGCCAGATGTCACGGGCTTATGGTGGCAGGGTGCTGGCCATGCGCTGCCTGGGCCATGAAAAGGTCGCGCAGCTGGAAGAGCAAATTGGCACGCCGTTACAGCTTTACAGCGGCTATAGCGACAGCAAGCAGGATAATCCATTGCTGTTTTTCTGCCAGCACCGTTTCCGTGTAACGCCGGTGGGTGAGCTACAGCAACTGGAATAAGCGTCTGGCAGGATAGTCTCTACGCGACATTTAACGCTATAATGTCGCGCTTTTTTTGCTGGAGACTCAGGTGACCGACAACAACGATGAATTCTGGATGCGCCACGCGCTCAAACTGGCTCAGCGCGCCTGGGACGAGGGCGAAGTGCCGGTGGGTGCCGTTCTGGTGCATGAGGGAAGGGTGATTGGCGAAGGCTGGAACCGCCCGATTGGTCACCATGACCCCACGGCGCATGCCGAAATGATGGCAATACGTCAGGGCGGAAAAGTCATTGAAAATTACCGTCTGCTGGAGACCACGCTGTATGTCACGCTGGAACCCTGCGTGATGTGCGCCGGTGCAATGATACACGGGCGCGTAGGCAGGCTGGTGTTTGGTGCGCGCGATGCGAAAACCGGGGCGGCTGGCTCACTGCTGGATGTGCTGGGGCATCCGGGCATGAATCATCAGGTGCAGATTGAGCAGGGGATCCTTGCTGAAGAGTGTGCTGGGCTGCTCAGTAACTTCTTCCGCCAGCGCCGTGCCGAAAAGAAAGCCCAGCGCCCGTAGGGGGGCGGACCTTCTTTTTCGGGCTGTCTGCTAGTTTAGCGCGATCTTCGCTTCAACCGTTGGATAGCCGTCACCCAGTTCGGCTTCCGTTGCCGCCTGTTGCGCCAGCTTTCTTTCCTGATCTTGCAGATAACCGACCAGACTTATCTGGTATTTGCGGATATTTTCCACATAGGCATAGGCTTCATGGCCACGTGCATAACCGTAACTGGTCTGGCTGTAATAGCGTTTCTGGCTAAGCATCGGCAGGCGAGTTTTCACGTCGGCCCAGCTATCCGGGTTGCCCTTCTGTTTATCCGTCAGTTTGCGTGCGTCCAGCATATGGGCGTAACCCATGTTATACGCCGCCAGAGCAAACCAGATGCGTTCGTCTTCAGGGATCGTCGGGGGCACCTTTTCCATCATGCGCACCAGATACTCACTGCCGCCACGAATGCTCTGTTCCGGGTCGGTCCTGTCGCTGACATCCAGGCTATCCGCTGTATTGCGCGTCAGCATCATCAGGCCACGCACGCCTGTCGGGGACGTGGCCTGTGGGTTCCAGTGGGATTCCTGGTAAGAGATGGCTGCCAGTAAACGCCAGTCAATGTTCTGCGCGTACTTCTCGAAGAGTGGCTGGAAATCCGGTAGCGTTCCGTCAATGGCGCGCAGGAAGGTGCGCGTATCAACATAGTCGAAGGTGCCGACGTGCCCGAGGTACTTCTCATCCAGCCGCGCCATTGCGCCTTCTTCACCCATCTGGTTAAAGAAGTCCAGCAGCGCTGCATTCATGCTGTCATCCTGTTCACGCTGGACATACCAGGTGACCGGCTCTTCATCCGTGATATCAAAAGCCACTGCCAGCTGCGGATGGATGCGCTGCATCAACGCGATCGTGACGGAATCTCCCACGGTATAGTCGAGTTTGCCGTCGGCCACCGCTTCCAGCAGCCCCTGAGGCGTTTGGTCGGTCGAGATCGCCCAGTCAAGGTCGGGATACTGATGAGCCTTCATCTCACGCAGGGTCGACAGATAAGCCGATCCTGACGCCGCCGTCAGGCGCCCCTTCAGATCGCCCAGGTTTTTCGGCCGTGGAGCGCCGATACGGTACACCAGCTGTTGTGAAACAGAATAGTAAGAAGGACCGGCATGAAAACGTGCCAGCCGATCATTATTGTAAATTAAACCTGCCGCCAGCAGGTCGGCTTTATCATCTTCGAGGTCGTCAAACAGATCGCCAAGATTCGGGCGAACGGTGATTTCCAGCTTAACCCCTAAATAATCGGCGAAGCGCTTCGCCAGCTCGTAGTCCATACCCGCTGGAGATTGATTGACTGTGTAGTAAGTCAGCGGAGAATTTATGGTGCTGATACGCAGCACTCCCCGCGATTTTATCTGTGCGATACGGTCGGTCGAGCCGCCGTACCACGGTATCGAGGGCCACAATGCAAGCGCAAGCAGCACGGTGATTAGCCCGACCAGCAGATAATTAAATTTAAGGCGTTTCAAATAGTTATCTCTCGGTGATTCTCAGGTGTCTGTCTTCAATGACAGTATTTATTGTCTATAATGGGTCCTGAGCGTGGGGCATTCTGCTCAACTCCGCGCGGCTCCGCAACTGAAATCCACCTGTTTTGTGCGTTTTTCAGTCAATTCCTTATCGCGATTAATTCTGCGCAAACGGTTTCGTAACGGGTGCGGATTCTCTATAATACCGCCCGTTTTCCCCTGTTGCGCCCAATGAAGCGTCGCCCGGCGCTTCGAGACGAGAGATCTTTAATGATGGAAATTCTGCGTGGTTCGCCCGCTCTGTCGGCATTTCGTATTAACAAACTGCTGACCCGCTTTCAGGATGCTCACCTGCCGGTGAGTGATATTTACGCTGAGTACGTCCATTTTGCCGATGTCAGCGCGCCGCTGAGCGAGGATGAAAAATCCCGTTTGCAGCGCCTGCTGAAATACGGTCCCTCTCTCGCTGAACATACCCCGGAAGGCCGCCTGCTGCTGGTGACTCCGCGTCCTGGCACTATTTCGCCGTGGTCTTCGAAAGCGACAGACATCGCTCACAACTGCGATCTGCCCCAGGTACTGCGTCTTGAGCGCGGCATGGCCTTCTATGTGCAGGCACCGCAGTTGAGCGCAGCACAGTGGGGAGAACTGGCCGCACTGCTGCATGACCGCATGATGGAAACCGTCTTCGCCGACCTGAGCCAGGCCGATGCGCTGTTTGCTCATCATCAGCCTTCACCGCTGCAAAGCGTGGACGTGCTGGGTGAAGGCCGCAACGCGCTGGTTCAGGCCAATATCAAACTGGGTCTGGCACTGGCCGATGATGAAATCGACTACCTGCAGGCGGCGTTTGAAAAACTCGGGCGCAACCCGAACGATATCGAGCTGTATATGTTTGCTCAGGCTAACTCTGAGCACTGCCGTCATAAAATCTTCAACGCCGACTGGGTGATTGATGGCAAAACGCAGCCGAAATCGCTGTTCAAGATGATCAAAAACACCTTCGAGAAAACCCCGGACCACGTGCTGTCAGCCTATAAAGACAACGCGGCCGTCATGGAAGGTTCTCAGGTAGGGCGCTTCTACGCCGATCCGCAGGGCCGCTACGACTTCCACCAGGAAGACGCGCATATCCTGATGAAGGTAGAAACCCATAACCACCCGACGGCGATTTCTCCGTGGCCGGGTGCAGCGACCGGTTCCGGTGGCGAAATCCGTGATGAAGGCGCAACCGGGCGTGGCGCTAAACCGAAAGCGGGCCTGGTCGGTTTCTCTGTCTCTAACCTGCGTATTCCGGGCTTTGAACAGCCGTGGGAAGAAGATTTCGGTAAACCGGACCGTATTGTGACGGCACTGGATATCATGACCGAAGGTCCTCTGGGTGGCGCGGCATTTAATAACGAATTTGGTCGTCCGGCGCTGACAGGTTACTTCCGTACCTACGAAGAACGCGTTAACAGCCATAACGGCGAAGAGCTGCGCGGTTACCACAAACCGATCATGCTGGCAGGCGGTATCGGTAACATCCGTGCTGACCACGTGCAGAAAGGCGAAATCACCATTGGTGCCAAGCTGATCGTGCTGGGTGGCCCGGCGATGAACATCGGCCTGGGCGGCGGTGCGGCCTCTTCAATGGCCTCCGGGCAGTCTGATGCAGATCTTGATTTCGCCTCCGTACAGCGCGACAACCCGGAAATGGAACGTCGTTGCCAGGAAGTGATTGACCGCTGCTGGCAGCTGGGTGAAGAAAACCCGATTCTGTTTATCCATGACGTTGGCGCGGGCGGTCTGTCTAACGCCATGCCGGAGCTGGTGAGCGATGGCGAGCGCGGTGGCCGTTTCAACCTGCGCGACATCCTTAACGATGAGCCAGGCATGAGCCCGCTGGAAGTGTGGTGTAACGAATCTCAGGAGCGTTATGTACTGGCGGTATCGCCGGACAGCCTGGCGCTGTTTGATGCACTGTGTAAACGCGAGCGCGCACCGTACGCCGTGATCGGTGAAGCGACCGAAGAGATGCACCTGTCGCTGGCTGACAGCCATTTCGACAACACGCCAATCGATATGCCGCTGGACGTGCTGCTGGGTAAAACCCCGAAAATGACCCGTGACGTGACCACACTGAAAGTGAAAGGTGACGCGCTGGTGCGTGAGGGCATTACGGTTGCAGATGCAGTGAACCGCGTACTGCACTTGCCAACCGTGGCGGAAAAAACCTTCCTGATCACCATCGGTGACCGTTCGGTCACCGGTATGGTTGCCCGTGACCAGATGGTCGGCCCGTGGCAGATCCCGGTAGCGAACTGTGCGGTCACCACCGCCAGCCTCGACAGCTACTACGGTGAAGCGATGTCGCTGGGCGAACGTGCCCCTGTCGCGCTGCTGGATTTTGCCGCCTCTGGTCGTCTGGCCGTTGGCGAAGCGCTCACCAACATTGCGGCAACCGAGATTGGCCCGCTGACGCGCATCAAGCTGTCAGCTAACTGGATGGCTGCTGCCGGTCACCCGGGTGAAGATGCCGGTCTGTATGAAGCGGTGAAAGCGGTGGGTGAAGAGCTGTGTCCGGCGCTGGGTATCACTATCCCGGTCGGCAAAGACTCGATGTCGATGAAAACCCGCTGGCAACAGGGAAATGAACAGCGTGAGATGACCTCTCCGCTGTCGCTGGTGATCACCGCGTTTGCCCGTGTGGAAGACGTGCGTAAAACCGTTACCCCGCAGTTGCAGACGGGTGATAACGCGCTGCTGCTGATCGACCTCGGTAAAGGGGTCAACGCCCTTGGCGCTACCGCGCTGTCACAGGTTTACCGTCAGTTGGGTGATAAACCTGCTGATGTGCGTGATGTGCAGCAACTGGCGGGCTTCTACAATGCCATTCAGGCGCTGGTGGCTGACAGCAAACTGCTGGCCTATCACGACCGTTCTGACGGCGGCCTGCTGGTCACGCTGGCAGAGATGGCCTTCACGGGCCACTGCGGTGTCGAAGTTGACATCGCGGCACTGGGCAGCGATAGCCTGGCTGCTCTGTTTAACGAAGAGCTGGGTGCGGTGATTCAGGTGGCAGCGGCCGATCGTGCGGCCGTTGAGCAGGTCTTTGCCGCTCATGGATTAGCTGATTGCGTCCATGTGCTGGGCCAGGCCGTAGAAGGGGATCGCTTTGTTATCACCTCTGGCGACTCTGCCGTGTACAGCGAAAGCCGCACCACGCTGCGTACCTGGTGGGCAGAAACCACCTGGCAGATGCAGCGTTTGCGCGATAACCCCGTCTGTGCCGATCAGGAACATGACGCGAAGAAAGACGATCGCGATCCTGGCCTGAACGTTGCACTGACCTTTAAGCCACAGGAAGATATCGCGGCGCCTTACATTGCGACCGGTGCGCGTCCAAAAGTGGCCGTGCTGCGTGAGCAGGGCGTTAACTCCCACGTTGAAATGGCCGCGGCCTTCCATCGTGCCGGGTTTGATGCGGTAGACGTGCATATGAGTGACCTGCTGGCGGGTCGTCGTGGTCTGGATGACGTGCAGGCGCTGGTTGCCTGCGGCGGCTTCTCCTACGGTGATGTGCTGGGTGCAGGTGAAGGCTGGGCGAAGTCGATTCTGTTTAACGCCCGCGTGCGTGACGAATTCGAAACCTTCTTCCATCGCCCACAGACGCTGGCGCTGGGCGTGTGTAACGGCTGCCAGATGATGTCGAATCTGCGTGAACTGATCCCGGGCAGTGAAGAGTGGCCACGCTTTGTGCGTAACCAGTCCGAGCGCTTTGAAGCCCGCTTCAGCCTGGTGGAAGTGGCTGCCAGCCCATCCCTGCTGCTGGACGGCATGGTGGGTTCCCGTATGCCAATCGCCGTATCGCATGGCGAAGGCTTCGTGGAAGTGCGCAATGATGCTCACCTGGCCCAGCTGGAAAGCAAAGGTCTGGTGGCGCTGCGCTTCGTGGATAATTTCGGTAAAGTGACCCAGCAGTACCCGGCGAACCCGAACGGCTCCCCGAACGGTATTACTGCGGTGACCAACGAAAGCGGTCGTGTGACCATCATGATGCCGCACCCGGAGCGCGTGTTCCGTACCGTCAGCAACTCATGGCACCCGGCAGAGTGGGGCGAAGACAGCCCGTGGATGCGTATCTTCCGCAATGCACGTAAACAGCTGGGCTAACCCTCCGCGTTGACGTGATAGCTAAAACCGGCCTGAATAGGGCCGGTTTTTTTTCGCCTGTCTGGGGGCATTCGCAGGAGAGTGTTGCCATTTCACAACAAAGCAGATTTAAGGTGTCGTTAAATGGAGACATTTAATGTGTTGATTTTAATGACATAAGGCTATTTCACCTCCAGGTGTTGTTATATGACGACACTTAACCGGACCTGATGGTCAAAATAACCAGTCTGGTTAATCTGTTTACGCTATAACTGTCTATTTATTAATGGGTTATAAATTTATTTTCATTATGGCACGCTAATTGCTATAATCACTTCAGTGGCTCATTCACCTGGTTATGACAGCCCTGCGCAAGCGGACAAGTGCCCATAACACCCAGAATGACGCACAATACGGTGCCTGTCGTCCACCACACCGATAATCGTTCACTTTGTGACGTTATCAAACATCGGACGCAACGTTGAGTAAGGCACCACCTATTCAGTTACGCGGGCTTCCCCGGCGTAACGCCAGTGGCCGGTTCAGTGAACCGGCCATTTTCATTTTAATCTTTCACACTTTCTTCTCTGCTCACTCTCAGCTAGCATCGCGCTAACTACTGGAAAGAGAATCTGTGTCGTGAAGAAATGGCGTCTGTTACCGCGATCGTTACGTCAGTTGGTGCTGATGGCGTTTTTACTGGTGTTATTACCGCTGTTAGTGCTGGCCTGGCAGGCATGGGAAAGCCTGTCGGCGCTCAGCGACCGGGCGGCGGATACCAACCGCACCACGCTCACCGATGTGCGTCGCAGCGAAGCCATGGCCCGAACCGCACTGGAGCTGGAACGTAGCTACCGCCAGTATTGCGTACTGGATGATCCGATGCTGGCCCGCCTCTACCAGACGCAGCGTAGCCGTTATTCGCAAATGCTGGATGCCCACGCCCCGGTACTGCCGGATATCCGCACCTGGCAAATTCTGCGTCAGACTCTCACTCAACTCAGCCAGATGAAATGCGAAAACAGCAGCCCGGTGTCGCAGGCAGCGGATCAGCTTGAGATGTTCTCTGCCGCTAACAGCCAACTGGTCCAGGCCACCCGTGAAGTGGTGTTCTCGCGTGGGTTGCAGCTGCAACGTGAGATTGCCGAACGCGGCCAGTATTTTGGCTGGCAGGCATTGATCCTGTTCCTGCTCAGTCTGGGGCTGGTGGTGCTGTTCACCCGTATGATCATCGGCCCGGTCAAAGCGGTAGAGCGCATGATTAACCGCCTGGGAGAAGGGCGGCCGCTGGGGCACAGCCTGGCGTTTAAAGGCCCGCGCGAGATCCGTTCACTCGGGCAGCGCATTATCTGGCTCAGTGAGCGCCTGGCCTGGCTGGAGTCGCAACGTCATGAGTTTTTACGCCATATTTCCCACGAGTTAAAAACACCGCTGGCCAGCATGCGTGAAGGCACTGAACTGCTGGCTGACGAGGTGGCAGGCCCGCTGACCGCTGACCAGAAAGAGGTGGTCAGCATTCTTAATGACAGCAGCCGCCATCTGCAAACACTGATTGAACAGCTGCTGGACTATAACCGCAAGCTGGCGGATGGCCCGGTGGCGCTGGAAGATGTTCAGCTGCGGCCGCTGATCGACTCACTGGTTGCCGCTCACAGCCTTACGGCCCGCGCTAAACAGCTCCATATCAGCATCGATCTCAAGGCCGACAGCTGTCGGGCTGAGCCGACGTTGTTGTTGAGGGCGATCGATAATCTTTACTCCAATGCGGTACACTATGGCGCTGAATCTGGAAATATCTGGATCCGCAGCCTTCAGCAAGGAAACCGCGTGGTGATTGAGGTGGCAAATACCGGCCCGCCTATTCCTGCGGCTGAACGCGCCATGATCTTTGAACCGTTCTTCCAGGGAAATCTGCAGCGCAAAGGCGCGGTAAAAGGAAGCGGGCTGGGCTTAAGCATTGCGAAAGATTGCCTGCGCCGACTGCAGGGTGATCTGCAACTGATCGACAGCGTTGATGCTGATGTTTGCTTCCGCATCGAATTAAACACTACCGCCGGGAAGTTATCATAATGCAATCATTACGTTTTTCTGCCTTCCTGCAACACAGGCGTATGGGCAGACTAACCGGCACCGTCATACTGGCGTTTGGCCTGCTGGGGTGTCACCAGCAGCCTTCACAGAATGTGGCAAGCCGCGCCGATATCACACTGAATGAGCCTGATGTTAAAATTGTCGACTATCAGCTGGTGCCCTGTGAGCATATCTGGGCATTTAACGATGTGGCTGCAACGGCGAATCCTCTTTACTGGCTGCGCGCCATTGACTGCGGCATCCGACTATCGCCCGCTGACGCCCGTGCTGAAGCACGGCGCTGGCCAACGGATAACTGGCAGAGTGCCTTCAAACAGGCCGTATTGTTGAATAATGGCAATATGACTCCCGTCGAGCGTCGTCAGTATCTGAACCAGCTGGATAGCTACAGCTATGATTATCCTGCATCTGTGCGTCCGTTAATGCGGTTGTGGCGCGAAGGGCAGGGATCGCTGTTACAGCTCTCTGAAGAGCGGATGCGTTATGCCCATCTTCAGGAGAGCAGTGACGGTCAGCTCGATGGGCTGCGTCAGCAGCGAATCGTCCTGAAAAACGATCTGGCTGTCACCCGGCGCAAGCTCGATACGCTGACGGATATTGAACGCCGACTCTCGTCGCGCCGCTCCCCGGATGCTACTGACACTAACAGCCACGGTAATGATAAAAATAACCCGGCTGATAACTCGTCACAGGATGATGCAAATCCATGATCAAAAAGTCGGCAAGGTTACTGCTGGTAGATGATGATCCCAGCCTGTTGAAACTGCTGGGGATGCGCCTCAGTAGCGAAGGATTCAGTGTCACTACGGCAGAAAGCGGCCCGGAAGCGTTACGCGTGTTGAACCGCGATACGCTCGATCTGGTGATTAGCGATCTGCGTATGGACGAAATGGACGGTATGGCGCTGTTCGCTGAAATTCAGAAGCTCCAGCCTGGCATGCCGGTGATTATTCTCACCGCCCACGGTTCCATACCGGATGCGGTGGCGGCAACGCAGCAGGGTGTGTTCAGTTTCCTCACGAAACCGGTCGATCGTGACGCTTTGTATAAAGCGATTGATGACGCCCTGGTACATCGGGCACCCACCCGCGATGAAGCCTGGCGCGAAAGTATTGTCACCCGTAGCCCGCTGATGCTGCGTCTGCTGGAGCAGGCGCGCATGGTGGCGCAGTCGGATGTCAGCGTACTGATTAACGGACAGAGCGGAACCGGCAAAGAAGTGCTGGCGCAGGCCATCCACGCGGCCAGCCCGCGTGCGGGTAAAACCTTTATCGCCATTAACTGCGGTGCGTTACCGGAACAGCTGTTGGAATCCGAACTTTTCGGTCATGCGAAAGGGGCCTTTACTGGTGCTGTCAGCAGTCGTGAAGGGCTGTTCCAGGCCGCCGAGGGCGGCACGCTGTTCCTCGATGAAATTGGCGACATGCCGCAGGCGTTGCAGGTGAAATTACTGCGCGTCTTGCAGGAGCGTAAGGTGCGCCCGCTTGGTAGTAACCGCGACCTCGACATTGATGTGCGTATTATTTCTGCTACCCATCGAGATCTGCCGAAAGCGATGGAAAAGAAAGAGTTTCGCGAAGATCTGTTTTATCGTCTCAACGTGGTGAATCTGAAGATCCCGGCACTGCATGAGCGGGCAGAGGATATCCCCCTGCTGGCTAACCATCTGCTGAAGCAGTCGGCTGCACGGCACAAACCGTTTGTCCGTAGCTTCTCCACCGATGCGATGCGACGTCTGATTGCCGCCGCGTGGCCAGGGAACGTCAGGCAACTGGTCAATGTGATTGAACAGTGCGTTGCGCTGACTTCCGCGCCGGTGATTGGCGAGGCGCTGGTGGAACAGGCGCTGGCAGGGGAAAACACCGCGCTGCCTACCTTTGCCGAAGCCCGTAACCAGTTTGAACTCAATTATTTGCGCAAACTGTTACAGATGACCAAAGGCAATGTGACAAATGCGGCAAGGCTGGCGGGGCGCAACCGCACTGAGTTCTATAAACTGTTATCGCGTCACGAGTTGGATGCTGCCGATTTTAAAGAATAATTTTCACTGCGGTAACGCTGCCTGATTATGGTAGTTTAGCTGCCTGAAAAGAGACGGACGTCCGGTATACCCCAGGCATGTTCGCTCTGCTGCCAGTGCGCAGGCAGACTGAGAGTCACGGGTATATAGTTAACTGATTATCCGTCCGGGCACGGAGGGAGAGAAAAGGGTCTGCCATGAAAAAAATTGATGCAATTATCAAACCGTTCAAACTGGATGACGTGCGTGAAGCGCTGGCGGAAGTCGGCATCACCGGGATGACCGTGACTGAAGTGAAAGGCTTTGGTCGTCAGAAGGGCCACACTGAGCTGTATCGTGGGGCAGAGTACATGGTCGATTTTCTGCCAAAAGTGAAAATCGAAATCGTGATTGCGGACGACATCGTGGATACCTGCGTTGATACCATCATGCGTACAGCGCAGACCGGTAAAATCGGCGATGGTAAAATCTTCGTGTTCGACGTTGCGCGTGTGGTACGTATTCGTACCGGCGAGGAAGACGAAGAAGCGATCTGATTGTCGTTTCCGGGTCCCCAACGGGCTGACCGCATTGTGCGGTCAGCCCGTTTGCATTTACAGGGCTTTATGCGGGCCAAACACTTCGTAGTGGATGTGCTCTTTCTTCACGCCCAGCTCAAGCAGCCGTTTTTCTTCCTCTGCCATAAATGCCAGCGGTCCGCAGAGATAATAGTGCATAGCGGGATCGCTGATGCGTGCTTCCAGCGGCAGCAGGTTCATCAGCCCAAGCTGGTGGTATTTCCCTTCATCCTGCGCCTGCGGATAGTTGTACCAGATATGCTGCCAGAAGTCCGGCAGCTGTGCGCCCAGCGTGGTCACTTCCTCAGCGAAAGCATGGCTGGCACCATTTTCAGTGGCGTGCAGCCATTGCACTGTCGCGGGATGTTTGTCCTTCGCCAACTGGCTCAGCATCGCCAGCATGGGCGTCAGGCCTACGCCACCAGATATCAGCGTTACCGGCGTCTCAGCCGTAATATCAAGGAAGAAATCCCCGGCAGGGGGCGCCAGATGGACGCGCTGGCCGGGCTGTTGCTGATGCAACCAGCTGGACATGACGCCGCCTTCTTCATGGCGCACGGCAATACGATAGTCGCGGCCATTGGGCGCGCGCGTCAGGGAATACTGGCGGATCTCCTGATTATCGAAAGCGGGGTCTTTCACCCATACCGCCAGATACTGCCCGACTTTATAGTCTGCGACCGGTTGGCCATCGACGGGCGTCAGGGTAAAGCTCTTGATCACTGAACTCTGCGGGACGATCTCGCTGATAACAAATTCGCGCTCACCGCCGCGCCAGCCGCCCACTTTCTCCTCTGTCGCTTCATAAATCTGCTCTTCACGCTGAACAAAAATCCCTGCCAGCACGCCGTAAGCTTTACCCCATGCTGCCAGCGCGTCTTCACCCGGATGCAGCAGTTCATCAATGCTCGCCAGCAGATGCTCACCCACGATCGGATAGTGGTCGGGACGGATAGCAAAACTGGTGTGCTTCTGGGCGATTTTCTCTACGGCCGGGCCTAATGCGGCCAGTTTATCCAGATTGCTGGCGTAGGCGCAGATGGCATTAAACAGCGCTTCCGGCTGATTACCCGTAATCTGATTACTCATATTGAAGATGTCTTTCAGCTCAGGATTGTGAGCAAACATCCGTTGATAGAAATGTGAGGTCAGACGAGGGCCGATTGCAGTAACGGCGGGGATAGTGGATTTAACGATGGCAATGGTTTGGCTGTCCAGCATGGTGTGCTCCTTAGCAGGGATTTAAACATGTATTTTAAATGCATGTTATGCGCAACGCGTCGTGCTGTAAATACACCTTTAGAGCCAGAGGGTATTGTCTCCGCACGTTATGTACGGTCTTGTTGAAAAAACAGCATCTGTCAGATGAGGAGAATTCCTTATCAGGCTCTTGAAATAAAACGTAACTAACCCTTGCCATATCTGAAGCCAATCGTTTGCGTAAAAAGGCGGTCGTGAAGCTATTCAACAGGTGCATAAACAGTTTAAACTGTTGCCCATCGTTCCCCGGTGGGGGGCATTCATTATTGCAAGTCAGTTGAGCCAGGAGATGCAGATGTTAAAACGTGAAATGAACATTGCCGATTACGATGCCGATTTATGGCAGGCGATGGAGCAGGAGAAAGTGCGTCAGGAAGAGCACATCGAGCTGATTGCTTCAGAAAACTACACCAGCCCACGTGTCATGCAGGCTCAGGGATCTCAGTTGACTAACAAGTACGCTGAAGGTTATCCGGGCAAACGCTATTACGGTGGTTGTGAGTATGTGGATATCGTTGAGCAACTGGCCATCGACCGTGCTAAAGCGCTGTTTGGTGCAGACTACGCCAACGTGCAGCCGCACTCAGGTTCTCAGGCTAACTTCGCTGTGTACACCGCGCTGCTGCAGCCGGGTGATACCATTCTGGGTATGAACCTGGCACACGGTGGTCACCTGACTCACGGTTCTCCGGTGAACCTGTCTGGTAAACTGTATAACGTTATCCCTTACGGCATCGACGAAACCGGTAAAATCGATTACAACGAAATGGCTGAGCTGGCGAAAAAACACCAACCGAAAATGATCGTGGGTGGTTTCTCTGCTTATTCTGGCGTGTGCGACTGGGCAAAAATGCGTGAAATCGCAGATGCTGTAGGCGCTTACCTGTTTGTTGATATGGCGCACGTTGCCGGTCTGATCGCGGCTGATGTTTACCCTAGCCCGGTGCCTCATGCGCACATCGTAACGTCAACCACGCACAAAACCCTGGCGGGTCCACGTGGCGGCCTGATCCTGGCGGCTGGCGGTGACGAAGATCTGTACAAAAAACTGAACTCTGCTGTCTTCCCTGGTGGCCAGGGCGGCCCGCTGATGCACGTTATCGCGGGTAAAGCTGTCGCGTTCAAAGAAGCGATGGAGCCTGAGTTCAAAACCTACCAGCAGCAGGTGGCTAAAAACGCTAAAGCGATGGTAGACGTGTTCCTGACACGCGGCTACAACGTGGTCTCTGGCGGTACACATAACCACCTGTTCCTGCTGGACCTGGTAGACAAAAATCTGACCGGTAAAGAAGCGGACGCAGCCCTGGGCCGTGCCAACATTACCGTGAACAAAAACAGCGTGCCAAACGATCCGAAGAGCCCGTTTGTGACTTCAGGTATTCGTATCGGCTCCCCGGCAGTGACCCGTCGCGGCTTCAAAGAAGCAGAAGTACGCGAACTGGCAGGCTGGATCAGCGATATTCTCGACAATATCAATGATGAAGGCGTCAGCGAGCGCGTGAAGAAACAGGTTCTGGAAATCTGTGCACGCTTCCCGGTCTACGCATAAATGAATAGCCCCCTGCCTTCTCTTCCCTGAGATCGCGAGAATAAAATAGCGGGACACGAAAGTGTCCCGCTATTTTTTTATCCAATGCAGCGGTGTACATTAGCCTCCACTTTGTCGGAGGGAAAATGACGATACGCTCCACGTACTGGCTTGGACTCAGCTACTTCACCTATTTCTTCGCCTATGGCGTCTATTTACCGTTCTGGGGCGTTTGGCTAAAAGACAGCGGCCTGCAACCGGAAAAAATTGGCCTGCTGCTGGGCTGCGGCATGATTGCCCGCTTTGCCGGTAGCCTGCTTATCGCCTCACGCGTCACCAACCCTTCACGACTGATTAGCGTCCTGCGCCTGCTGGCGTCGCTGACGCTGCTGTTTGCATTAGGCTTCTGGGCGGGTTCCCAGTGGGTGTGGCTGCTGCTGGTGATGGTCGGGTTCAATCTGTTCTTCTCGCCGCTGGTGCCGTTGAGCGATGCGCTGGCCTCCACCTGGCAGCGCCAGATCGCTCTGCCTTACGGTCCGGTGCGATTATGGGGTTCCCTGGCGTTTGTGATCAGCTCGGCGCTGACCGGTGTGCTGGTGACGCACTTTTCCTATCACGCCATCCTGATGCTGCTGTGTGTCGGATGCGGGGCGATGATCGCAGGTATGATGCTGCGCCCGGCGGTGATGCCACTGGGGACGGAAAAACAAACCGAGCATAGCGGTTGGGCGCAGTGGAAGCAGATGCTCGGTGAAACCGCCGTCTGGCGCTTCCTGCTGTGCGTGACGCTGATGCAGGGGGCGCATGCCGCCTATTACGGGTTCAGTGCTATTTACTGGCAGGAGGCAGGCTACTCGTCGAGCATTGTGGGCTATTTGTGGTCTCTTGGCGTGGTGGCTGAAATCGTGGTGTTTGCCGCCAGCAACAAACTGTTCCGCCGCTGGAGCGCGCGCGATCTGCTGTTGCTCTCCTGCGTGTGCGCTGTTTTACGCTGGAGCATGATGGCGTCGTCCACGGAGCTGGGCTGGCTGGTCGCCGCACAAATCCTGCACTGTGGCAGTTTTACCATTTGTCACCTGGCGGCGATGCGCTTTATCGCTGCGCGCGACGGCGGCGAGGTGATCCGCCTGCAGTCAGTCTACTCCGCGCTGGCGATGGGCGGCGGTATTGCTCTGATGACCATGGTGTGCGGTGTGTTGTTCCAGCATCTGCAAGGCGGCGTGTTCTGGGTGATGGCGCTGCTGGTGGTGCCTGTGCTGTTCCTGCGGCCAAAAGTGACCTGATCAGGACTCCAGCAGCAGGCGAATACTGCGCTGCTGGTGTTCGCCCAGCGGCAGTTCAGCATGGATCAGCGGTGGTGAATAGAGTGGCAGCGGTGTGGCATAAGGCGTGATCACCAACGCGATCCCTTTCGGGGCACTGTGGCGCTGAAAGTCGGCGACATCCTGGTACTTAATCGTCAGTGGCAGCAGCGTCAGTTCACGTAGCTGCTGCTCAACCTGCTGCTCCAGTTCGCTATCACGACCAATCAATAACAGGACCTGCTTCTCCTGCAGGGCACTTTCCTGTATCAGCCATGCGCCAAAAATAATCGCAATCAGCCCCATCTCTTCATCGGTGAACTGCACGCGGTATTGCTGCTCCAGAGCGGCGATAGCCTCACGCGTGGTACGCAGCAGACGTGGATACTGCTGGGCGATATCGTCAACCAGGCTGTGATCGATGCCGATGGAAAACAGAGTACGTTCCAGCGCCTGCGCCAGATGCGTATAAAGTTGCGCACTCAACCCCGCGTCATTACTGAATACCATGCCAGACAACGCCTGAAAACGCTGAATTAACAGTTCCACGGACTGGATAAGTTGGCGCTCATGACCGCTGAGGGGGGTGTGTATCTGCGGAATATGCAGCTGGCTGAAGAGCAGTGCGAGTAGCGCAACCTCATTAACGTCCACCTGATAGCCGCGTTTACTCCAGCAGCGGGCAATCGCCTGCGCCAGGGGGAACTCGGATTTCCCTTTGAGCCAGTGCATCTGCTGTGCGGTAAAGTCCGGCTGACAGTGCCAGGCGAGAGCATAGCGCAGCCAGACCTGTAACAATTGACTATCGCGGGCGCTGAACTCGCGGTCCAGATGAAGTGCGCAATACTGGATCAGCGCCGCCAGATTATGCTCATCGTGCAAGGCCTTATCCACTGGCAGTGTCTGAAGCTGCCGTTTGATGGCGGAGGAAAAGTCGTTGTGGATAAACCCCGGAGACAGCCGCAATGCCCGCCGTAAGTTATGCAGCAGGCACAGGCGCTGGTCTACATGCGTTCCACAAAGGTGCAACGCGCCCAGTTCATCCTGCTCAATGGCAAGATGGTGATAGCGCTGGATTTCCTCTGCCACCTCCGCTATATCTTGCCGGGTTACGGCGTGATCCACACCGTTAAGCTGGCAAACCGATTCCACCGTGACGATGGATTCAGGCAGGCAGAGCATTAAAAGCAGGTGGCAACGGCGCTGTGGGCTGGAGAGGACAGACATGTCAAGTGAGTGTGTACTCATCATCTGTGATCCCAGTAACGATTGATTATGCTAAGAATAGCCTGAGCCGCCAGCGCTGTGGTCATTCGAGCCGGTTTTATTCAGAGCTTTCAAGACAGGTCACAAAAATAATCGACAAAAACCGGAGTGGAGTTTAATTTGTTACATTATAACAGGTGTGCGATGGGGGCCGCAGGGCTGATAATCGTCTTTTCCCCGGTTGCCCTGGCGCATCCGCACAGCTTTATCGATATGCAGACCACACTGGTTCATCAGGGCGATCGGCTCACCGGGCTGAAAATGCGCTGGGTGATGGACGAAATCACCTCTGCCGATCTGCTATACGATGCCGGAACGGCAAAACCGGATTCAGTGGTGTGGAAAAAGCTGGCGGCAGAAGTGATGGCGAATGTGTTAGGTCAGCATTACTTCAGCGAATTCTGGCACCAGAAACAGCCGGTAAAATTCGATAATCTTCCGCCGGAATACCATCTTTCGCGGCAGGGACATCAGGCGGTACTGGAGTTTATTCTGCCGCTGGCGCATCCACAGGCCCTGAAAGGCCAGCGATATACATTTTCCACTTTTGATCCGACTTACTTTGTAGATATGTATTACGACTCTGAAAAAGCACTGACTGTCCCGGCAGAACTGGCATCACAATGCCATTTCGAGCTGCACACCCCAAAACCGGATGCCTCCATGCAGGCTTATGCACTGTCACTGGATAAAGCGGATGCGCCTGCGGAAGAGATGGATCTCGGTCGCCAGTTTGCCCAAACGGTGACGCTGATATGTCAGTAAATGACATCGGCCGTGTGCCGCGCAGAGGAGCGATGTGGCCGTTCGCGCTGCTGGTTGTCCTGATGCTGACGGCAGGGCTGTGGATCTGGCAGCACTGGCCGCAAATCCTGTTGCAGAGCATTTTGTGGCAGAAAGATCTGCACCAGCAGATGACCGGGCTGTTGCAACAGGTTGCCAGCGATCCTCATCAGGCCGGGCTGGCGCTAATGGGCTTCAGTCTGCTCTACGGCGTATTGCATGCTCTGGGTCCCGGGCATGGCAAAGTGGTGATCGCAACCTTTCTTGCCACCCATCCGACGAAAATGAAAACCAGCCTGCAACTGACGCTGGCTGCGGCCGTGGTTCAGGGTGCTGTGGCGATTGCGCTGGTGACGATAATGTTGGGTGTGTTGCAGCTCTCTTCCCGTCAGATGCATCTCAGCAGCTATTGGCTGGAGAAGGGGAGCTATTTACTGGTTAGCGGCCTGGGCCTCTGGCTATGCTGGCGAGCACTGAAAAAACTGTGGCTGCAATGGCGTCCGGCACCGGCCCGAATGACCATCACCCGTATTTTGCCCGCAGGGCATCAGCACAGTGAACACTGCGGCTGCGGGCATCAGCATGTGCCGGACAGCGCAATGTTGTCGCAGGCAACGGGATGGAAAACGAAGGTGGCGGTGGTACTGTCGATGGGATTACGTCCCTGTTCGGGGGCCATCATGATGTTGCTGTTTTCAAAGGTGATCGGGGTTTATCTTTGGGGTGTACTATCCGCGCTGGTGATGGCGATGGGCACGGCGCTAACCGTATCGGGCATGGCGCTGGTGGTACAGATCTCGCGCGGCCTGGCGCAGCGATTAACGCGTAATACAGGGCCTGCGGCCTGGCACGTTGTGGCCGTAAACTGTCTGGCGTTGACGGGCGGGGTGCTGCTGGTTGCTGCGGGAGCGATGCTGTGGCTGAGTGCGCAACCGGCGATGTCAGGCGGGATCCGGCCGATGTTTTTGCCGTGATGCTGCATAAAAAAAGGGGCTGACCCTTTTTCTGGTCAGCCCCTTTTTATTTCGAATGTGCGATTAACGCTTCAGCGCTTCGCTCAGTTCATCACGCATGTTTGCCAGCATCGCTTTCACGACGCGTGGGTTACCTGCAACGATGTTACCTGAATGCATATAGCCATGCGCGCCAACGAAGTCAGTCACCAGACCACCCGCTTCACGCACCAGCAGTTCACCTGCGGCGAAATCCCACGGCTTCAGGCCAATCTCGAAGTAACCGTCTACGCGACCCGCAGCCACATAGGCCAGATCCAGCGCAGCAGAACCGGTGCGACGGAAGTCAGCACACTGTGTGAACAGTTTGCCCACGATATTGATATACGGCGTTGCGTGCTGCTTCAGTTTGAACGGGAAACCGGTAGCCAAAATGGTGCCATCCAGATCGCGGGCGGTGCCGCCGCGCAGACGATAGCCGTTAAGCTGAGTGCCCTGGCCACGAACGGCGCTGAACAGTTCATTACGCATTGGATCGTAAACAACGGCAACTTCAGTACGGCCTTTAATGCGTACCGCAATAGAAATACAGAAGTGGGGAAGGCGTTTGATGTAGTTAGTGGTGCCATCCAGCGGATCGATAACCCATTGCACATCCTGGTCTTCGCCTGGCAGTTCACCGCACTCTTCAGAGATGATGGTGTGCTTTGGGTAAGACTTGCGGATCACTTCAATAATCTGGCGTTCCGCTTCACGGTCAACATTGGTGACAAAGTCATTGCTGCCTTTCTGGCTGGCTTCGACTGAGTCCGGGGTTTCATAGTGCTTGGCAATTACGTTTCCGGCCTTGCGCGCAGCGCGCACGGCAATGTTGAGCATTGGATGCATATTAAGTTTCGTCTCGCTGGATGTTAAAGAACGGTCTCGCCTTCATATCTGAAGCGGCAACGGCGTTGGCTGCGTTCACTCACCCGAATCACTGACTTCAGTAAGCTCACGGGATTCGTTCTCTTGCCGCCTTGTTGCCACTTCAGCTATTTTGGCCAGCTATCAATATCTGATATAAATCGGCGCGTAGTATAGCAGGGCAGAACGGCAAATGTCCTGGAAATATGTTAGCATCGTCAAATTAACTCCCGGACTCCAGAATCCTTATGCTGCAAAATATCCGAATTGTGCTGGTGGAAACCTCTCACACTGGCAACATGGGCTCTGTCGCTCGTGCGATGAAAACCATGGGCTTAACGAACCTTTATCTGGTCAACCCGCTGGTCAAACCCGACTCACAGGCGATTGCCCTGGCGGCCGGTGCCAGCGATGTGATTGGCGATGCGAAAATTGTCGACACTTTCGATGAAGCCATTGCCGGGTGTAGCCTGGTGGTGGGCACCAGTGCGCGTTCACGCTCTCTGCCGTGGCCGATGCTCGACCCACGCGAGTGCGGTTTAAAAAGCGTGGAAGAGGGCCAGCAGGCGCCAGTTGCACTGGTGTTTGGTCGCGAGCGCGTTGGCCTGACCAACGAAGAGTTGCAGAAGTGTCACTATCACGTCGCCATTGCCGCTAACCCGGACTACAGCTCGCTGAACCTGGCGATGGCTGTGCAGGTTATTACCTATGAAGTGCGTATGGCGTATCTGCAGTCGCTGGAAGCGGCGCAAGAGGAACCGGTTGAGTCACCGTATCCTCTGGTCGAGGATCTTGAGCGCTTCTATCAGCACATGGAAAAGATGATGACCCGCAGCGGTTTTATCCGCGAAGCCAGCCCGGGACAGGTTATGAGCAAAATGCGTCGTCTGTTTACCCGCGCGCGCCCGGAACGTGACGAACTGAATATCCTGCGTGGGATGCTCGCCTCGCTCGAGAAACCACGCGGTGAGTAACCGTACTGTTGAATAAAATAGCAGCATAATAGTTGAGTGTTTTACTTGGTTAAATACTTGAGTGTTTTAGTAGGTTAAATACTTGACCAATTTACTCGGGAATGTCAGACTTGCGTCCATATTTTGTTAACACCCATCCAGGGTTATAACCGAGGTTGTACACGCCATGAGACTGACATCCAAAGGCCGTTATGCTGTTACCGCGATGCTTGATGTTGCACTGCACTCTCACGAAGGCCCGGTGCCTTTAGCTGATATTTCAGAGCGTCAGGGCATCTCTCTTTCTTATCTTGAGCAGCTGTTTTCTCGTCTGCGTAAGAATGGTCTGGTGGCCAGCGTACGTGGTCCGGGTGGTGGTTATCTGCTGGGCAAAGGGTCTGATGCTATCGCCGTGGGCGCAGTGATTACTGCCGTTGACGAATCGATCGATGCCACTAAATGCCAGGGTAAAGAAGGCTGCCAGGGCGGCGAACGCTGCCTGACTCACGTGCTGTGGCGTGACCTGAGTGAGCGCATCAGCGACTTCCTCAATAACATTACACTGGCGGAACTGGTCAACAACCAGGAAATCCTGGAAGTGGCTGACCGTCAGAACAGCAATGAAATCCGTCGTGCGCCAAACGGTCGCATGCAGGAAACAATTAACGTCAATCTGCGCGCCTGATCGCAGTCCGGGCGGGGTGTGTTCTTCGCCCCCGGAAATGAATAAAAGGCCCATGCAGGCCTTTTATTCATTTCTGCTTCCAGCAAAGATTTCAGGGCGCAGAAGGGCGGCAATCAAGAAACCTCCCGGAGCTTAACGAGCAATGAAATTACCGATTTATCTGGATTATTCTGCTACCACACCCGCCGATCCTCGTGTGGCCGCAAAAATGATGCAGTATCTGACTCTGGACGGAACCTTCGGTAATCCGGCCTCGCGATCGCACCGTTTTGGCTGGCAGTCAGAAGAAGCGGTGGATGTTGCCCGCAACCAGATTGCAGAACTGGTGGGTGCTGACCCGCGTGAAATCGTCTTTACTTCCGGTGCAACAGAAGCCAATAACCTCGCCATCAAAGGCGCCGCCACTTTCCATCAGGAAAAGGGACGTCACATCATCACCTGTACCACGGAACATAAAGCGGTGCTCGATACCTGTGCTCAGTTAGAGCGTGAGGGGTTCAGCGTCACTTATCTGAATCCGCGCCCCGATGGCACGCTTGATCTGCAACAGCTAACCGCAGCGCTGCGTGATGACACGGTGTTAGTGTCCATTATGCACGTCAATAATGAGATCGGCGTGGTGCAGGATATTGCCACCATTGGCGAGCTGTGCCGTGAGCGTGGGGTTATCTTCCATGTTGATGCCACGCAGAGTGTCGGCAAATTACCTATCGATCTGAGTGTGCTGAAAGTCGATCTGATGTCTTTCTCTGCCCATAAAATCTACGGACCGAAAGGGATCGGTGCGCTCTATGTGAGCCGTGCGCCGCGTATTCGTCTGGAAGCCCAAATCCACGGTGGCGGTCATGAACGCGGTATGCGTTCCGGTACGCTGCCTGTGCATCAGATTGTGGGAATGGGAGAAGCCTATCGCATCGCCAAAGAAGAGATGGTCAGCGAGATGGCACGACTTGGTGCGCTGCGTAGCCGTCTGTGGGCGGGTATTGGCCACATCGAAGAGGTGTACCTGAACGGTTCACTGGCGCAAGGTGCGGCGAATATCCTCAACGTCAGCTTTAATTACGTTGATGGTGAGTCACTGATTATGGCGCTGAAGGATCTGGCGGTCTCGACCGGTTCAGCCTGTACCTCTGCCAGCATGGAGCCGTCTTACGTGCTGCGCGCCATTGGCCTCAGCGATGAACTGGCGCACAGTTCGATCCGTTTCTCTCTCGGGCGTTTTACCACCGAAGAAGAGATCGACTACACCATTCAGTTGGTGCAACAGTCCCTTAGCCGTCTGCGTGAACTTTCCCCTCAGTGGAAAGCGTTTAAAGCCAGCGGTGCCGTTCAGGCAGGCTGATCCTTCCCCTGCGTTAACAGTCACGGGCCAGATTCTGGCCCGTTCTGCGTAGTGCGCCGCATCCCGCGAAAACATCCCTGTCACATTTCTGTTAGTCTGGTTGTACAATCCTCCTGCGGAAAAATCGCAGTGGCCGGGCAAACCCGGTCTGAAAGATGAAATAATGAAAAGGAGCCATGCGATGACCACCTCTATGAATATTACCCTGTCAACGGCTGCGGCCGACCTGCGTTGGGGCGAAAAAGCGACCCTGAGCAGCAACGACAGTGGCCTGACTATCCATCTTACCGGCAGTGAACCACTGGTAACGATCCAGCGCGCCGCGCGCAAAATTGACAGCCAGGGTATCCGTCATGTCAGCCTGAGTGGTGATGGCTGGGATCTGGAGAACAGCTGGGCTTTCTGGCAGGGCTACCGTGGTCCGAAAGGCGAACGTGAAGTGCAGTGGGCAGCGCTGCCCGATGCCGAGCAGGCTGAGCTGAACAACCGCCTGAAAATTATCGACTGGGTGCGCAACACCATTAACCTGCCCGCTGAAGAGCTGGGGCCGGAACAGTTAGCGACCCGCGCCATTGACCTGCTGTGTGATGTGGCCTGTGATGCGGTCAGCTACCGCATTACCAAGGGCGATGACCTTAAAAAGCAAAACTATCTGGGGCTGCATACCGTCGGGCGCGGTTCATCGCGCAGCCCGGTCCTGTTGACGCTGGATTATAATCCCGGCGGCAACGATGATACCCCGGTATACGCCTGCCTGGTCGGCAAGGGCATCACCTTTGATACCGGTGGCTACAGCCTGAAACAAAGCGGCTTTATGGACTCCATGAAGTCAGATATGGGTGGTGCGGCAACGCTGACAGGCGCGCTGGCACTGGCGATCAGCCGTGGCCTGAACAAACGTGTGAAACTGATCCTGTGCTGCGCGGATAATATGGTCAGTGGCAATGCCTTCAAACTGGGTGACATTATTCGTTATCGTAACGGTAAAACCGTTGAGGTGATGAACACCGACGCCGAAGGCCGCCTGGTGCTGGCCGATGGCCTGATTGATGCCAGTGCGCTAAACCCTGAGCTGATTATTGATGCGGCGACCCTGACTGGCGCAGCAAAAACCGCGTTAGGTAATGATTATCATGCCTTGTTCAGCTTTGACGATGCGCTGGCGCAGTCGTTGCTGGAAAGTGCTGCCGGGGAGAATGAACCGTTCTGGCGTCTGCCGCTGGCGGAGTTCCACCGCAGCCACCTGCCGTCAAACTTCGCTGATCTGAACAACATTGCCAGCCCGTCGCATTCTGCCGGGGCCAGCACTGCTGCTGCGTTCTTGTCTCATTTCGTCAGTGAGTACAAGCAAGGCTGGTTGCACATTGACTGTTCTGCCACCTACCGTAAAGGGGCAGTGGATCAGTGGTCTGCGGGTGCTACCGGGCTGGGTGTGCGTGCCGTGGCGAACCTGCTGTTAAACAAAGCGTAAGATAACGGGCCGATCGCAACACGATCGGGCCTTTGTAGGGGCGGGCCTTAATTCCGGTCCGCCCGCAGTCCTGTCTGGAACACATTCATGAACGATCTTAACCCACGGCTGGAAGAGGTGCTGAAACTGGCCGCTGTAGAGCCCGCGCACCGCCCGGAGTTTTTTGCCCTGCTGATGGATGCCAGCGTGGTGGTCCCCGGCGAAAGCGCCCAGCCTGAGCAGGCGATTGATGCCAGCACACCGGTTGATTTACAGCACTGGGAAAAAGAAGACGGTACCAGCATTATTCCGTTCTTCACCTCAGCGGAAGCGCTGCAACAGGCCGTTAATGGCGAGCAGGCTTACCTGGTGATGCCAGTGCGCATATTGTTCGAAATGACCCTGGGCGAAGCGCTGTTTCTGAATCCGAAACTGCCTAACGGCAAAGAGTTTTCTCCGCGTGAAATCGCCCACCTGTTAGACGAGGGCAGCAGTGCGCTCAGTGAGCAGACGGTGCTGGAAGGCGGAACCTCGCTGTTGCTGTCGGAAATTGCCGAACCTCCGGCGCAGATGATCGATTCGCTGACCCAGCTGTTCGCCAAGTATAAAACCGTGCGTCGTGCCTATGTGGCGGAGATCAAAGAACATGCTGACCAGCCCGCTAATCTGCTGATTGGCATTGAAGGCGATGGCGATCTTGACGCGGTGATTCAGGCGGCAGGCAGTGTGGCTACGGATACGCTGCTGGACGACAGCCCGATTGATATTTGCCAGGTCGCGGAAGGAGAGAAAGGCATCAGCCACTTCTTTATTGCCCATATCACGCCATTCTATGAAAGGCGCTGGGGCAGTTTCCTGCGTGATTTTAAAGTTAAAAACATCGATTAACAAAACGGGCCGTCAGGCCCATTTTTTAACAAATCAGCCGCGTCACTGAGCATCGTTAACGATCGGCAGATCGTTACGCGCACCCCATTCGCCCCAGGAACCGTCGTACAGTGCGACGTTTTTCACGCCAAGGCTGGTTAACGCCAGAATCACCACCACTGCGGTGACGCCAGAACCACAGCTGGCAACGACGGGCTGCGACAAATCCACACCCTGCTGGCTGAATATGGCCTGTAATTCCGCTGCGGGTTTTAAACGCCCTTCGGTGACCAGCGAATTCCAGGGAACGTTCAGACTGCCTGGAATGCGTCCACGGCGCAGACCCGGACGCGGTTCATCCACTTCGCCGTGAAAACGGTTAGCGGCACGGGCATCAATAATCTGCGTGCCGCCTTCATGACTGACCAGCAGCACATCGGTGACGCGTTTGACTTCGCCTTCACCCTGATCGGCCTCGAACTCACCTTCCGCGAGGTCCGGCGCACCACTTGTCAGCGGTAGCTGTGCCTGTTTCCAGCCCGCCAGTCCGCCAGCCAGAATGGAAATTTGCTTCACGCCAAAGTGACGCAACATCCACCAGGCGCGTGGAGCCGAGAACAGATTACCCTCATCGTAGATAATCAGATGCTTATCATCGCTGATCCCCAGCTCACGCATCGCCACGGCGAAGGTTTCCGCGCGCGGCAACATATGCGGGTAAGCACTGGTATGGTCCGACAGGGCCTCAATATCGAAGAAGGGCGCATTCGGCAGATGCTCTGCCAGATACTCTTCCTGTACGTTGCGGGTTTTCTCCTGACCGGGCGGCAGCATACGTGCGTCCAGAATCTGGATATTGTCATTGGTCAGATGCTCTGCCAGCCAGTCAGCAGAAACAAAAAGAGAGGGAGTCGTCATCGCGGCCTCGTTGTCAGTAACGTTTAGCTGAGTGTCAGCGATTTTGTTAGCTATCACAAGGCGAAATCGCGGTATTCAGAGCCGTCTCTGGATTCCGGTAAATTGTTTGCATTCGCCGATAGAAATTGCGCAGATAAACTATTACTCTTTGACCAATTTTGTAACATGGAAGGTTCTTTCTGATGGATGTGCTCAAGTTTCTCCTGCGCTTACCTTTCACCGTGCTGAAAGCACTGTGCTGGCTGCTGTCCCGCCTTTTTCGCGTGCTGGGGCAGTTGCTGCGCCCGCTGCTGGGTGAGGTTAACTGGCGCGGACCGGGCTGGGTTTCACCACTGAAAGCCGGTTTCGCCCGGCTGGAGCAGGGGATTGACCGCCATCCGAAAACCATTGCCCTGAGCGTGCTGCTGCTGGCGGCGGCGGGCGTCGCCAGTGTTTATGGCTGGCACTGGTGGCAGAACCGCCCTAAACCGATTGACGTTGCCCCGCTGGCTATCCAGAACAGCAGGGTAGAGGCCGTGAACCCGGAGGGGGTTGACTACACCGTAGCAAAACCTGCCGTGCAGGTGCTCACCCTGAGATTCAATCAGTCCGTTGCCCCGGTCACGCTGGTCGGTAAAAAAGTGACTGACGGCATCAGCCTGAAGCCAGCATTAGCGGGTGAATGGCAGTGGCAGAATGCCTGGACGTTGATTTTCACCCCGCAGCAGCCATTGCCAATGGGGGCGAGCTATGAGGCGACGCTTAAACCTGACACGCTGCTGGCCCCGCAGATCCGCATTGAGCAGACGCACCATACCTTCAGTGTGCCCGCCTTTGACTATCAAATTGGCAACAGCGAGTACTACCAGGACCCGCAGGACAGCAGCCAGCACAGTGCTATTTTTACGATCAAATTCAATGCGCCGGCTGATGTGCAGAGTGTGGAAAAACAGCTGTCACTCGGCCTGAGTGCCGCGCAGGGGCAGCCAGAACAGCCGCTGAAGTTCACGGTGACCTGGGACGAAAAGAAACTGAATGCCTGGGTACGTTCCACTGCGCTACAGCCAATGGACCACGGCGGTGCTGTGCACTTGCAGATTAATAGCGGGGTGAAATCCTTACGCCCTGGCAATCCGGTCACCCGTAAAAGTGACGGATGGGTGACGGTGCCGAATCTCTTCAGCCTCAGTCTGAGTGATATCACTGCGGAAGTGGTCGATAAACCCGGCAGCCAGGGCGAACGCGCACTGATCGTTGGCTTTAGCGATGCCGTTCGTGACAGCGATGTTCGCAAAGTGGTGAAAGCCTGGATGTTGCCGCAGAAGGACCCACGTCGTCCGGCCAGCGAGCAGACAGAGGAAGAATTCACGGCCTGGGATGTGAGCAATGTTGACCAGAGTGTGATCAACCGTTCTCCGGTTGTGTCGCTCAGCCTGAACGATGCAGAAGAAACCTGGCAGCCACAGTTCAGCTTCAAGTTTGATGCTCCGGCAAAACGTTATCTGCTGGTGTCGGTGGATGCCGCGATGACGTCCAATGGCGGCTACAAAATGCCGGAAAAAGTGTGGCGCGTGATTCAGGTGCCGGACTATCCGAAGCTGCTGCAGTTTGCCGCTCAAGGGGCGCTACTGTCAGTCAACGGTGATAAACGCATCAGCGTGGCGGCACGTAACGTGCCGGGCCTGCGCGTGGACATCAAACGCGTTATCCCCAGTCAGTTACAGCATATTGTCTCGTTTAAAAGTCGCCAGTTTGCGTCGGCTGACTTCAATCGTCTGAACGACGAATATTTCACTGAGCGCTTCCGCTATCAGACGCCCGTGAATAATGAAAAACCCGGCGAGGTCAGCTATCAGGGCATCGATCTGTCGCGCTATCTCTCAACCCGCCCCGATTCCCATCGCGGCATCTTCCTGTTGACCCTGTCTGAATGGTCGCCACAGCAGAAAGAGGCCCAGCCAACGGAAGAGGAGTATCAGGAAGAGGGAGAGCAGCAGGAGATCACCGGGGATTCACGTTTTGTGGTGGTGACCGATCTGGGCATTATTGCCAAACGTTCGCAGGATAAAACACGTGACCTGTTTGTGCAGTCAATCAGCGGCGGTCAGCCCGTGGTGGGCGCGCAGGTTTCGGTGGTGGCGAAGAATGGTGAAAAACTGCTGAGCCGTCAGACAGGCATCGATGGTCATGTCAGCTTCCCGTCGCTGGAGGTGTATACCAACGAACGTGAGCCGGTGATGTTCCTGGTGGAAAAAGAGGGGGATGTCTCCTTCCTGCCGACCGGTCGTGACAACGATCGCGGCCTCGATTTCTCCCGTTTTGATGTGTATGGCGAAAGCACACCGGACGATACCCGTACTCTCGGCAGCTATCTGTTCTCTGACCGTGGCGTCTATCGTCCGGGCGATACCTTCCATATTGGTTTGATCACCCGTGCCGCCGACTGGTCAGTGCCAGTTGGGGGGATTCCGGTGCGCGCTGAAATTCGTGACCCGCGCGACAAACTGATGCGCACCGTCCCGTTGACCCTCAGCGCCAGCGGATTTAACGAACTGAGTTTCACCACGGAAGAAAGCTCCCCGACGGGCGAATGGAATATTTATCTTTACCTGCCGGGTAAAGACGACGACTCAACGCGCCTGCTTGGCAGCACAGCGGTTAACGTCAAAGAGTTCGAACCGGATCAGCTCAAGGTCAAGCTGACGCTGACGCCAGACCATCAGCAAGGCTGGGTAAAACCGGATCAACTGAAAGCCAATATTGACGTCCAGAACCTGTTCGGCACCCCGGCGCAGGGACGCCGTGTGGCGTCGAAAATGACGCTGCGTCCGGTCTACCCAGCGTTTGACCGTTATGCTGATTACGCCTTCTATGAAGCGCGTTCGGCCAGCGATGGTTATGACACTGAACTCGAAGACAGCACCACGGATGATAACGGTGCCGCAGCGATTAAACTGGATCTGAGCGGCTTCGGTGATTCGACTTACCAGCTGCAATTACTGTCGGAAGCCTTTGTCGCGGGTGGCGGTCGTTCAGTAGCCGCTACCGCCCGTACGCTGGTCTCTCCGTATGATTATCTGATTGGTGTGAAAGCCGATGGTGAGTTGGGCTACATTCATCAGAATGCCGAGCGCAACGTCAATCTGATCGCGATTAATCCGTCGCTGGATACCATTGCGCTTAACGGTCTGACGCTGCGTCTGCTGGAGCAGAAGTATCTGTCGGTGCTGACGCGTCAGGAATCCGGCGTGTATAAATATCAGTCAAAGCTGAAAGAGATCCCGGTTTCCGATACGGCACTCGATCTGCCCGCCAGCGGTCACTCAATGGCACTGGCAACCGATAAGCCCGGTGACTTCGTGCTGGTGGTGGAAAATGCTAAAGGCGAGGTGCTCAATCGCATCGCTTACAGCGTGACGGGTGAAGCTAACCTGACCCGCTCCCTCGATCGTAACGCCGAACTGAAACTCAAGCTGAACAGCGACAAGTATCAGCCGGGCAGCGAAATTGAAGTGGCGATCAACGCGCCTTATACCGGCAGCGGTCTGATCACCATTGAAAAAGATCGTGTCTACAGCTGGCAGTGGTTCCATACCACCACCACTAACTCGGTGCAGAAGATCCGCATTCCGGCCGAGCTTGAGGGCAATGCCTATATCAACGTGCAGTTCGTCCGTGATATTAACTCGGACGAGATCTTCATGAGCCCGCTTAGCTACGGCGTGATGCCGTTTAAAATCAGCAACGAAGCGCGCCAGAACACCCTGAAACTCGATGTGCCAGAAGTGATGAAACCAGGCGAAGATCTCACCATCAATGTCACCACGGATGGCCCGCAGCAGGTGGCCGTCTTTGCCGTGGATGAAGGGATCCTGCAGGTGGCGCGTTATCGTCTGACCGATCCACTGGATTACTTCTTCCGTAAGCGTGAACTGAACGTTGAAAGCTCGCAGATCCTCGATCTGATCCTGCCAGAGTTCAGCAAGCTGATGTCGCTGACCTCTGCCCCTGGCGGTGACGGCGGTGAAGGTCTTGACCTGCACCTCAACCCGTTCAAACGTAAACGTGACAAGCCGGTGGCGTTCTGGTCGGGGATCACCGAGGTTAACGGCCAGGCGAAGTTTACCTATCCGGTGCCGGACTACTTCAACGGTAAAATTCGGGTGATGGCGATTTCGGTCACGCCAGAGAAAATTGGTAAAGCGCAGACAGGCACCACGGTGCGTGACAACTTTATCCTGACGCCGAACGTTCCATCGATGGTCGCACCAGGAGATGAATTTGACGTCAGCGTGGGCGTGAGTAATAACCTTGAAGGCCAGGGCGATGGCAAATTGCCGGTGGTCATCAAGGTGACGCCTCCGCCGCAGCTGGAAGTGGTCGGTCAGCCAGAGCAGTCGCTGGAACTGGCGGCTAAACATGAAGGCGTGGTCAACTTCCGTCTGCGTGCTAAATCTGAACTGGGTGATGCGCCGCTGCTCTTCACTGCGCAGTACAGTGATAAAACCAGCCGCCGGACGATCAGCACTTCGGTACGCCCGGCAATGCCGTTCCGTATCCAGACGGTGATGGGACGTATGAGCGGCAATCAGCAGCAGGCGGATAATTTGCGCCAGATGTTTGGTGCTTATGCCCAGCGCCAGGCGGCGGTATCGAACTCGCCGCTGGTGTTGACCAGCGGGCTGGCAAGCTATCTGGCGAACTACCCGTATTACTGCTCTGAACAGATTGTCAGTCAGTCGATCCCGCTGCTGTTGCAGAGCGAACATCCGGAACTGCGCGGCGGTCTCGATGCGGATAAAGTTCGTCAGCAGCTGAAAGGCATCCTCGACGTGTTGCGTTCACGTCAGAACGGCGACGGTGCTGTCGGTCTGTGGATGGCTTCACCGCAGGCCGATCCGTTTATCACGCCGTATGTGGTGCAGTACCTGCTGGAAGCAAAAGCCGCCGGTTATCCGCTGCCTGCCGGCATGCTGGATGATGCCAACGTTGCACTGCGTGCGCTGGCGGCCAACGGCTACGAAGATCTCTACCACCTTCGCCTGCGTGCCTGGGCCGTTTATCTGCTCACGCGGCAGGGTGAAATCACCACCAATGCGCTGGCCTCAGTGCAGGAGACGCTGAAAAAACGCTTCCCGGACAGCTGGCAAACCGATCTCAGTGCGCTGTACCTGGCTTCCTCATGGCGCTTACTCAAGGCCGATGATGAAGCGGAACGACTGTTCCAGCCGGGCTGGCAGGCGCTGAATCAGGCCTATAGCAAAAGCTGGTGGACGCAAAACTACTATGATCCATTGGTGCAGGATGCGACCCGGTTGTACCTGATTACTCGCCACTTCCCGGAAAAAGTGTCGGCTATCCCGCCGCAACTGCTGGAAAATATGGTGCAGGCACTGAGGGAAGAGCGCTACACCACCTTCTCTGCCGCCATGAGTATTCTGGCGCTGGAAAGCTACTCGGAACAGGTGGCACAGCAAAACGATCCGCAGGCGCTGACAATTAACCAGCTGGGGCGTGACAATAAAGTTCCTCAGTTGATTTCTGCGCTACAGGGGCGGTTTGCACAGGGTAACTTCAGTGGGGATGCGGCTTCTGTGCAGTTCCGTAATGCCGGAAACGCACCCGCCTGGTATGTGGTCACACAGGCCGGTTATGACCTTGCCGCGCCAGAAAAAGCGATCAGCCGCGGGCTGGAAATCAGCCGCGATTACACGGATGCCGCAGGCAAAGCGGTCGACAAGGTTCAACTCGGCCAGACGATTAACGTGCATCTGAAAATCCGCGCGAATTCAAAACAAGCGCTGAGTAATCTGGCGATTGTCGACCTGTTGCCGGGCGGATTTGAAGTGGTCCAGCAGACGCCTCCACCGCCGGAAACGGACGATGAGGAACAGCAGGAAGCGCCATCCGCAGGCTGGCAGTCGCCGCTGGCGGCAAGCGGGTCAACCTGGGCGCCTGACTTCAGCGATATTCGTGAAGATCGAGTGATCATCTACGGCAGTGCCAGCACGGAACTGCAGGAGTTTGTTTACCAGATCAAAGCGACCAATACCGGAAGTTTTGTCATTCCTCCGGCGTACGGTGAAGCGATGTATGACCGTGAAATCCAGGCGATGTCAGCCAGCGCAGGCAAAATTGAGGTGGTTCCGGCTGAATAGCCTGGCTTCAGGTAGCGGGAACGAATGAAACGTCTGCTGCAAAATCTGGCGGTGGCGCTGGCATTACTGGCGCTGCTGCTGGTGGGTTTTCGTTTGTGGCCACATCCACCGTTGTCGCAAGGTGTCCCGCTCTCTACGGCGTGGTATGACCGCAACGGCACATTGTTACGACTGTCGCTGGCCAGTGATGACCGCTATCGTCAGTGGACGCCACTGGAGGCGATTTCGCCGCTGGCGGTGGACGGGCTGTTGCTGCATGAGGATCGCTGGTTCTGGTACAACCCCGGCGTCAACCCCCTAAGCCTGGCGCGGGGCTTCTGGCGCAGCTATGTGCTGGGTGGCAACAAGCAGGGGGGATCCACGATCAGTATGCAACTGGCGCGCATGGTGTGGCAGCTGAATACCCGATCGCCAAAAGGCAAAATGGTTCAGGTGTTGCGCGCCCTCCAGCTTGAACTCAGTTACTCCAAGCACGATATTCTCGAAGCCTATCTGAACTACGCTCCTTACGGGCGCAACATTGAAAGCATTGGTGCCGCCAGCCTGATCTACTTTGCCAAACCGCCCGCGCAGTTGACGCTGGCAGAAGCATTGACGCTGGCAGTGCTGCCCCAGTCCCCCAGTTTGCGTATCAATCCGCGCAGTGATGAGGTCAGCCCGCCGCTGATGCAGGCGCGTAACCGCCTGTTTCGGCGCTGGCAGCAGCACTACCCCACCGATCACAGCCAGCAGGCGCTGTTTCAGCTGCCGTTAGCCCTGCGTCAGCCGCAGGATTTGCCCTTTATCGCCCCGCACTTTATTGAGCAGTTACAAAGCGGAGAGCGGCAGCCCCGGGTCGACACTACGCTGGATGCCAGCCTGCAACGGCTGGTGGAAAGGCAGGTCAACGCGTTTATTCGCCGTAATCAGAGCCGGGGGATCCACAATACCGCCGTGCTGCTGGTGGACAGCCGCGATATGGGCGTACGTGCCATGGTGGGTTCGGCCGACTATTACAACCGTCAGATCCAGGGGCAGGTGAATGGCACCAATGCCAAACGTTCGCCGGGATCGGCGCTAAAACCTTTTATTTACGCGCTGGGGATGGAGCAGGGTGTCCTACACCCGATGACCGTCCTGAAAGATGTACCGTACTCCTTCGGCAGCTATGCGCCTGAGAACTTCGACCGCCGTTTCCTCGGGCCGGTGACGGCGACCGATGCGCTGAATTTCAGCCGCAATATTCCGGCAGTAACCATTGCTTCACGGCTGCGTCAGCCGGGCTTCTATCAGTTTTTGCAACTGGCGGGTATCAGCAATCTGGCGAGCGAAAAACACTACGGACTGTCGCTGGTGCTGGGTGGGGGAGAGGTGACCGCGCAGGAGCTGGCGAAACTCTACGCGATGCTGGCCAACCGGGGTGAAGTGCGCGCGCTGCGGTTTCGTCAGCAGGATCCTCAGCCGCCAGCATTTCGCCTGCTGAGTGAAGAGGCCAGTTTTATGACGCTGGATATTCTGCGTCAACACCGCCGTCCCGGCGATACGCTGGCGCAGCGCCCATCATCGCTACCGGTTTACTGGAAAACCGGCACCTCCTGGGGTTTTCGCGATGCGTGGAGCGTCGGCATTTTTGGCCCTTATGTACTGGTCGTGTGGCAGGGGAATTTTAACGGGCAGGGCAATAACGCATTTGTCGGTGTGGAAGCCGCCGCGCCGTTGTTCTTCAATGTTATCGACAGCGTGATTGCCAGCTACCCGGGGCTGAGTGAGCCTAAGCACCGTTTCCCTGCCCATCTGAAGCGTGTGGAAATTTGTCTGCCCAGTGGCGACCTGCCGACGCAGTGGTGCCAGCAGCGCGGCAAGAGCTGGTTTATTCCCGGCAAATCCCCGATTAAAGTGGATACGGTTTACCGGCCCTTGCGTATCGATAATCAGAGTGGACAGCCGGTCTGCGCCCCCTGGGATACCGAGACCAGCCATACTGAAGTGTTTGAGTTCTGGCCCTCCGATCTTGCCAATGTCTTTATACAGGCAGGGCTGCCCAAGCGCCAGCCGCCGCCTGTCACCTGCCAGCAGGGCGCGGTGGGTGGGGACGCACCACGTATTACTTCGCCGCTGAAAAACACCACTTACCAACTGCGTCAGTCGCAGAAAGGGCGCGACAATATCAGTTTCAGCGCGGTGACCGATGCAGACAGCGCCACTGTTTACTGGTTTGTTGATGATATCTATCTTGGCAGCAGCGCCAGTAAAACGCCGCTTGACTGGCGGCCCTCCCGGCCGGGTAAATATCGCATTCGTGCGGTAGACGATCGTGGCCGGGCCGACAGCCGTTTGATTAATGTGGCGTTGATCAACTAATTTCAGACGGATCCCCAGGCGCTTTTCTGGTCATCAATCCCAGGGCTGCGTAAGATAGCCGCAGGTGGGGGGAAAATGTCGCGATGAGGATCGGATTTTTCATTAAATTATTGAATCTCCGATAGGCATCTCTCGCGATGCCCCCTATAATCTGCGGCCATTTTCCCGGCCGGGAACCGTTTTCGCGGCTAAACTCGAAAGATAATACAGGGGTCAACAATGACTATTGAGCGTACATTTTCCATCGTAAAACCAAACGCTGTGGCAAAGAATGTTATCGGTGCCATCTTCAACCGTTTTGAAAGCGCTGGCTTCAAAATCGTTGGCAGCAAAATGCTGCACCTGAGCAAAGAGCAGGCTGAAGGTTTCTACGCTGAACACCAGGGCAAACCTTTCTTTGATGGTCTGGTTGAATTCATGACCTCTGGCCCGGTTGTTGTTTCCGTGCTGGAAGGCGAAAATGCCGTGCAGCGCCACCGTGACCTGATGGGCGCAACTAACCCGGCTAACGCGCTGGCGGGTACTCTGCGTGCAGACTACGCAGACAGCTTCACCGAGAACGCGACCCACGGTTCTGATTCTGCTGAATCAGCTGCCCGTGAAATCGCTTACTTCTTCGGCGAAGGCGAAATCTGCCCACGCACCCGTTAATTCGGCTGCCTGACTGGAAAGGGTTTACAAAAAAAGTGTGTTTGTTGCTTTAACCCTTGCGAAGTCATGAGTACAATAATGCGCCCCTGACATTCTGTTTAGGGGCGCTTCTATTTTATTCACTCCAAACCCAGAGCCATAACGTGTAACAACGAGGCCAGAGAATATTATGTCAGAACTTATTGTGACGCCGTCGTCCGAATCTCCTGCAATTGCCACCCCTAAAAAAGAAAAAATCAACCTGCTCGATCTGAATCGCCAGCAGATGCGTGAGTTTTTTGCCGGTATGGGTGAAAAGCCGTTTCGTGCCGACCAGGTAATGAAATGGATCTATCACTACTGCTGTGATGATTTCGATGAGATGACCGACATCAACAAGGTTTTCCGTAACCGGCTGAAAGAGGTCGCTGAAATACGCGCACCAGAAGTCGCGGAAGAACAACGCTCAGCCGATGGCACCATCAAGTGGGCTATTCAGGTGGGTGGGCAGCAGGTAGAAACCGTCTACATTCCAGAAAAAGATCGCGCCACGCTGTGTGTCTCTTCCCAGGTGGGTTGTGCGCTGGAATGTAAATTCTGCTCAACGGCGCAGCAGGGTTTTAACCGTAACCTGCGTGTATCCGAAATTATTGGTCAGGTATGGCGTGCTGCTAAAATCATCGGTGCAGCCAAAGTGACCGGCCAGCGCCCTATCACCAACGTGGTGATGATGGGAATGGGTGAGCCACTGCTCAACCTGAACAATGTGGTTCCGGCGATGGAAATCATGCTGGATGATTTTGGTTTTGGCCTGTCAAAACGCCGCGTGACCCTGTCGACTTCAGGTGTGGTTCCCGCACTGGATAAACTGGGCGATATGATAGATGTGGCGCTGGCGATCTCGCTGCATGCCCCTAATGACACAATTCGTGACGAAATTGTGCCGATCAACAAAAAGTACAATATTGCGACGTTCCTGGCATCAGTCAGCCGTTATATCAGCAAGTCTAATGCTAACCAGGGGCGCGTGACTATCGAGTACGTGATGCTCGATCACATCAATGACAGCACCGATAACGCCCATGAACTGGCTGCGTTGTTGAAAGATACGCCGTGCAAAATTAACCTGATCCCGTGGAACCCCTTCCCGGCAGCACCTTATGGTCGCAGTTCGAACAGTCGCATCGATCGCTTCTCTAAAGTGTTGATGGATTACGGTTTTACTACTATTGTGCGTAAAACCCGTGGTGATGATATTGATGCCGCGTGCGGTCAGTTGGCCGGTGACGTCATTGACCGTACTAAGCGCACGCTGAAAAAGAAGCTGGCTGGAGAAGCCATCTCTGTGAAGGCGATCTGAAACCCGGCGTTTTCCTGCCGCATTCCGTGTTGAACCTGACAATATTGGCGTACGATAAGTGGCTGATAAAGACAGGGAGAGACAGGGATGCGGGCAGGGATAATCGCCTTTGTGCTGATCATGTTGCTGGCGGGGTGTCGGACTTCGCCGCAGCCTGATGGACTGGTTGAAACACGGATTCAGTTGGGAATGGCGTGGCTGGCGCGCGGTAACAACGATGCTGCACGCAGGAATTTGCAGCGTGCAATCACCCTTGCGCCAGGTGATTACCGTACCCAACTGGCGATGGCTCGCTACCAGCAGCAGACAGGCGACAATAGCATGGCGCAGCAACATTATCGTCGCGCCCTGAAATTAGCAGCGCAAAACAGCTATGTGCTTAATAATTACGGTGCGTTTCTCTGCGGATTAGGGCAGTATGATGCGGCACAACGGCTGTTCAGCAGGGCAATGGAAGATTCAGCAAATGGGCTTCGTGCCGACAGTGTTGAAAATTCCGGCTACTGTTTTTTGAATGCCGGCCAGCATGAAAAAGCGCGTAAAGCGCTGAAGGACGCGGTGCAAACCGATCCAACCAAAGGAATGCCCATGCTGGCAGAAGCCGAAAGGCGATTTGGAAAGGGGAGCCGTGCAGATTCACGCCTCCTGTTAGATGTTTATCAACACAACTTTCCTGTTTCGGCAGAAAGCTTGTGGTTAGAGGTTCGCTTCGCCGCGCAGGCAAATCAGTCCGGTGATGTTCACTATTATGGGGCTCAACTTGCGCGAATTTTTCCACAATCGATACAGTACCAGCATTTTTTAGCTAATGAATACTGAAGCCACTCAAGACAAATCTAACGTAAATTCAACAGGCGAGCGCCTGCGTGGTGCCCGTGAACTCATGGGCCTGACTCAGCAGAATGTTGCTGAACGCCTCTGCCTGAAACTTTCCACTGTTCGTGATATTGAAGAGGACAAGTCGCCCGCCAATCTGGCATCGACCTTCTTGCGTGGCTATATCCGTTCTTACGCGCGTTTAGTTCGCGTGCCGGAAGAAGAGCTGCTACCGATGATGGCCAAACAGGTCCCGGTCAGAGCCGCGAAAGTTGAACCGATGCAAAGTTTCTCCCTCGGTAAACGCCGCAAAAAGCGCGATGGCTGGTTGATGATTTTCACCTGGCTGGTGTTGTTTGTGGTGGTGGGATTGACGGGAGCCTGGTGGTGGCAGAATCACAAAGCCGCTCAGGATGATCTGGTTACCATGGCCGATCAAAACGCGTCGTCCGAAGGGGACAATAGCCAGTCGATCCCGTTGACGGACAGTAATGCCAGCAGCGGCACCGATAACGGTGGGCAAACGGCCATTCCGCTGGATACCACACCAGCAGCAGATTCTGCGAACACGGGCAGCATTCCAGCTGCTACGGCGCAGGCCCCTGCGGCAAACACGCAGGCTGATAATTCTCAGCCTGCGGTGGTTTCACCAAGTCAGGCACCGGCTGAGGCCGGTGTCAGTGCTCAACTGCCTACCAGCAGCGCCGGCGTCAGCCAGCCTGCTGTTGACCCAAACGCCGTAGTGATGAATTTTTCCAGCGATTGCTGGCTGGAAGTGACCGATGCAGCAGGCAAGAAACTGTTCAGCGGTATTCAGCGTAGCGGTGGTAAACTCAGCCTTGCCGGCACTGCGCCCTATCGCTTGAAGATTGGTGCTCCGGCCGCAGTACAGATCGAATATCAGGGTAAACCTGTCGATCTGAGCCGTTATATCCGTACTAACCAGGTTGCTCGCCTGACTATCGGTGCGCAATAACGCATCTTCCTCTGGTCGCGAGTGATTGTGGAGAAAGAATATGCATAACGAAGCACCCATTACCCGTCGCAAATCAAAGCGCATTTACGTCGGCAAGGTGCCCGTGGGTGACGGCGCACCGATTGCCGTCCAGTCCATGACCAATACCCGCACTACCGACGTTGCCGCTACGGTCGCTCAGATCCGAGCTTTGGAGCGCGTTGGTGTCGATATCGTACGTGTATCCGTACCAACGATGGATGCCGCAGAAGCCTTCCGTCTGATCAAACAGCAGGTGAATGTCCCGCTGGTCGCCGATATCCATTTTGACTACCGTATTGCCCTTAAAGTTGCCGAATATGGCGTGGATTGCCTGCGCATCAACCCGGGTAACATTGGTAATGAAGAGCGTATTCGCTCTGTGGTGGATTGCGCCCGTCATTACAACATTCCTATCCGCATTGGCGTGAACGGCGGATCGCTGGAAAAAGATCTGCAGGAAAAATACGGGGAGCCAAACCCGCAGGCGCTGCTGGAATCCGCGATGCGCCATGTGGACATCCTCGATCGCCTCAACTTTGATATGTTCAAAGTCAGTGTGAAAGCCTCCGACGTGTTCCTGGCCGTGGAGTCCTATCGACTGCTGGCGAAGCAGATCGACCAGCCACTGCATTTAGGTATCACCGAAGCGGGTGGTGCGCGTGCGGGTGCCGTCAAATCAGCTATTGGCCTGGGGCTGCTCTTGTCTGAAGGCATCGGCGATACGCTGCGCATCTCGCTGGCGGCAGACCCGATTGAAGAAGTGAAAGTCGGCTTTGATATTCTGAAGTCGCTGCGTATTCGTTCGCGCGGTATCAACTTTATCGCCTGCCCAACCTGTTCACGTCAGGAGTTTGATGTGATCGGTACGGTGAATGCGTTAGAAGAGCGGCTGGAAGATATCATCACACCGATGGATATTTCGATTATCGGGTGTGTGGTTAACGGCCCGGGTGAAGCCACCGTTTCAACGATGGGCGTCACCGGCGGCAGCAAGAAAAGTGGTTTCTACGAAGATGGCGTGCGTCTGCGCGAGCGTCTGGATAACGACAATATGATCGACCAGCTGGAAGCGCGCATTCGTGCGAAAGCCACCATACTGGACGCATCGCGCCGGATTGATGTCCAGCAGGTCGAAAAATAAACTGCAAGGGGCGGCCTTCTTTTCTGGGCCGCCCCTTGCTGAATCAAATTGATGAGAGAAAACTAGTGGCGAAGAATATCCAGGCCATTCGCGGCATGAACGACTATTTACCTGCTGACACCGTGGTGTGGCAGCGTATCGAGCAGATCCTCAAGCAGGTGCTGGGCAGCTATGGATTCAGCGAAATTCGCCTGCCGATTGTAGAGCAGACCCCGTTATTCAAACGCGCTATCGGTGAAGTGACCGATGTGGTTGAAAAAGAGATGTACACCTTCGATGACCGCAACGGCGAAAGCCTGACGCTGCGTCCAGAAGGCACCGCAGGTTGTGTACGCGCGGGCATTGAACACGGTCTGCTGTACAATCAGGAACAGCGTCTGTGGTACATCGGTCCGATGTTCCGCTATGAGCGTCCACAAAAAGGGCGTTATCGCCAGTTCCACCAGATTGGTGCTGAAGTGTTTGGTCTGCAAGGCCCGGACATCGATGCGGAGCTGATCATGATGACGGCTCGCTGGTGGAAAGCGCTGGGTATCTCTGAGCATGTTAGCCTGGAGCTGAACTCCATTGGCTCTCTGGAAGCGCGAGCCAATTACCGTGATGCGCTGGTGGCCTTCCTTGAGCAGCATACTGACGTGCTGGATGAAGACTGCAAACGCCGCATGTATACTAACCCGCTGCGCGTGCTGGATAGCAAAAACCCGGATGTGCAGGCGCTGCTGAATGACGCGCCAACGCTTGGTGACTATCTGGATGACGAATCCCGCGAGCATTTCGCCGGGCTGTGCAGCCTGCTTGATGCGGCCGGTATTGCTTACACCGTCAACCAGCGTCTGGTTCGTGGCCTCGACTATTACAACCGTACAGTGTTTGAATGGGTGACCAGCAGCCTCGGTTCACAGGGCACCGTGTGTGCCGGTGGGCGTTATGATGGCCTGGTTGAACAACTGGGTGGGCGCGCAACCCCAGCCGTCGGTTTTGCGATGGGTCTGGAGCGCCTGGTCCTGCTGGTGCAGGCGGTTAATCCTGAATTTGAACCGACGCGCATTGTTGATGTCTATGTTATCGCTTCGGGTCAGGGCGTACAGAGCGCGGCGATGCTGCTGGCTGAACAGCTGCGTGATGCGCTGCCGGAACTGAAGCTAATGACTAACTTTGGTGGCGGTAACTTCAAGAAGCAGTTTGCTCGTGCAGATAAGTGGGGCGCCCGCATTGCACTGGTGCTCGGTGAAGATGAAGTGGCCAATGGCCAACTGGTGATTAAAGATTTGCGTAACGGCGAGCAGCAAACGCTGGCACAAGGTGATGCGGCAGCTACGCTGGCATCGATGTTACAGCGTTAAGCCTCTACGGTGTCACGATTTAAAGGAGTAGGATTGCGTGGAAGTGTATAGCAACGAAAACGAACAGGTAGATGCGCTGAAGAACTTCTTTGCTCAGAATGGCAAAGCGTTAGTGGTTGGCGTTGTTCTGGGCGTCGGCGCATTACTGGGCTGGCGTTACTGGAGTAATCATCAGGATAGCGGATCGCGTGAAGTGTCTGCGTCTTATCAGCAGGTGACGTCGGCGCTGGACGCCACTAAACCCGCTTCGCTTGACGCAGTCGCTAAATTTGCCAGCGAAAACAGCAATACCTACGGTGCGCTGGCTTCTCTGGATTTGGCAAAACGCTATATCGACAACAATCAGTTGGATAAAGCGGTAGACCAGTTGCAAAGCGGCCTGAAGAGCACCAAAGATGCTAACCTGCAGGCGGTCTTGAACCTGCGCCTTGCACGCATCCAGCTACAGCAGAAGCAGCCTGACGCCGTGTTAAAAACACTGGAAAGCGTTAAAGGTGACGGCTGGGCAGCCATCGTGGCTGATGTACGCGGTGAAGCATTACTCAGCAAAGGCGACACCAAAGGTGCGCGCGATGCGTGGAGCAAAGGGATCGCTTCTGATGCGTCTTCGACGCTGAAAGAGATGCTGCAAATGAAAGTGAATAATCTGCCGGGCTAAATAGCTCCTTGTACATTTGGCCTTACAGGCACAAGAGGGATTTCATGGAATTGCGTAAGTTACTTCTGCCGGGACTGATGTCAGTCACCTTACTCAGCGGATGTTCATGGTTCAGCGGTGAAGAAGACGTTGTAAAAATGTCACCGCTGCCGACAGTACAGAATCAGTTCGAGCCAGAAAAAGTCTGGAGCACCTCGGTAGGTAATGGCGTGGGTGATTTCTACTCCAACCTGCATCCGGCCTGGTCTGATAACACCGTTTACGCCGCTGACCGCCGCGGTGTAGTCAAAGCGCTGAGCTCAGGCGATGGTAAAGAACAATGGAAAGTCGACCTGGCAGAAAAAACCGGTTGGTTATCCAGCAATATCCCCGCACTGCTGTCCGGTGGCCTGACCGTTGATGCGGGTCATGTCTATGTCGGTAGTGAGCGTGGTCAGGTTTATGCGCTGAACACCAGCGATGGTTCTATCGCCTGGCAGACGAAAGCGGCCGGTGAAGTACTGTCCCGTCCGGTTGTCAGCGATGGTCTGGTACTGGTTCATACCAGTAACGGCATGCTGCAAGGTCTGGACCAGACCAGCGGTAACATCAAGTGGACTGTGAACCTCGATGTGCCAGCTCTGAGCCTGCGCGGTGAGTCTGCACCTGCGACTGCCTTCGGTGCTGCCATTGTTGGTGGTGATAACGGCCGCGTCAGCGCAGTGATCATGAACCAGGGCCAGATTATCTGGCAGCAGCGTATTTCCCAGCCAAGTGGCGCGACGGAAATCGATCGCCTGGCTGACGTAGATACCACTCCGGTGATCGTTAACGGCGTTGTCTATGCCTTAGCCTACAACGGTAACCTGACGGCACTGGACCTGCGTTCAGGCCAGATTCTGTGGAAACGCGAAATCGGTTCTGTTCACGACATGATCGTTGACGGTGGCCGCATCTTCCTGGTGGATCAGGATGACCGCGTGATTGCACTGAATACCGATGGTGGAGTGAGCCTGTGGCGCCAGAGCGATCTGTTGCACCGTAACCTGACTTCACCTGTGCTGTATAACGGCTACCTGGTCGTCGGTGACAGCGAAGGCTACCTGCACTGGATCAATACTGACGATGGTCGTTTCGTTGCGCAGCAGAAACTGGACAGCTCCGGCTTCCAGACCGAACCTGTTGTTGCCAGCGACAAGCTGCTCATTCAGTCTAAAGACGGTGAGGTTTACGCGATTACGCGTTAATTCCTCAGTAAGTCTGTGCCCCACAGAATTCAGTCTGCCACTACCACGGCAGGCTGAAATATGAAGGGTAAGCGGCTCCTGATTGTTCAGGGGCCGTTTTGTTTTATCCAAGGCGTGTTATTCTAGGCGCCATCGGCCTGAGTACAGCGGCAGTTTATCTGCCGGAACAGCGAATAATATCGCAGCCAGGCGCTTATTTTTTAGTTATGAGGCTTCACTATGGTACCTGTGGTCGCGCTGGTTGGGCGTCCCAATGTGGGAAAATCCACCCTGTTTAACCGTTTAACGCGCACACGAGATGCGCTGGTGGCGGATTTTCCTGGGCTTACTCGAGATCGCAAATATGGCCGCGCCGAAATAGAAGGGCGTGAGTTCATTTGTATCGATACCGGTGGTATCGACGGTAACGAAGAGGGCGTGGAAACACGCATGGCGGAACAGTCGCTGCTGGCGATTGAAGAAGCCGATGTTGTGCTGTTTATGGTCGATGCGCGTGCCGGGCTGATGCCTGCTGACACAGCCATTGCCAAGCATCTGCGTTCGCGCGATAAGCCAACCTTCATCGTCGCCAACAAAACCGACGGCCTGGATGCCGACTCTGCCGTTGTCGATTTCTGGTCACTTGGTCTGGGCGAAATCCACCCGATTGCCGCCTCCCACGGGCGCGGTGTGACCAGCCTGCTGGAACTGGTGCTGCTGCCGTGGATGGATGTTGTTGCGCCAGAACGTGAGCTGACAGAAGAAGAAGAGAACGAAGCCTACTGGGCGGAGTTTGCGGCGAAAGAAGCCAAAGCTAACGGCGAAATGCCGGAAGACGAAGAAGATGATTTTAACCCGCTGGATCTGCCGATCAAGCTGGCGATTGTTGGTCGTCCGAACGTAGGTAAGTCAACGCTCACTAACCGTATTCTCGGTGAAGAGCGCGTGGTGGTGTACGACATGCCAGGCACCACGCGTGACAGTATCTACATTCCGATGGAGCGTGACGGGCGTGAATATGTCCTGATCGATACTGCCGGGGTGCGTAAGCGCGGAAAGATCACTGAAACCGTTGAAAAGTTCTCCGTGATCAAAACCCTGAAAGCGATTGAAGATGCCAACGTTGTTCTGCTGGTGATTGATGCGCACGAAGGTATTTCCGATCAGGATCTCTCACTGCTGGGCTTTATCCTCAATAGTGGGCGCTCACTGGTTATCGTGGTCAACAAGTGGGATGGCCTGTCACAGGAAATCCGTGACGAAGTGAAAGAGCAGCTGGACTACCGTCTGGGCTTTATCGACTTCGCCCGTATTCACTTTATCTCTGCCCTGCATGGCAGCGGTGTGGGTAACCTGTTTGAATCGGTGACCGAAGCTTACGACTGTTCAACACGCCGTGTTAACACCTCCATGTTGACGCGTATTATGAACATGGCTGCCGATGACCATCAGCCGCCGCTGGTGCGTAGCCGCCGCGTGAAGCTGAAATATGCCCACGCCGGAGGATATAACCCACCGATTGTGGTCATTCACGGAAACCAGGTGAAAGACCTGCCGGACTCCTACAAGCGTTATCTGATGAACTACTTCCGTCGTTCACTGGAAATCATGGGTACGCCAATCCGTATTCAGTTCAAAGAGGGTGAGAACCCTTATGAAGGCAAACGTAACCTGCTGACGCCAAATCAGCAGCGTAAGCGCCAGCGCTTAATGAGCCATCTGAAAAAGAACAAACGTTGATCCACAAGGGGGCCTGATGGCCCCCTTTGTTTTATGCTGAAAAGCAAAGACAACGGAGAGACCCAATGGACAGACTTTGCCCGCATTGCCAGCAACCCCTCACGACCACCGACAACGGTGTTTTCTGCCCGCACTGCCATCATCACTTCACCGCCTGTTGCCCCGATTGCCAGCAACCTCTCAATGTACTCAAAGCCTGTGGTGCCACCGATTATTTCTGCCAGCACGGTCACGGACTGATTTCTAAAAAACGGTTGCTGTGGCTTCCTGCGCCCGAGAACCACTAAACCCCAGTAAAAATAGCGTTAATCATTTTGTGCTACACCTTGAGCTATAGTTATTAATCGTGAGCGGCTTGTTAATTTTCTGTTTATCAGATTATGAACCTGGTGGTACAATTCTGCCGCTTGCTACCGGTGCTCAGCCACGCCAGCCGTGAGTTCAGAGCATCAGCGGTGAAAGCAGGACGGGATCGCTCCCGTGTAACATGTTAATAAAAATAAGGTATTAATAAAAAACTGCCTTATTTCCTCCAGGAGTATTTCTGCTATGCCTCAAATAAATGCCGGGCCATCTAAATGGCTGGGCCTGTGGTGTTTCTTGCTGGGATTAATTTTGCTGGCAACAGGCCTTTACTTTGTCATCGGCGGTGGAAAATTAGTTTCACTCGGTGGTAGCTGGTATTTCGTGATTGCCGGTATTTTCACCGTGCTGTCCGCCATCCAGTTCTTCCGTCGCCGGGCTTCCGCGGTTGTGATTTTTGCCCTGGTGTTTATTGGTTCGGCTATCTGGGCAGTGCTGGATGCCGGTATCGACTTCTGGCCGCTGGTTTCCCGCCTGATGTTCCTGGCCGGTATGCTGCTGCTGGCGTTGATTACCTGGCCGTCACTGCGCAAGCATGAAGGCAAACCTGCCTGTGCCAAAGGCGCTTATGGCCTGGGCGCAGTCACCGTGGTTGGCCTGCTGGCAACCCTGTATGGCATGTTCCAGCCGCATCCGACCGTTGCAAATGGTCAGGAACTGCCGCTGGTGCCGGTTGATAAGTCAACTGAGCAGAAAAACTGGGACAACTACGGTAACACCGCAGGCGGTAGCCGCTTTGTGGCCCTGGACCAGATCACCCGCGATAACGTGAAAGATCTGAAACCCGTCTGGACTTATCACACCGGTGATATCCCGGAAAGCCCGACCGGCAGCGGTGCTGAAGATCAGCAAACGCCACTGCAGGTCGGTGATCGCGTATTCCTCTGTACCCCGCATAACAACGTGATTGCGCTGGATGCCGACACCGGTAAGCAACTGTGGAAAACAGAGATTAACGCACAATCTCAGGTCTGGAACCGCTGCCGTGGCCTGGCGTATTTCGATGTCAGCAAACCTCTGGAACAGCCTACCGTTCCTGACTCAACGCCGGTCACGCCTGTGACGCTGGCTGCGGGTGATACCTGTCAGCGCCGCATTCTGATGAACACCATCGATGCACGTCTGGTGGCGATCAACGCGGACAATGGCGAAATGTGCCAGAACTTCGGCGATAAAGGTTTTGTTGACCTGAAAGCCGGTCTGGGCGATGCCAGCGATCCAAAATATCAGTTAACTTCAGCACCAACGCTGGCCGGTACCACCGTTGTGGTCGGTGGCCGTGTGGCGGATAACGTGCAGACTGATATGCCTGGCGGCGTACTGCGCGGCTTTGATGTGATCACCGGTGAAATGCGCTGGGCATTTGACCCGGGCAACCAGGATCCAAATGCGAAACTGGAAGAGGGTAAAACCTTCGTTCGCAGCACGCCGAACTCCTGGGCTCCAATGTCTTACGATGCAGGCATGAACACCGTGTTCCTGCCGATGGGCAGCTCATCTGTTGACCTGTGGGGCGCGAACCGCAACGCACTGGATCACAAATACGGTGCCTCGATCCTGGCGCTGGATGCCACCACCGGTAAAGAGAAGTGGGTTTATCAGACCGTGCATAACGATCTGTGGGACTTCGACATCCCGATGCAGCCAAGCCTGATCGACTTCCCGCAGAAAGATGGCAGCACCAAGTCAGCGGTAGTGTTCGGTACTAAAGCCGGTCAGATCTTTGTGCTGGACCGTCTGACGGGTCAGCCGCTGACTGAAGTGAAGGAAGTTCCGGTCAAACCGGGTAACATCCCGAACGAGCAGTACACGCCAACACAGCCGAAATCAGTCGGTATGCCGGAGATTGGTGCGGGTACGTTGACAGAGTCTGACATGTGGGGCGCGACGCCATTTGATCAGCTGGCCTGCCGTATTGGATTCAAATCCATGCGTTACGATGGCCTGTACACTGTTCCTGGTACTGACCTCTCTCTGAGCTTCCCGGGATCGCTGGGTGGCATGAACTGGGGCAGCCTGTCGACCGATCCGAACAACCACTACATCTTCGCCAATGACATGCGTCTGGGTCTGTGGGTGCAGATGGTGCCGGTGAAAGCGGATGCGAAAGCCAGCAATGGCGGTGAAGCGGTGAACACCGGTATGGGCGCGGTTCCGCTGAAAGGCACGCCGTTTGCCGTGAACAAAAACCGCTTTATGTCGCCAATGGGCATCCCTTGCCAGAAGCCACCGTTTGGTACGCTTTCCGCAATCGACCTGAAAACACAGAAAGTGGTCTGGCAGGTTCCGGTCGGCACCGTGCAGGATACTGGTCCGCTGGGCGTGAAAATGCACGCACCGATGCCAGTAGGCATGCCTACACTGGGCGGTACGCTGGCAACACAGGGCGGCCTGGTGTTTATCGCAGGGACTCAGGATTACTACCTGCGTGCTTTCGATACCTCAACCGGTAAAGAAGTGTGGAAAGCCCGTCTGCCAGTCGGTAGCCAGGGTGGCCCGATGAGCTACAAATCACCGAAAACCGGTAAGCAGTACATCATCATCTCTGCGGGCGGTGCGCGTCAGTCGCCAGACCGTGGTGATTATGTGATCGCTTACGCACTGGACAAATAAGGCCTGGCGAGTGACTCGCTAACCTGATGTCAAAAAGGCCCCTTCAGCAATGAATGAACTGCACCCAAAAAGTTGGACACCCAACTGAGTAAGGTGCAGTACATGA
>NZ_JBJGXA010000035.1:0-16218 GCF_045107195.1 Erwinia sp. AnSW2-5
GAAACCGGAAATCTCAAAAAGTGTGTGGAACTAAAGCTGGGATACTTACATGTGCACTGGGAGAATCTGAATACGTTCTTCGGTTACCCGCCGGATATCCGCAAAGCGATCTACACGACGAATGCTATCGAGTCGCTGAACAGCGTGATCCGCCAGGCAATCAAGAAACGTAAGGCATTTCCGACGGATGACTCGGTGCGTAAAGTGATTTACCTTGCGATCCAGTCGGCGTCGAAAAAATGGAGCATGCCGATCCAGAACTGGCGGCTGGCGATGAGTCGTTTTATTATCGAGTTCGGCGACCGCATTGACGGTCACCTTTAATTAATCGGGTGGCAGTTACACAGAATGATTTACAGGGTAGGAGTAAGAACTCCTGATGCGTCTTCCTGAGCAACAGCTTCAAGATTTTATTTGTCTGTCGGGCATAACCCAGGTTTACCCGACAGGCACTTCATCACAGGTTGTGCTGCAAAACCTTTCGTTATCCATCCCGGTGGGACAGAGTTGTTCCATTACCGGACCATCAGGGTCCGGTAAAAGTACGCTTTTGAACATTATCGGTTTACTGGATAAACCATCATCAGGCAAGGTCCTACTTGCCGGGGACGACGTCTCCACCGCCTCAGATGATGTGCGGGCAAGAGTTCGTAATCAGATTATTGGTTTTGTCTTTCAGGGGTTCAATCTGTTATCTCGTCTAAACGCACTGGATAATGTCGCATTGCCACTGCTCTACAGAGGACTGTCAAAATCCATTGCCCGGGAGCAGGCTCAGCTACAACTCAATCGGGTGGGACTGGCTGAGAGACTTTATTATCGTCCTGCTGATTTATCGGGGGGGCAGCGCCAGCGTGTTGCTATTGCCCGCGCTCTGGTTGGCAAGCCGGCACTGTTGCTTGCCGATGAACCGACCGGAAATCTCGATCAAGACACAGCCGATGAGATCGTAGCGTTGCTCGGACATTACGAGCTAGATCATCTATATAGATAAAATACACTCACCATCCTGTGCGTTGGAAAATACTACCTAGTAGTTACCGAACCTGCACGTCTTTTCGCGTAATTCCGGTTTACTGCTACATTGATAGCCTGAAGTCTTCAATTTTCTGCCCCAATATTTCTTCAGGCTGGCGACCATCTGACTTGGCAACTAGCATCGCTTTAACATCTTCGTCATCCAGCACCAAGATCATTTTTTTATGAACTAGCCATTGTTCTCTCAACGTATGTTCACAACCTAATGCGTCGCCACCCTTGCGAGATATGATTAACCCAAAGAGACCAGCTCCATGTGGTTTCAAGTAGTTCGCGATTTGCAAGATCTCAGACTTTTTGACTTTTCTTGAGTAGTTTTTTGCATCAATCACAATGTAATCAGCTTCATACTTTAGTCGCAAGAAAGACCAGAATCCCTTATCAGTATAGTTTGGCATGATGAAGTCGCGGCGATTGGCTTTCAACTTGTCAGATAGCTCTGGAATTGGCTTCCCAAGAGGGGGCGTGAACAAATGTTCAAGAATATCTCCAACGAGGTTCTGATACAAATAGCAGTCGTTCTTCCCTGGAATACAGGAAGATAAAGAATTAATTAACTCTTGCTCGCGAGTAATATTTTTTGTTGGACGAGTGATCCGTGCAAGAAATAATGCCCTATAATAGCTTGGAGATGCAGTCTCTATTTGTTTAGAAAAATTGTTTGCAATGTATTTAATATCCCACGCTTCAATGTCCGCCGCATTCAGAGCCGACAAGTCAGTTGCTCTCAAGGTTGCTGGAATAGCGAGGACCATCCTGCCATTACCGTAACTGGATTTGTATTTTTCCAATTGTTCAATAACATTATGAATATGGCCGGAAGTTAGTGCTAAATAGGTCTTGCACTCGATTAGCAAAACTTCCTTTGTATCATTTAACCGTCGGTTTACTAGAAGATCAGCCCTATAACGAATTTCGCGACCTAACAGTATATCCTGTTGTATGTCACTGAAGTTAGGATGATTTTTCAATAGCTCAGTGAGAAAACTGACAAATTCATATTCACGTGGCTGGCGATCAAATGTTCGGTGACAATTTGGGCAAAGAATTGTCAAATTGTCTTCAGATGATTCACCACCTGCATAGGTGGGAACAAGATGAGCAAGCTCAAGTGGAACCACATCATCTTTAACACCACAGGCAGCGCAAGCATGATCGTATTTCTCAAGCAATTTACGTCGGATCGCTACAGGAACTCCGCGATTTCGTTTTAATCTTGATACATTCTCGATGCTCATTAAGGATCTCGCCTTGTAGCCTTAAAAGTGTTTATGTGGACATCGCCCTTACTCAGATGGCCATTATTTCACTCGTTCGACAAGTCTTTCAATCCTTAGTCATGATTTTTCCGTTGACCCGCTCCCAGTTGGTTGGCACACGGCTTTGCTAGCAACATTTATGGCGATTCAATTACGAACGTCCGCTTTTCGCTCAAAGCAGACCTTCAGTTCAGTCAGAAGGTCTGTTGAGTGAGGAGCGGACATTGGCACTTCATTCAATGTACTGGCTGAAGCGTAAGAGGTAGCCATCTGGATCCTGTACGAGAAACTCCCTTTGGCGGGCCGTAGTTTCTCCGATGTTATAGTGATTGTCGCGTAGTTCCCTGTACAACTTGAAGCCATTTGCTCGGACACGAGCAAGCACCGACTCGATATCTTCTACTTCTATCTGAAAATTAATGCCGCGACCCAGCGGTCTGACGAGTTCAGCCGTATTCCATCCTTCCGGATTATATTTCTCCAGCATCAGTTGTGCCTCGCCGAGACTGACGTAGGCAAAATCGGGCTCCTTACGCCTTATCATGATGTTGAAACCAAGCACGTCAACATAGAAGTGCAGGGAGACAGAAAAATCCATTACTGTCAGTTCGGGAACCATGCGATTCCAGTAGGGTGCTTTCAGCTCAGTCATTGCTCAACTCCATTTTTAACTGACGTAGCATATATCAGATGGCTTGAAGAAGGTTCAAGTCCATGAACTCAGCGACTCAATTGTCAGATGCATTGTATTGATGTCAGCTATTCGCTCTAGGCCGCCATCATTCCACTAACCCCCACACCAAAAAAATGCCATCCCTCAACGAGATAGCATTCTAAATTCATCCAAGCCGCGCTTACCTCACAACCAGAAGTGATTTTTACCCCATCCTACCTAAACGGCGGCTCATTAAACGTCCGTAGCTTACGCGAGTGCAGGCGGTCGCCCTCGGCGCGCAGCAGGTCGATGGCGCGAATGCCAATCTGCAAATGCTCGGAAATCGCTCCTTCATAGAAGCGGTTCGCCTGGCCCGGCAGTTTAATCTCGCCGTGCAGCGGCTTATCGGAAACGCACAGCAGGGTGCCGTAAGGTACGCGAAAGCGGTAACCCTGGGCGGCGATGGTGGCGCTTTCCATATCGACGGCGACGGCGCGGCTGAGGTTGAAGCGCAGCGCGGAAGCGGAGTAACGCAGCTCCCAGTTACGGTCGTCGGTGGTGACGACGGTGCCGGTGCGCAGGCGCTCTTTCACCGCTTCGCCCGGCATCCCGCTCACCAGCTTGGTGGCGTCATACAGCGCGCGCTGCACTTCAGCGATGCTCGGGATCGGGATATCCGGCGGCAGCACGGCATCCAGCACATGGTCATCACGCAGATAGGCGTGCGCCAGCACGTAGTCGCCAATGGTCTGGCTTTCACGCAGGCCGCCGCAGTGGCCGATCATCAGCCAGGCATGAGGGCGCAGCACGGCGAGGTGGTCGCAGATGGTTTTGGCATTGGACGGGCCAACGCCGATATTCACCAGCGTGATGCCCTGGCCGTCTTTGGCAATCAGGTGCCAGGCGGGCATCTGGTGCTTCTTCCAAGCAAGATCAGACACCAGCTGTTCCGGGTGCGGCGTGTCGTGGGTGATGGTGGTGCCGCCCGCGCAGGAGAGCGCCAGATACGGCGACGTCGGGTCGGCAATCTGCGCGCAGGCCCACAGCACAAACTCATCCACGTAACGCGTGTAGTTGGTGAACAGCACGTAGGGCTGGAAATCTTCCACTGGCGTGCCGGTGTAGTGGCGCAGGCGGGCCAGCGAGAAGTCGGTGCGCAGGGCATCGAAGTGCGACAGCGGGAAGGTCTCCCCCGGCAGCAGCAGTCCGTCGGCATTCTCATCGCCAATCTGCGACAGCTCGGTGGTCGGGAAGTGCTGGGCAATCCCGGCGCTCATGCTGCGGTCCAGCGCCAGGCTGGAGCCGTCAATCACATAGGGAAAGGGGATCTCCTGCTGCGAGGGCAGCACGTCGATCTGCACCTGATACTCCTGGGTCAGCAGCGCCAGCTGTTCGCTAAGATAGTGGCGCAGCAGGGCCGGGCGGGTAATGGTGGTGGTGTAACTGCCTGCGCGGGTAAAGCGGCCAAAGGCGCGGGTCAGGCGCTGTGATGGGGCCACGCCGTCCCAGGTGACGCGCAGCTGCGGATAAACAAACAGGCCAGCCGCGCGCTGTGTGGCATCGGGCAGGCTGCCGTCCGCGATAAACGCGGTGATGGCATCGCGCAGGGCATCGACCGCCGCGTTGTAATGGTTTTCGAGGCTGTCGAGCGCTTCGGTGACGGTCAGGGATCGCGCTACGGGATAAGTCATGGTCTCTCCTTGCATCGTTTAATTTATACCCGTCATACTTCAAGCTGCCTCTTTGTTGGCTACGTTCACTCACCCGAATCACTTACCTGTGTAAGCTCATCGGGATCCGCTCTCTTGCCGCCTCAACGCACCTCGAATTATTTAGGGTATGTTAGCTGCTGGCACCGGCTTCCAGGCTGAATCTCACCTGTTCTTCCTGCGGCTGCGGAGCATTGTCCAGCATCGCCATCAGCTGCTGGCCCACCTGCTGGCCCAGCTTTTCGTAATTCAGTCGCATTGAGGTCAGCGCCGGGAAAGTGTGGTCGCAGTTGGCCGAGCCATCAAGGCAGGCCACCGCCATATCATAAGGCACCTTCAGCAGTCGCCGCTGACACTCAGACAGTACACCAAAAGCAATCTCTTCATGGCTACAGATAATCGCGTCCAGGTCCGGCTGGTTTTGTAGCAGCTGCCCCAGCGCATAGCGACCAAACGCCAGGCTTGGCGCATCCGGGACGGTGATCATCAGGTCGGCGTTCTGATAGTGCATCAGCATCGCTTTATGCCAGCCGTTGAGCTGCTGTTTGTGCAGGCGGTTATCCGTCTGCGCGCCAATAAAGCCAATGCGGCGATAGCCTTTATCCAGCAGGTGCGCCGTCAGCCGTTCGGCGGCATCGTTTATCGCGATATCAAGGGTGATATCGGCAGAGAAACGCTCCGCGCCGCAGACGTTAACCGTCACCAGTTCGGCGGATTCAATCAGGTCGCAGGTCTTTTTGGAGAGCTGCGCCCCGAACAGCACCAGGGCGGAAGGGCGGTTTTGCAGCAGCTTTTCCACCAGCGGCGTTTCACCGTACTGATGATATTCATGGCAGGCCATAATCAGCTGGAACGGCTGTTTACTCAGGGTTTGTTGCAGTGCCTGAACAAAGCGGGTGCTGGCGCGGTCATGCTGAAAGGGATAGAGCACGGCCACGGTATGTAACTGGGATGAGGCCAGGGTTCCGGCAGCCTGATTGGGCACGTAGCCGAGGGCGGCCACCGCCTGCTGGATCTTGATCAGCGAAGCTTCCGACACCTGGCTCGGATCGCGCAGGGCGCGCGACACCGTCATCGGGCCGATCCCCGCGTGGCGGGCGACATCCTGTAATGTCACGCGCTTGCCGCTCTGGGTGGCCAGTTCGCTGGCGTCCTGATTGCCTTCATAGCCGAGTGCGCGGGCGGCCTGTTCCACTTTACTGCGGATGTTGTCAGACACCAGTTCAGGTGTACGCATCACGCGTGACACGGTCATCGCTCCCACGCCGACGTAATCGGCAACATCCTGTAGCGTCACCCGGCCACTACTGCGACGTTTGCGCATCCTGACTTCTCCTTCTTTGCTGGTTCCGACTATGCCGGGCGAGGCGTGCCTCGCCCCTACAAAAGTGTATGTGAGAAACGAAACGTAGGGGTCAGGCATGCCTGACCCATTCTCACCGCCAGTGTGCCGTTGCCGACGTTTGGCAACAAATTATTCTCCGGCTGATGATAAGCCGATCACAATTAATGATAGTTATAACAGTTAGCGTTATCTTTTTAGATGTTCGTCACATTATTCAGATGTGTCTCACACTACTCTGCTCGGGCGATTAGAGAGAGGTGACACACATGCTTAAAGAATTACTGACAGCCGACGTTGTTCAGATTATCCCTGCCTGCGCTGACTGGCGTGAGGCTGTCTCACTTTCCTGCCAGCCGCTGCGCGATAACGGCACCATTGAAGCCCGCTATGTCGAGGCTATCTACCGCTCACACGAGGCGATTGGTCCATATTACGTGGTTGGCCCCGGTATCGCTATGCCTCATGCACGTCCTGAAGACGGTGCTAACAAAATGGGCGTCAGCCTGACGGTGGTGCGCGAGGGCGTTAACTTCGATTCCGAAGGGAATGACCCGGTGCATCTGCTGATTGTGCTGGCGGCGACGGACAGTAACAGCCATATCGGCATTATTACCGCGCTCGCCCATCTGTTTGATACCCCGGAAGATACGGCATCGCTGATTGCGGCGACCGAGGTTGAACAGATTTTATCCATTATTTCACGCTATTAATTCTCCAGAGGAAAAAAAATGAAAATCACCGTGGTATGTGGCAACGGTCTTGGTACCAGCCTGATGATGGAAATGAGCATTAAAACAATCGTTAAAGACCTGGGCGTGAATGCGGAAGTCGACCATGTTGACCTCGGTTCAGCCAAAGGCACCGCCAGCGATATCTTCGTGGGCACCTCCGATATTGCCGAGCAGCTGGTGGCTCAGCAGGTGGGCGGTAAGATTGTCTCCCTGAAAAACATGGTAGACAAAGTGGCGATGAAAGAGCGTATCTCTGAAGCTCTGACTGAACTCGGCGCGTTATAAGGGAGCCAAAAATGGAATTTTTCCGTTTTTTAATGAGTGATGTGTTGTCCGAGCCGTCCATTCTGGTGGGGCTGATTGCACTGATCGGCCTGGTTGCACAGAAAAAACCGGCCACAGAAGTGATTAAAGGCACAGTGAAAACCGTGATGGGCTTCCTGATCCTCGGCGCGGGTGCCGGGCTGATCGTCTCTTCACTGGGCGACTTTGCGGCCATCTTCCATCACGCCTTCGGGATTCCGGGCGTGGTGCCGAACAACGAAGCGATTGTTGCCGTGGCGCAGAAAAGCTTTGGCACTGAAATGGCGATGATTATGTTCTTCGCGATGGTGATCAACATTGCGATTGCCCGTTTCACGCCGTGGAAATACATCTTCCTGACCGGTCACCACACGCTGTTTATGTCGATGATGGTCGCGGTGATCCTCGCGACCGCAGGCATGAAAGGCGCCAGCCTGATTGCGGTCGGTTCGCTGGTGGTCGGCGTGTCGATGGTGTTCTTCCCGGCGATTATCCACCCGTATATGAAGAAGGTGACGGGTTCGGACGATGTGGCATTTGGTCACTTCTCGGCAATTTCTCAGTTACTGTCTGCCTGGATCGGCAGCAAGTTCGGTAACAAAGAGAAATCCACCGAAGATATGGAAGTGCCGAAAAGCCTGCTGTTCCTGCGTGATACGCCGGTAGCGATTGCCTTTACCATGTTCTTCATCTTTATCTTCACCTGCCTGGTGGCGGGGCCATCAACGGTGAAAGAGATGAACGCGGGTGGTAAAAACTGGTTTATGTTCTCGCTGATGCAGTCCATTACCTTTGCAGCCGGGGTGTATATCGTGCTGCAGGGTGTGCGCATGGTGATTGCGGAAATCGTTCCGGCGTTTAAAGGCATCTCCGACAAGCTGGTGCCGAACGCGAAACCGGCCCTCGACTGCCCGGTGGTGTTCCCGTATGCGCCTAATGCGGTGCTGGTCGGCTTCCTCAGCAGCTTTGTTGCCGGGGTGCTGGGCATGTTCCTGCTGTATGCGCTGAATATGACGGTGATTATTCCGGGCGTAGTGCCGCACTTCTTCGTCGGTGCTGCTGCCGGGGTGTTTGGTAATGCTACCGGTGGGCGCCGTGGTGCTATCCTGGGGGCCTTCACCAACGGCCTGCTGATCACCTTTATTCCGGTGTTCCTGCTGCCGGTACTGGGCAGCATCGGTCTGGCGAACACCACCTTCAGTGACTCTGACTTCGGTGCTGTCGGCATCCTGTTAGGCCTGATTGTGCGTTAACGTTCTCTGTGCGAAAGCGGGGGCTGGCGAAATTGTCGTCAGTCCCTGTTTATTTTTAGCGTGACCTGTACATCCCCCGCAATCTTCCATGACGCGCATCAAGTTCACTCCTCTCCCCCGATATTAGAATTATCCCAGTCAACATTCCGTTAATAACAGGGATTGCGTCAGGGATGACTTTTTATTTACCGGGAACATCACCGTGAGTCAGCATTATGAACCTGAAGCAACTCTACTATTTTAAACGTCTGGCGGAGAAAGAACATTATACTGCTGCCGCCAGCAGTCTGTTTATTACCCAACCTTCACTCAGCCATGCGATTTCTGAACTGGAAAAAGAACTGGGTGTGACGTTATTTGCCAAACAGGGCAGGAATATCCGCATTACCGAAGAGGGCACGCTGTTTCTGCCCTATGTGGAAAAGGCGATTGCCGAGCTGGAGAATGGTCGCGCGGCGCTGCAACGATTAAATGGCAACCAGCAGGAAACCGTTAACCTTGCGTATATCTACACGATGGGGGAACGGGTGGTGCCGCAGCTGATCGAGCGCTTCAGCCAGCAGCCGGAGCAGCCGCCCGCCGATTTCTGTTTCTTTCAGGGCACCAGCAGCGCTATCGTGCAGGAGCTGAAAGCGGACAAGTTCGACCTGGCGATCTGCTCCCATCTTCCCCATGAAAGTGAGATTGAGTTCACCCCGATCATCAGTCAGGAGCTGGTGCTGGTAACGTCGCGCCATCATCCGCTGGCGCAGCGCGAGGCGATGACGATTGATTTACATGAAGCGATGGCGTGGCCGTTTGTGTTCTTTTCTGAAAAAAGCGGATTAAGGCCGTTTATTGACAGGATATTTAGCCAGAAGAACCTGACGCCTAAAATTGCCTGCTACGTTGAGGAAGATACAGCGATGGTGGGATTGGTCAGCATTAATTATGGCATTGCGATTATGCCACGTATTACCACGCTGGATTACTCCGATGTGAAGGTGATGAGTATTACCGATCCGGGTGAGACACGTTATATCTATCTGGCCACCCGTAAAGACCGTCAGTTATCTCCGGTAGCCAAAGCCTTTAAACAGTTTATTATTCAGCACAGCCAGTCTGAACTTAACCTGAAATAAAACACCCAAAATAATAAAGCGGGTAAACCTGATGCCGCAGGTTTACCCGTAAGACATTAATGACTCAGTACGTTAAGCATCTCACGCAGCGGCTGCACCGCAATCTGCCCCGGTGCTGAGGCCTGGCGTGCGGCACCAAAGGTCATCGCCGAACCAAACACTTCCCCGGCCAGACGGCTGATCGCCCCGGTTTTCCCCATCGACATGGTAATCAGCGGGCAGGTTGCATATTCCTCTTTCATGGTGAGGGTGGCATCCAGCAGCACCAGCACATCGTGCGCGGTTTGCGGCATCACGGCGATTTTCGGCAGGTCAGCACCCAGCGTCTGCATCCGGCACAGGCGGGCGATGATTTCCGTTTTCGTCGGCGTTTTATGGAAATCATGATTGCTCATAATCACCTTTACCCCGGCATCATGCGCCTGGTCGATCAGCGCCCGGATGCGTGTTTCATCGTTAAATAACTCCACGTCAATCAGGTCAACCAGCCCGCTGCGGGCAATCACGCTGTTCAGCGTGAAATAGGCCTCATCGCTCATTTCGTGTTCGCCACCTTCTTTTTTGCTGCGGAAGGTAAACAGCAACGGTATCTGCGGCAAAATGGCGCGGATCTGTTGCAGGGCCGCTTTGACGGCGTCCACGTTATCCACGGCTTCATAGTGGTCGACGCGCCACTCAATCACATCTGCCTGTACCTCTGCCAGCTGGCGCGCATCGTCGCTGATGGCGGCCAGCGTGCGGCCGACCAGCGGGACGCAGATCAACGGTTTGCCTGCGCCAAAGGTGATATTTTTTACGTTTACAATAGCGGTCATGATGTTCTCATCTCTGATAGCAGGCATTACGCCTGCACGCGATTAACCTGCAATGATGCGCTGCGCGCAGCCAGCTGGCGATAGCCAATAAACAAGGCGAGGGCAAAACCTGCCGCCGCAATCCCGACGTCAAACCACATGATACTGGCGATGCTGGTTTGCGACAGCTTCGCGGTGATCAGCGGAATGGTGAAGGTGGCCAGGCTGCCAGCGCTGTAGAAAATGCCGGTGGCTTTCCCTTTGGCGTGCGGGAAACTCATCGCCATGATGGTCAGGCCCAGCTGCATAACGCCACCCGCCGCCGAGAAACCAATGACAAAGGCGAAGCCCATTACCACCGCCGGAGTGGGATGCAGGCAAACGCCCAGCAGCGCAACCAGCGAGATAAAGGTGTAGATCATCAGCAGATTCACCGAACTGACGGCTTTTTTCACCAGGGCCGCAGTGACAAAAACGCAGCTCAGGGAACCGACGGTATAGATGCTCAGCAGCTTGATCGCGGAGGCGTAAGGCATCCCCGCCACAAACTGGCCGTACTGCGCCAGCCACTGGCTCACCAGGTAGAACGTCGCCATTGAGATATAGCCATACAGGGTAAAACAGGCGATATCCAGCAGGTTGCTTTTGCTCTGCGGCTGCGTTGCGCTGGCTTGCGCGCTGGTGGGGCTGGCCGGTTTCGCCAGCGCCCGGTGATCCGGGAACGGACGTTTCAGCAGGTAGATCGCATTCACCAGCATAATGGCGGCAGCAATCACAAACGACCAGCCAAACCACAGATCGGCCATGATCACGGCGCTGATAATAAACGGCAGCAGGAACTGGCCGCCGGAGACAAAGGCTTTGATCAGAATATTGGCGGTGCTGGCTGAGTTCGGGAACGACTCCATCAGGGCCGGATAGGTGCCGGAATCGAGGAAGCTGTTCGCCATACCGGCCAGGAAGCCAAAGGCAAAGGCGGTGGTAATACTCTGCGAGCTGAGAATGCCGAAGAAGAAGCCGAGGTAGCAAAGCATACCGAGATAAATAAAGGGCTTACGACCAAATTTATCAGACAGCATGCCGGAGACAAACAGCACCACCAGACGGCCAAATCCCAGCGACGAGATCACCACGGAGACCCCGGCGGCGTTAGTCTGCCACTGTTGTTCCAGGTGGGACATATTGAGGGTCATCAACAGAACCCCCATGCCATGCACCAGATAATTCAGGTACAGCCCGGCGGCGGTGGGAATGTAGGTATTTTTCATAGATGCCTTCACTCAAAACAGGATGTTTTTGATGTAATCGACCGGCATTTCTTTCCCTGTCCAGATCTCGAAGGCCGCCGCCCCTTGCCACAGCATCATGCCTAAGCCATTGACTGTGCGGCACCCTTTTTTCCCGGCCATTTCCAGTAAACGCGTCTGCTGCGGTTTGTACACCACATCAGAAACGATCAGGTCAGGGCGCAGGAAGCTCGCATCCGGCAGCAGGGTAACGCCTTCGAACGGTTTCATGCCGATGCCGGTGGCATTGGTGAACATCCGGCTGTCATCCATTTCATCCCGCAGTTTTTGCGTGTCGGCAATATCGTACAGATTCACCACGCAGTTAGTGTTGTCCTGGATTTTACGCAGCGTGGCCTGCGCGTTGTCCCAGAAGGCATCGCGCTGATTGAAGATAGAAATCTCGCGCACGCCGTCCAGCGCGGCCTGAACGCAGATAGCCGTGGCGGCACCGCCGGCTCCGCACAGCGTCATTTTCTCGCCGATGATATTGATGTTCTCTTCTTTCAGCGCACGCATATAGCCGGTGCCGTCGGTGATATGCCCGGTGAGTACGCCGTTGTCATTGACCACGGTATTCACCGCACCCACCAGTTTTGAGGCCGGAGAGAGGTGGTCAAGATGCTGGCACACGGTGGTTTTGTTTGGCATGGAAACATTAAAACCGCGCAGGTTCAGCGCACGAAAACCGGCGATCACGTCTTTCAGCTCTTTGTTGCCGACATCAAACGCCAGATAAACATAATCCAGCCCCAGATGGGCAAACGCCTCGTTATGCATGGTAGGAGAAAGACTGTGACGGATGGGTGTGGCGATCAGTCCAATCAGTTCGGTGTGACCAGTGATACGTTCAGCCATGATGCTATCCTCATAATGTTAAAAAATTCATTACCGCCGGGCGCAGGGGAGTCTTCACCGCGTCACGCCAGGCAGCCCATATCTTCCAGCGTGGTGAGCACGTCATGCCCTTCGCGGATGCCGTCAATGATGCGGCGTGCCATCACGCTGTCGCCGATGTTCATCAGCCGCACCTGCTCATTGGTCGCCCACTGTTGCAGGGCATCCAGCCCCTGCTGGTTGGCACGCATGCCAAGGCAGACAAAGCCGTAGTCGAACGGCAGGTCGTGCAGGGCATCGCCTTTTTTTACGCTGAAATGGTCGCCATGCACCGCCATCAGCTGGGTCTGCATCCACAGCGCTACCCGGTGCTCGTCCAGCATCGCGAGCATGCTGCTTTTGGTGATCAGATCGAGGTCGCGGCCCGGTGCATCGAGCATCTCGACCAGGCTGACCTGAGCGCCGCGTTTGGCGAAATATTCGCTGACGTCCAGCCCGACCGCGCCGCCGCCCACCACCACCACGCGTTTGCCTGCGGTATCGGTAAAGTGGTCGATGCCGGACAGCAGACCAGTGATGGAGAACACCCGGCTGCCCGGACGGTCGATAAAGTCCATCAGGCCGTTAATCGGTGGCAGCAGCGGGGTCGAGCCGGTGGCATTCACCACCAGATCCGGCTGAAGTGCGGCAATATCCGCCACGCCTGCGCGTTTCCCGGTGATCACTTCAAGGTTGTCGAGGGCGCGCAGGCGGCGTTCCATAAACAGCGGGAAACCGGCAATACGCTGTTTTTCCGGCAGGCGCGCAATATCGCGTGCCAGGCCACCCAGCTGCGGCTGCGCTTCCAGCAGCCAGGTCTGGCAGCCCACTTCGGCTGCGGTGCAGGCCGCTTCCATCCCGGCGGTACCGCCGCCAATCACCACCACCTTGAGCGGATGGCTGATATGGCGTTGCTGATACGCATCGCCGTGCAAAATATCGGGGTTAATGGAACAGCGGATGGGGCGTGAGCGGGCAATGCGGTGGTCGGCGCAGCCAATATTGCAGGAGATGCAGTGACGCATCAGATGTTCCTGGCCGTTCTGGACTTTGTTCACCCATGCCGGTTCGGCGATCAGCCCGCGCCCGATAGCCAGCAGGTCGGCATCACCACTGGCAAGGATATCTTCGGCAATCATGGGGTTACGGATGTTACCGGCGATCACCGTCGGCTTGCCGAAGCGCTGGCGTACATCGCGTGACAGATAGCGCTTCCAGCCGTCGGGCAGGTCCATCTGGTCAATCTGGAATTGCAGGGTATCGTTCAGTGCCGCTGAGACGTTGAGCATATCGACGTTCTGCTGGCAGTGTTCCAGCAGCGCCAGCATCTCTTCCGGGTGGTTACCGCCCTCAACGAAGTCATCCATGCTGAAGCGCAGGCTGATGGGAAAACGCGGGCCGACTTTCTCACGCACCTTATCCACCACCAGGCGCACGATACGCGCCCGGTTCTCGACAGAGCCGCCAAACTCATCGTCTCGCTGGTTGTAGATCGGTGACAGGAACTGGCACAGCAGGTAAGAGTGCCCGGCGTGGATCTCAACGCAGTCGAAGCCTGCCTGACGGGCACGCTGGGCGGCATCGCCAAACTTCTCCACCACCTGATAGATTTCCTCCACGCTCAGGGATCGCGGAATATTGCCGTTTTTCTTTGACGGCTGGGTAGAGGAGGAGACGGGTTGCTGCTGATCCAGACGGGCGGCGTAGGCAGAGGCCCCGGCATGGTTGAGCTGAACCGAGACACAGGCACCGTGCTGATGCAGGCGCTCCGTCAGGCGGAACAGGCCGGGAATATACTGGTCGTTATCAATACGCAGCTGGGTGGTGCCGTTAGTGGCAAAGGGAAAATCGATGCAGACATTTTCAATGGTGATCAGCGCGGTGCCGCCTTTTGCTCTCAGCGCATAATAATCCAGCTGCTGTTCACTGACTTCTCCATTTAACCCGGCAAAATTGGTTCCCATCGGTGGCATAATAATGCGGTTTTTTAAACGCATGCCATTAATGGTAATTGGGGTAAAGAGATGGCGATAACCATTCATAATATCGGCTCCGTTGCGACCTTTGCCGGATAAATAAAACCGGCATGCGGTGAATATCAATAACAATGCTGTTGTTATTAATACTACGGAGCAGGGAGAAGGCTGAATAATGCTTTTTTTTGTGTAATCAATAGAGGTTTTCTATGGGATTAACACAGTGAACTATAGAAACTCAGGATAATTAACATTTGTAACCGGGGTAAAACCCCGGCACGGAATGAAAGAGGGAGAAAGGTTATCAAGTGCGGATAAGGTGTGACTAATCATGTTGCACAATCTGTATTGTGTCTGGCGGTGGAGCCGGGGTGGCATCCATGATTATGCGTGCTGCGTCACGCTTCTCTCAGCAGAGGCGCTCCAGCCCGCGCGAGTAAAGCTCTGCGGCGACGGACTGATAGGTTTTCCATGCCAGCCGATCGCCCCCAGGGCAGGCGCGCTGGAATTCATCGAAGTCAGAGAAATACTTCATGGTGTTATTACCAATGCGTGAGTTGATTTTATCAATAATGGCATTCATATGATGTTGTCGTTGTAGTAATAACGCATCAAAATGATGAATTATTGCCTCGTTGATCGCTTCCTCTCCCGACTCTTTTCGTTGCCATGCGGCTACGTCATTATCCGTGGCAATATAACGGGCGGCTTCTTCAATGCTGAGAAAGAAAATATGGCGCAATGCCTGAAGTTCTAAATGATTCATGAGATTATTTCCTAAGTTAATTTTTCTCACTCTAGCATTAAATATGCAGGGATCAATGTGTGGCTTCCCGTTTTTTGAGAAAAACAGGCAAGGGGCAGCATATGGCTGGGTTCGTTTTGATGGCATGCACGGGTGGGAAAAACGCCGCCCGGTGAGGTGATAGTCTCATATCCCGGACGGACTCTTTTTTAGGTTTTTTAAGCTTTCGCAGCGTACCGGGTGAACGGCGGTCATGTTTGTCCGGGTTCATGATAGTTATTACGGGAACAGTTAATTTTTTTTGATGTCACAGCCCTGTCCATCGCATTTACCCCTGACGTTCTTACCCTGTTCCCCCGTTTTTTTTCGGAAAAAGCTCTCTCCTCTATTCGCGACTAATTTTCGGTAATTTTTGCTGAATATCCAGAAAATTCCTATATTTTTCAGATAAAAACAAAAAACTTTCCTCTTGAGTGGCATAACGATAGTGCTATATATTTGCGCCTGCACACACAGAAAAAGTGTGCCTTTCTCCATTTTTTCGCCTTTTTTTTACAGGGGGAAATATGAGTAATGCTTATTGGAATTTTGCTGTATAGGGCGATGACGCACGCGCCCGATGGCCGCCAGCGATACCCCGGGCGGTCGTGCGTTAAACCGCCGGGCCGGGAGTAATACATGACCATCACTGTCTCTTTCATCGCCGCCGCTGACGGCGGCTGAACACACCATGGAAGCTTCTGGCCTGATGCGCTCCGGCCCCTTATTCAGGGAGCAGCGACGGGCGGTAGCGTGCCTCTCTCCAGGAAGCAGAACAATAAGGACATTATCATGAGCACCAACCCGGTCTCTTTTTTCAGCCACAGCCACCATCTGCTGGCGATACGCGGCTGCACCTCTCAGCCCGACGTGCTGGCCTTTCAGGGCGAGGAGCGCCTGAGCGAGCCATTCCGCTGGCGCATCGAATTTACCAGCGCCGACCACGGCATCACCCGCGAAGCCATGCTGATGAAGCCCGCCTCGCTGACGCTGCAGGCTCCGGTCGCTCAGGCCTGGGGCGTGCGAGTTCAGCAGGCGGTGCGCGTGGTGCAGGGCGTGGTCACTGGCTTTGAGCGCCTCAGCACCTC
>NZ_JBJGXA010000036.1:0-111312 GCF_045107195.1 Erwinia sp. AnSW2-5
TTTTTGAGAAGTTTTTCCGGCGGGTCAGAGACTTCCTGAACCTCCTGAGCCGCTGGCGTTACGCCGTTTGCCGTCTCAGTGGTTGCGCATTATAGGGAAATTCCGACGGGTGACAAGTGTTTATTACAATAAAATGACTGAGCGCGTTATTTTTCATCAGAAGCGTTAAAAGCATACGTTTTCGGGGCAATAAATCAGCATTTCCTGACAGAAAACTGCGAAAGACCGCGGATGAAAGCAAAAATGAGATGCTATTCTTTCTGCATCACAGGGGATTTTCCTGCCGTATTCACCAAAGAAAGGGATACCAATGATTAAATCCGCGCGCAGTATGGCCGGACTTCCATGGATTGCCGCTATGGCCTTCTTTATGCAGGCGCTGGATGCCACCATTCTGAACACTGCTCTTCCGGCCATCGCCCACAGCCTGGGACGTTCTCCGCTGGCGATGCAGTCTGCCGTCATCAGCTATACCTTAACTGTCGCGATGCTGATCCCGGTCAGTGGCTGGCTGGCCGATCGCTTTGGCACCCGTAAAGTCTTTATCGCCGCGGTATTTCTGTTTTCCCTGGGTTCACTGGCCTGCGCGCTCTCGGGTTCGTTGTCGATGCTGGTGACGTCTCGCGTGGTGCAAGGTGTGGGCGGCGCAATGATGATGCCGGTGGCACGTCTTGCCCTGCTTCGGGCCTACCCGCGCAGCGAACTGCTTCCGGTACTCAACTTTGTCACGATGCCAGGGTTGGTGGGTCCGGTGTTAGGTCCTTTACTGGGGGGCGTACTGGTTACCTGGGCCACCTGGCACTGGATTTTCCTCATTAATATCCCTATCGGTATTCTCGGGATTTTCTATGCACGCAAATACATGCCGGACTTTACCACCCCGAAACGCCGCTTTGACCTGATCGGTTTTCTGCTGTTTGGTTTGGGCCTGGTGGGCATCTCCAGTGGCATCGAGTTATTCGGTGAACAGGTGGTATCCAGCGTGATTGCCCTGGGTGTGTTGCTGGCAGGTATCGCATTACTGCTTCTCTATATAGTACATGCACAGCGCCACCCTTCCCCGCTGCTGCCATTACCCATGTTTAAGACGCGCACTTTCTCCGTGGGCATCGTGGGTAATATCGCCTCAAGGCTCGGTACCGGCTGTATTCCCTTCCTGATGCCATTAATGTTACAGGTCGGCTTTGGCTACACGGCTCTGCTGGCTGGCTGCATGGTTGCCCCCACCGCCCTTGGATCCATTCTGGCAAAGTCAACGGTCACTCAGGTGCTACGCTGGTTTGGTTACCGCAAAACCCTGGTCGGGATCAGCATGATTATCGGCGTACTGATCGCCACCTTTGCTTTGCAGGTTCCCGGATGGAGTATGCTGGCGCTGCTCATCCCGCTCTTTATTCTGGGTATGGCGATGTCGACGCAGTTTACCGCGATGAATACCATTACCCTCGCGGACCTGACGGATGCCAATGCCAGCAGTGGTAACAGTATGCTGGCCGTCACGCAGCAGTTAGCGATTGGGTTTGGTGTGGCAGTGAGTGCAGCGGTGTTGCGCTTTTATGAAAACTTCGATGGCACCACGCTTCAGCACTTCCATGCCACCTTCCTGACGATGGGGGTCATTACCGTGCTGTCAGCGCTGGTCTTCCTGCTGCTGAAACCAGGAGATGGCCGCAACCTGATTAGCGACCGTGATAAGAAGAAAGCCTAAAACGCTTATGCCTTGCGAATATCGCCCACTGAGGCGCGTTCCATCAGTTCCGGCGTCAGCACCAGCAATTGGGGGCTGGCCGTCGGATCGGCCAGGCGGTGGAGCAAAGCATCGATCGCCAGCTCCCCCAGCTCATCTTTGGGCTGGTGAACGGTACTGAGGGGCGGCGTCATATAACGCGCCAGTTCGATATTATCGTACCCCACCACGGCCATATCCTGCGGGATACGCATTTCCGCCAGATAGAGTGCGTGATATACCCCGACAGCCATCGCATCATTACAGGTAAAGACAGCCTGAGGTGGGGGATCGAGGGCCAACAGCGTATTCATGGCATTGAATCCCCCCTGGAACTCAAAATCGCTACTGACAATGTAACCAGACGGTATCGCTAACCCGGCGCTGTCCATTGCCTGCTGATATCCCTCAAGACGTAAACGCGCAGGTGTTTTGTCCTGTGGACCGGCAATACAGGCAATTCGCGTATAACCACGCGAAATCAGATGTCGGGTCGCCATCTCCCCGCCCAGCAGAGAGTTATCCTGAATAATGTCGCTGCCGCCTTCAAACGGTGCCCAGTCCATCATAACGGACGGAATGGTGGGATAACGATGAAGTAACTCAGCGGAAGGCAGATGACTTTCGGTACACATAATCAGTAAACCATCGACACGCTTTTGCAGCAGTGTTTCAAGGCTTCGATTCATGCGATCTTCATCACCTTCGGTATTGCACAGTACCAGGCTGTAACCACGTTCATAGCAGCTACGCTCAACGCCACGCACCACCTCGGAATAGAAGGGGTTGCTGCTGGCCGTCAGTAACATGCCAATAGTATGGGTCTGATTCAGCTTCAGGCTGCGCGCCAGCGCAGAAGGTGCGTAATTCAACTGGCTTACCGCCGAGGTCACTTTTTCACGAACCGCTTCGCTCACGAAGCGGTTGTTATTGATAACGTGAGACACGGTGGAGGTTGAGACGCCCGCCAGGCGGGCGACATCTTTCATGGTCGCCACATCTACCCCTGCTGTTGCAAGAAGCTGTCAATCTCATCACGCCAGGGAACGGAAGGTTGTGCACCACGGCGCGTCACGGAAATCGCTGCCGCCGCATGGGCAAAGCGAACGGCTTCTGCCATCGGACGCTGCTCAATCAGTGCCGTGATCAGCGCACCATTAAAGGTGTCGCCTGCGGCAATGGTATCCACAGCTTCCACACGGAAACCCGGAATGCGCTGCCCCTTACCCTGCTCACTTAACCATACACCCCGGCTGCCGAGGGTTATCAATACGGTACGGATACCTTTGTCATGCAGCACTGCCGCTGCACGTGCAGCATCTTCATCGCTGTTGACCGCAACACCCGTGAGGATCTGCGCTTCGGTTTCGTTCGGAGTAATCATATCCACCAGTGACAACAGCTCGTCTGAGAGTTCTGTCGCCGGGGCCGGATTCAAAATCACCTGCGTCTGATGCTGATGTGCGATCTTCGCGGCAGCCAGCACGCTTTCCAGCGGTGACTCCAACTGCATCAACAGTGCTGCGGCATCCGCAATCACCTGTTGGTGCTGCTCTACGCGCGCGGGCGTCAGGGCAGCGTTGGCGCCTGCGTGAATACCGATGGTATTCTCACCTTCGCCATTAACAAATATCAGTGCCACACCCGTCGAGTCACCGACCACGGCTTCCACAGGGCTGACATCAATGCGGTCATTAACCAGTTGCTGACGAATACGTTCGCCTATGTCGTCTTCACCCACGCAGGCGATAAAGGCAATGTCGGCGCCACTGCGCCCGGCGGCAACGGCCTGGTTTGCACCTTTCCCACCGAATGCTACCTGATACTGCTTCCCGATCACCGTTTCGCCCGGACGCGGAAAATGCGTCAGATTCAGAATGTGATCTGCATTAATGCTGCCGAGGACAGCCAGTTTGCCAGTTTTCATCATAAGGGGATTGTCCAGATAAGTGCGCCACCCGGAGGTGGCGCGTGCCATGCTTTTCTTTGATTTATTTGGTGACCAGCTTCAGGTCAACCGGATTGATAGCCTGTACTTTCTGGCCTTTCAGCACCTTATCAGCCGTCTGAACGCCAATAACGCCGATTTGCTCCGGTAACTGAGCCACGGTCGCAGCCAGTTTGCCGCCTTCAACCGCTTTGATCCCATCAGGGGTGCCGTCGAAGCCCACCACTAAGACATCAGATTTGCCTGCCGTTTGCAATGCACGCAGGGCACCCAGTGCCATTTCGTCGTTCTGAGCAAACACCGCCTGCACGTCCGGGTGAGCGGTCAGCAGGTTCTGCATCACGTTCAGGCCCTTGGTACGGTCGAAGTCAGCCGGCTGGCTGGCGAGAATATTGAATTTGTGTGCATCGGCAGCCTGTTTGAAGCCTTCACCACGCTCACGCGCAGCAGACGTTCCGGCAATACCCTGCAGTTCAATGATTTTTGCATTGTCGCCGACTTTCTTGGCGATGAAGTTACCGGCCATTTTGCCGCCGAAACGGTTATCAGACGCCACGTGGCTGACCACGGTGCCCTGAGAGGCTACACGGTCCAGGGTAATCACTGGAATGTTCGCCTGGTTTGCCATTTTCACCGCGTTACCCACCGCATCAGAATCGGTCGGGTTAATCAGTAACAGCTTGGTGCCACGAACGGTCAGGTCCTGCACGTTAGCCAGTTCTTTCGCCGGGTTGTTCTGAGAATCCAGTACCACCAGGTTGTAACCCAGTTTATCCGCTTCCTTCTGCGCGCCATCTTTCAGCGACACGAAGAACGGGTTATTCAGGGTAGAAACCACCAGCGCAATAGTGTCCTTTGCCAGCGCGTTAGCGCTCAACGTGGCGCCTAACAGTACAGCCAGTGCAGTCAGTTTTTTCATCTTCATTTTCATGTCCTGTAAAGGTAAAGAGTTCTATTTACTGCTTTTGTTGTCTACCAGCACCGCCAGCAAAATCACCACAGCTTTGACGATCATTTGGTAGTAAGAAGAAACGCCGAGCAAGTTCAGCCCGTTATTCAGGAAGCCTAAGATCAGTGCACCAATCAGCGTGCCCATAATCCGGCCTTTACCGCCAGCGAGGCTGGTTCCACCCAGCACCACAGCTGCAATCGCATCCAGCTCATAGCCCGTACCTGCCGTCGGCTGCGCCGAGGAGAGACGTGCCACTTCGATGGTGCCCGCCAGTGCCGCTAACATGCCGCACAGCGCATAAACGATAATTTTGACGCGGTTAACACTGATGCCGGACAGACGCGTTGCCGCTTCGTTACCGCCCAGCGCATAAATGTAACGGCCAAGGCGCGTGTGATGCAGCATGTACCAGGCCGCGAGGAACACCACGCCCATTAACCAGACCGGCGTCGGGATACCCAACGGGCGACCGATACCAAACCAGCCAAACAGGTCTGCATTGTCGCTGAAGCCGGTATTCACCGGGCTGCCGTTGGTGTACACCATCGTCACACCACGCAGCAACAGCATCATCACCAGCGTGGCGATAAACGCCTGCACTTTGCCTTTCGCGACAATCGAACCGGTAATCGCACCAATAAAAGCACCCAGTGCCAGCGATGCCGCTACCGCCACCAGTGCATTCACTTCCAGCCCGACAATCGAGGCAGCCACTGCCCCGGTCAGCGCCAACAGTGAACCCACGGAAAGATCGATACCGGACGTGAGGATCACCAGCGTCATACCCACCGCCATAATGGCGTTGACCGACGTCTGTTGCAGAATGTTAAACAGGTTGGCCACAGTGAAGAAATTCGGGCTCAGGCTGGAAACGATGGCAATCAGCACCACCAGCGCGATCAGCGATTTCTGCTCAAGCAGCCATGCCTTACTGATCAGGCGGCGTGAAGGGATTGTTTGCGTACTCATAGTTATGCCAGCTCCGCGCTGTATTGTTTACCCACTGCCGCCGCCATCAAAATTTCCTGCGAGGCTTGTTCAATCGGGAAGTCACCGCTCAGGCGACCTTCGTGCATCACCAGCACGCGGTCACTCATACCCAGCACTTCCGGCATTTCGGAGGAGACGAGAATGATGCTCAACCCTTCCTGTTTAAACTGGTTAATCAGCTGATAAATCTCTTTTTTCGCGCCAACATCAACGCCACGCGTTGGCTCATCGAGGATCAGCACTTTCGGCCGCGTCATCAGCCCACGGGCAATAGCCACCTTTTGCTGATTACCACCAGAGAGCAAGCCAATCGGCTGATTCATTGACGGCGTTTTAACGTTGAACAGCTTGATAAAGTCGCCGACCGCCTGCTGCTCTTCCGCATGTTTCAGGCGGCCCGCGCCATAGCTAAAGTAGTTGAGGGCGGTCAGTGACATGTTCTCTTTCACCGACATGCCCAGCACCAGGCCATCACGCTTACGATCTTCAGAGATATAGACGATACCGTTCGCCAGCCCCTCTTCCGGGGTGCGCGCAAAGACGGTTTTACCGTCCAGCGTCACCGTGCCGCCGCTGCGCGACAAAGCGCCGTACAACACTTTCATCAGTTCGGTACGACCCGCGCCCATCAGCCCGGCCACACCCAGAATTTCGCCTTTACACAGCGTAAAACTGACGTCCTCAACGCCGGAACCACTGAGATGCTCAACCTTCAGGCGAATCTCACCCGGTGCTTTATCCAGGCGTGGATACTGCTCTTCCAGCTTACGACCGACCATCATTTCAATCAGCGACTCTTCCGTCAGCTGGGCCACTTCACGTTCTGCAATAAACTGGCCGTCGCGGAAAATGGTGACGTCATCGCAGACCTCAAAAATCTCTTTCATGCGATGGGAGATATAAACAATGCCGCAGCCCTGCGCTTTCAGCTCGTTGATCACCCGGAACAGCGAAGCGGTTTCGGTATCGGTCAGCGCGTCCGTCGGCTCATCCATGACGATCACTTTTGACTCGAAGCTCAGTACCTTGGCAATCTCCACCATCTGCTGGTCACCGATAGACAGATCGCCGACCAGCTTATGGCTGCTAAAGCGCAGATTCAGGCGTTTCAGTAAGGCATCCGCCTCGGCGTGCATCTTTTTCCACTGGATGCGGCCAAAACGGTTAACAAATTCGCGACCCAGGAAGATGTTTTCCGCAATGCTCAGCTGGGGGATCAGGTTCAGTTCCTGATGGATAATGCCGATCCCGGCTTCCTGCGACTCTTTCGGTCCGTTAAAGGTGGTTTCCTGACCCAGCCATTCAAACGTGCCCGCATCACGGGCGTAGATCCCGGTGAGCACTTTCATCATGGTCGATTTGCCTGCACCGTTCTCACCCACCAGCGCCATCACGCGGCCAGGATAAACAGAGAGCGCCGCACCCGACAGCGCCTTGACGCCCGGGAAGGCTTTATCAATGCCTTTTAATTGCAGTAAAGGTTGCATAACAGCCTCTAGAAGGTCACGCCAGCGATCAGGATGACATTCGCATACGGAGAGCACTCTCCGCTGCGAATGACGGCCTGACTACGCTGAGTCTGGTGTTTGAACTGTTCGTGACTGACATAACTGATACTGATTAAATTACCCTGGTGTTGTTGCAGTAAGTCGAGCAGGGCGATCAGTTCACTATGAAGTTGCGGGTTATGCTGCTTAATTTCCTCCGCAATGATGGCACTCTCGACCTGCATCTCGCTGGTGACCGCCTGGGTAACCTGTAAAAATGTCGGAATTCCATGCGTTAACGCCAGATCGATACGCTGCGGACCCTGTGGGACCGGCAGGCCGGCATCGCCAATCACGATGCTGTCAGTATGACCGAGACGTGAAATCACGGACGAGATATCAGAATTCAGTAAGGTGCCTTTTTTCATTATTCACTCCAGAGCGAAACGTTTCGCTGAGTAGCAGTTTAAGAAATGGCCGGGGGAAAACAATCATCAGATGTTGAAAATGTGATCGCCATCGAAACGTTTCGCTGACGCCGTGAAGGGATTTGTTTTAAGGCAAAAAATGGCCCTTTAATGTTACCGGTAAAGGGCCAGTAATGAATGTATTGAACGCGTGGAGGGTATGGCAGCCTTCACAAAATCTGGCTGAGATGTAACTGGCCCATCAGCAGGTGGTTATCAGCGTAGTCCACCGGAATAGCCACGACTGCGGGCCCCTGCACGTCCATTGCTTTACGCAACGTCGGTTCCAGCATGTCTGCGCTTTCCACAGCAAAACCCGCGGCACCAAACGACTTGGCATAGGCTTTAAAATCAATCGGACCGAATTTCACCCCGGAAACCCGCTGGTATTTCTTCTCTTCCTGCATCGCCACCATGTTGTAGCACTCATCCACCCAGATGATATGCAGCAGGTTCGCCCCCAACCGTACCGCCGTTTCCAGCTCCATACTCGATTGCAGGAACCCGCCATCCCCGGAGACCGAGACCACTTTGCGAGACGGGTCAACCAGCCAGGCACCGATTGCCCAGGGCAGCGCAACGCCCATGGTTTGCTGACCGTTGGAGATCATGATCTGACGGGCACGGAAGCTGTAAAGATAACGGGCGATCCAGATATGGAAACTGCCCATATCCACCGTCAGGGTGACATCACTGTTAATGATGTCCTGCATGGCACGCACGATACGCAAAGGATGCAGAGCAAACTGATTCAACTGATGACCGCGCAGCGCCAGCAGTTCACGCTGCTGCTGGCGGTCACTGAGGATCGCGGCCGCCTGCGGGCTGAGGGTTAACGGGCCGCGAATACGCGCCGTCAGTTTATCCAGCGTGGCGGCAATATCCCCCACCAGCTCGGCATCCGGCTGATAACAGTTGTCGGTATCGGCGGGTAACACATCAATATGCACCAGCGTGGCGTTGCCGCTGTTCCACATTGCGGGTTCATACTCCACGGGACTGTAGCCAATGGTGATAATCAGGTCGGCTTCACGCAGCAACCGGTCGCCCGCCTGATTGTTAAACAGCCCGACGCGCCCGGCAAAACGGGAAAAATGCTCCTGGCGCACCGCCCCTGCCGCCTGATATGTGCTGGTGACCGGAATATGACTACGCTCCAGCAGCTGATGCAGTGCATCACTGTTAGCGGGCTGGCTGGCCATCAGGCCCAGCAGCAGCACCGGGTTTTTCGCCTGTGCGATTTGGCGGGCAACAGCCTCAATCGCCACATCCGGTGCCGCCCCCAGCAGCAGCTGGCCGCTGGTATTCAGCAGATGCCCGCGCGCTGGCTCATTAATAATATCCTGCGGCAGGCTGACAAACGCCGCACCGGGGCGCCCCTGCTCCGCACTGCGAAACGCGTTAGATAACACTTCGGCAATCGCATCTGAGGAACCAACTTCTACCGCATATTTACTGACCGGGCGAAACATCGCCACGGTATCCATGCTTTGATGCACCTGCTTGGCGCTGTCAGCGCGTTTTACCGCCCCGCCCAGTGCCACCACCGGATCGCCTTCGGTGGTCGCCGTGGCCATACCGGTAATCAAATTGGAACAACCCGGCCCGGAGGTCACCAGCGCGACGCCCGCTTTCCCGGTCAGCCTGCCCACGGCCGCCGCCATAAACGCCGCGTTAGCTTCATGGCGCACGGCAATCGTCTGCACCGATGTATCGAGTAACGAGTCAAACACCTTGTCGATTTTTGCACCTGGAATGCCGAAGACCTGCTTCACTCCCTGTGCTTCCAGTTGGGCAACGACCAGATCGGCACCGTGTGCCCATTGTTGAACCTCAGTGACGTTTTTCATCTTTTGTTCTCTCTCTTTTCAGCTTTCAACAGAACGAATGGCGGAATCCAGGTTTTCCGGGCTGAGATCCGCCCGCAGGAAGTCGCTGTCGCCAGGCAGGTCAATCACCAGCTTGCTGATCTCACCAAAGGTCAGCGTGCCGTGATCAAGCTGATAGTCCAGAAGATGACCGCCCCCCTGGCGATCGTCAGTAATAAAGTGTTCGTGATAGCCCGCAACGTTGATGCCCTGCATATACTGCGGCGTGCGAAAACCGATCAACACGCCATTGCGCTGTTCAAAATGAAAGGTGGGCTGCTTGCCGAGCACCTCCGGCATCGATTTATACGGACGATGCTGGCAGGGAACCGTGCGGGTTTCTGCCCGGCTGAAAAGACCGTCGAGACGCAATGCGCAGAACTGATTATCGGAACTGACCTGCTGGTCAATGACCCGATGCACACCAGCCCGATCAACCGGGCCTGTAAAGCGATGCTGATACTGAGGGCGGAAGAAGGTCATCACCGCAAACGGCGATTTCTGGTCAGGGCTGGCCGCACGCGCACTGCCGTCCGAACGTAACTGGTACACTTCACGGTTAAAAGCGATCAGCTCACCATCCAGCTGATTAAAGGTTCCGAGACCAAAATCGCCCTTCTTCAGCAGGTCTGCCACCGTGGTGGTGCCGTCATACACGCCGCTCAGTAACGCACTCATCAGAGAGGTCTGATAGATTACACTTTCTGGCCTTTCCTTCTGCATCACCTTGACAGTTTCAGTCAGCTGTTCCGAACATGAACAATTAGTTACAGAATATGTCATTACCATTCTCCCCGCTAAACTGTTAAGAAGTATTGAATCAATGTTGACTCGATTCAGTTCGGGATTCCAATATAGAACCCCCCCCACTTTGAGACGTTTTCGATATGGAACTGCGGTATCTACGTTATTTCGTTGCAGTGGCTGAGACGAAGCACTTCACCCGTGCGGCGGAAATGCTTGGCATTTCACAGCCACCGCTGAGCCAGCAAATCAAAAAACTGGAAGAAGAGATTGGCACTCCGCTGCTGAAAAGACTGACGCGTGGCGTGGAACTGACGGACGCCGGGGAGGCGTTTTACCGGGATGCCTGTCAGATCCTGGCACTGACCGGTCATGCGCTGGAAAAAGCAAAAGGGATCGCCCGCGGCATCAGTGGGAAGTTGTCGATTGGTTTCGCCAGCTCCACCGCTTTTCATCCGCAGATATTTCGGGTGCTGCGCCGTTTTCAGGATCGTTTTCCAGACATCACCCTGCTGCCGCAAGAGGAGAGCATGGCGTCGCTAATGCATGATCTACAAGAGGGATTACTGGATGCCGCCTTTGTGCGACTGCCCTGTGAGAGCAGTAAGGCGTTTAATCTGAAAGCCATCGCCAGTGAGAAGATGGCGCTGGTACTGCCCACCGGGCATCGGCTTGGCCACTCGCCGTGTCTGTCGCTGGCGCAACTGAGCGAAGAACCGTTGATTTTGTTTCCGCGAGAGGTGGCCCCCAGCCTGTATGAAGTGATTATCAGCGCCTGTCTGCGCGCCGGGTTTCAGCCGAATGGCGTGCAGCAGTCACCGCAGATTTCGTCGAGTGTGAGTATGGTCGCCGCGGGCTTCGGCATTACCATCGTGCCCGATTCACTGCGCTGTATCAGTCTGCCCGGCGTCAGCTTCCATCAGATTGAGGATGCTGCGCTGGGCAGTGATATCGCTCTGGCCTGGCGGCGCTGGGATCGCTCTCCCGCCCTCCACCACCTGGTCACGATGCTGGCTGGTGATTAACCGCCGATTTTACGCACCTGTTTGACGTCCAGTTCCAGCGAGTTGAAGTCTTTATCCAGTTTGCCCTGGAGTTCAACATTGTCTTTCGGGCCAATGGTCTGCCCGTCCCAGCGCTTATCGTCAATTTCGACGGTCATGGTACCGGTGACATCACGGAACAGATAGTCTTCATCACCCATACGCTTCTCAATATGGCCGCGCAGGGTCACCCAGGTATCATCACTCAAATTCTGCGCCTGTTTGACGGTAGCCACCGTGCCATTAGGGCCGCTAAACCCACCTTTCTGGGCCTGGGCTGCCGGGGCACTCGGGTCAACAAAACCGCCGCCCTGGACGGCGAGTACTGGCATGGACATCAGGGCGGTGATCGCCAGTAATGCTGCTGTTTTCTTCATCATGTTCACTTTTCCTTATGCAGTAGAGCAGTCAGTTCTGCCTGGTAACGTCTGTTCAGCCACTATTACAGCAAAAGGTTCTTAACAGGATCTTAAGGATGCTTTCAACTCAAGTTTATTGTCTTAAATTGACGAAAAGTCGCTAATTTCGTCGATCGTTGCTGTACAAGCCGCCGTTTGATTGGGTATATACCCTAAATAATTCGGTGAACTGCGAAGGATGACACCATGCGAATTCTGTTAATCGAAGATGACCGCCTGATTGGCGACGGCATTAAAGCCGGGTTAAGCAAACTGGGTTTCAGTGTTGACTGGTTCACCCAGGGTAACGAGGGGCTGCGGGCGCTGAGTGCTGCACCCTACGATGCGGTAGTGCTGGATCTCAGCCTGCCAGAAATCGACGGACTCACCATTCTGCGCCAGTGGCGACAGCAGGGGCGTGATGAGCCGGTGCTGATCCTGACGGCACGCGATGCCCTGGAGCAACGCGTCAGTGGATTACAGCAGGGAGCCGATGACTATTTATGTAAGCCGTTTTCCCTCAGCGAAGTGGCTGCGCGTTTGCAGGCGCTGATCCGCCGCCGTCACGGCCAGCTGCAACCAACACTGCAACACGGCAGCCTGGTGATGGAGCCGGGTTCCCATAGCGTCACGCTAAACGGCGAACCGCTGGTGCTGAAAGCACGCGAACTGGCGCTGCTGGAGCTGTTTCTTCTCAATAATGGACGCGTGCTTACCCGCACACAGCTGGAAGACAAACTCTACGGCTGGGATGACGACGTCTCCAGCAATGCCGTGGAAGTGCATATCCACCACCTGCGCAAAAAACTGGGCAGCGCGTTTATTCGTACCATTCACGGCGTGGGCTATACGCTGGGATCCGCACCATGATGCACCAAAGTCTGCGCCTGCGTCTGATGCTCGGCTTTTTGTTACTCAGCCTGCTGTGCTGGGGTGTGGCCGCTGTCGGTGCCTGGTGGCAGACCCGGCACAATATCAATGAGTTGTTTGATACACAGCAAATGCTGTTCGCTAAACGGCTCACCACCCTGAATATTGAGTCAGGGGATCAGAAAACGCTGACGCTGCCGAAAACCAAAAAAATACTGCGCCATCACCGTGGCGATCAGGACGATGATGCGCTGGCCTTTGCCGTGTTTCGCCGTGACGGTCAGATGCTGCTTAATGATGGTGATAATGGCCGGGATTTCATCTTTGATTATCAGCGCGATGGTTTTGTTGACGGCCGCCTGCGCGGTGACGATGACCGCTGGCGTATGGTATGGCTGCAAACACCGGACAGTCGCTATGTGGTAGTGGTCGGCCAGGAGTGGGAGTATCGCGATGATATGACCCGCGATCTGGTGCATACCAACCTGATGCCGTGGCTGGTGGCGCTGCCGGTGATGCTGATATTGATGCTGTGGCTGATTACCCGGGAGCTGTCGCCGCTGAAACAGATCGCCCACCAGCTGAGGCAGCGCGCCCCGGATGATATTACACCCCTCACCGCACAGCGTGTGCCGCAGGAAGTCCGCCCGCTAGTAACTGAACTGAATCAGCTGTTTGGGCGCATCGGTGACATGCTGCTGCGCGAACGCCGTTTTACCTCGGATGCCGCCCATGAACTGCGTAGCCCGCTGGCCGCGTTAAAAGTGCAGACGGAGGTCGCCCAGCTGGCCCATGACGATGCCGCAGTACGCCATCATGCACTGACCAGCCTGGATGCAGGGATAGACCGCGCCACCCGGCTGGTGGATCAACTGCTGACGCTATCGCGTCTGGACGCCGGGGAGGATCTGGAAAAACAGACGGTGCAGTGGCAGGCGATCATGCAGAAAGCGGTGGTGGATCAGTATGCCGCCGCACAGGCAGCGGGCGTGGAACTGGCGCTGGATGCTCCCGAACCGCCCGTTATCCGCGAGGGTCACCCGCTGCTGCTGGCGCTGCTGGTGCGCAATCTGCTGGATAACGCCATTCGCTACAGTCCGGCGGGCAGTGAAGTGTGGCTGAAACTGACACCCGGCGCGTTGCAGGTGCTGGACAATGGGCCAGGCGTCAGCCCGGACGCGCTGGCACGTATTGGTGAACGGTTTTATCGCCCGCCAGGCCAGCAACAGTCTGGCAGCGGTTTAGGCTTGTCGATCGTTCATCATATTGCCCGCCTGCATGGCATGACGATCACCATGGAGAATCGGAAAGAGGGAGGATTTGCGGTGACGGTAAATTTTAACGGATAACCAGGGCGAGGCATGCCTCGCCCCTACGATGGGCAGGTTTGTAGGGGACGGGCATGCCCGTCCCGAACCGCGCTAAATCTCGACCTGAGTACCCAGCTCAATCACGCGGTTAGGCGGGATTTTAAACTGATCGGGTGCCCGTAGCGCATTACGTTGCAGCGCCAGGAACAGCTTGCCACGCAGGCGCAGATACCACGGACGCTTACCGATAATCAGCGACTCATGTGACATAAAGAACGACGTTTCCATCATCCGGCAACTCAACCCTTCCAGGCCGCAGCGGTGGAAAATCTCCTCCACGTTGGGGGTTTCACGCCAGCCGTAACTGGCCACCACACGCCAGAAGGTCGGCGACAGTTGCTCGATGGTCACGCGCTTCACGTTATGGACATAAGGTGCATCTTCGGTACGCAGCGTCAGCAGCACCACACGCTCATGCAGCACCTTGTTGTGTTTCAGGTTATGCAGCATGGCAAACGGGATCACGTTCAGGGCACGCGACATATAAACTGCCGTGCCCGGCACGCGCACCGGTGGCGATTTCTCCAGCGAGGCAATCATCGCCTCCAGCGAATTGCCGTGCTCGTGCATGCGGCGCAGCAGGCGGAAACGTTCGCTTTTCCAGGTGGTCATCACCACAAACATCACCAGCGCCAGCGACAGCGGCAGCCAGCCTCCGGCAAACACTTTCACCAGGTTTGCAGAGAACAGTGACACGTCAATGCACAACATGCCGACCAGCAGTGCGATCACCAGATAACGATTCCAGTGCCAGTTTTTAATCGCCACCACGCTACACAGGATAGCGGTCAGCACCATCGTTCCGGTTACGGCAATACCGTAAGCGGCAGCCAGATTGCTCGAATGCTCAAAGCCAACAATCACGATCACCACCGAGACATACAGCAACCAGTTGATCACCGGAATGTAAATCTGTCCCGACTCCTCTTCCGAGGTGTACACAATGCGCATCGGCGGCAGATAGCCGAGACGAACAGCCTGACGCGTCAGGGAGAAGACGCCTGAAATCACCGCCTGAGACGCGATAACGGTCGCCAGCGTGGCCAGAATCAGCATCGGGATCAGCGCCCAGTCAGGGGCTAACAGGAAGAAGGGGTTTTTGATGGCTTCCGGATTTTCCAGCAGCAGCGCACCCTGGCCAAAATAATTCAGCACCAGCGACGGCAGCACCACGATAAACCACGCGAGACGGATCGGATACTTACCAAAATGGCCCATATCGGCGTACAGCGCCTCAACGCCCGTGATGGCCAGCACAACGGCCCCCAGCGCAAAGAAGGACACCATTTTGTATTCAACGAAGAAATGAACCGCCCAGTAAGGGTTCATGGCGTGCAGGACTTCGGGGTTACTGATGATGCCGCGTGCACCGAGTATCGCCAGGACAAGAAACCACAGCAGCATGACGGGTGCAAACAGCTTACCGACCAGCCCGGTCCCGTGTTTCTGTATCATGAACAGCAACGTCAGCACGCCGATGGACAGCGGCACAATATAGCGGTCAAGGGAGGGAGCAGCGATCTCCAGGCCTTCAATGGCCGAAAGCACAGATACCGCCGGGGTGATCACCACCTCGCCGTAGAAGAAACTGCCACCAATAAGGCCCATGATCACCAGCACGGCGGTGGATCGCGCCCCGGTATTGCGTCCCGCCAGTGACATCAGTGTCAGTATCCCGCCTTCCCCGGCGTTGTCGGCGCGCATCACGTAGCTGATATATTTCAGCGAAACGGTGAGCAAAAGCAGCCAGAAAATCAGCGACAGAAAGCCGAAAACGGCATCACGCTCAACACCAAAACCAAACTGCCCGGAAAGGCATTCACGCAGGGTATACAGCGGGCTGGTACCAATATCACCATACACCACGCCAATCGCTGCCAGCGTAACGGCACCAAGGGATTGCTTCTTTTCAGAACTCATAGACTTGTCTTTTTTTGCGGTGGACTGACGCGGGATTGCGTACGGCTCAACTGCCCGTCAAAACGCGCACAGTATGCATGATTAAGCATGAATGCCTATCCTTAATTGCCAGTTAAATGACAACATCAATGGTCAGTGTCACCCTTTGATAATAAAAAAGCTGACTGCAATCAACTCTTTCAAGCATCATAGCCAGTAGTGTTTGCGCTCGCCAGACAGCAATCTGGCCTGACCGTAGAAAAAGGATGAATGTTTGATTATGGCCCACTCTCAATTATTGGCGGAACGCATCGCCCGCCTCAGCAATGCGCTAGAGAAAGGACTTTACGAACGCCATCATGCGATTCGCCTTTGCCTGCTCGCCGCCCTGTGCGGTGAGAGTGTATTTTTACTCGGTCCACCGGGCATTGCCAAAAGCCTGATTGCCCGCCGACTCAAGTATGCTTTCCAGCATGCCCGCGCGTTTGAATACCTGATGACACGCTTCTCCACCCCGGAAGAAGTCTTTGGTCCCCTCTCTATTCAGGCACTAAAAGACGAAGGGCGCTACCAGCGTCTGACCAAAGGCTACCTGCCTGACGCGGAAATCGTGTTTCTTGACGAGATCTGGAAAGCCGGCCCCGCCATTCTGAATACGCTGCTCACCGCGATTAATGAACGCCGTTTTCGTAACGGTGACAGCGAAGAAAAAATCCCGATGCGCCTGCTGGTCACGGCCTCTAACGAACTGCCGGAAGCCGACAGTGGGCTGGAAGCACTGTATGACCGTATGCTGATCCGCCTGTGGCTGGATAACGTGCATGAGAAGCAGAACTTCCGCAGCCTGTTGACCCACCAGCAGGATGAGAATCAAAACCCGGTATCCGATTCACTCTGCATCAGCGATGAAGAGTATCTGGAGTGGCAGCAAGGTATCAGTAAAGTCAGCCTGCCAGATGATGTTTTCGAGCTTATTTTCCAACTGCGTGAACTGTTGGAAAATCAACCAGAAGCGCCCTATATCTCCGATCGCCGCTGGAAAAAAGCGATTCACTTATTACAGGCCAGCGCCTTTTACAGTGGCCGTAGCGTGATCGCACCTATTGACCTGATCCTGCTCAAAGACTGCCTGTGGCACGATGTGGGATCGATGAAACTGCTGGATCGCGAACTGGATAACCTGATCACCCAGCACGCCTGGCAGCAGCAGCCGATGCTGTTCAAATTGCAGCAAATTAATACCCGCCGCCTGGCGCTGCAGCAGCAACAAAGTGTGGAACAGGCTATCCGTCTGGAGAAACATGGCGGTATGTTCAGCCGCAAACCTCACTTTGATTTGCCAGCAACTCTGTCAGCCGATGCGCTGACGCTGATGCTGCAAAAACCGCTCACGCTACACGATATGCAGGTCACGCATATCATCCTGGCCCGCGAAGCGCTGCATCACTGGCTGCAAAAAGGCGGCGAAGTGCGCGGAAAACTCAATGGTATTGGCTTTGCCCAGACGCTGGATCTGCACGTAGACAGCCATGATTGCCTGACGCTGCGCGACGTCAGCCTGCAAGCCTCGCGCCTGATGCTGCCAGGTAAACCACAGCAAGGACTGCCTGAAGAGATTTCACTGGCGCTGGATGAGCTTGATACCCAGCTTCGCGCACAGCGCACGCTGTTCAGCCAGCATCATCGCTGCCTGTTTATCAGCGATGACTGGCTGGCACGTGTGGAGGATAGCCTGCAACAGGTCGCGGAACAGTTGAAGCAGGCGCGTCAGTGATCTCACTTGATACACTGAGTATGTTTCTGGCAGTCAGTGAAAATGATCTGATTGAAGAACTGGTGATCACGCTGCTGGCATCGCCGCAGCTGGCCGCCTTTTTTGAAAAGTTTCCCCGACTGAAGAATGCCCTGACGCGCGATCTTCCCCGCTGGAAGTCTGAGATCCTGCAACAGTTAAAATCAACCCCGGTCCCGGACGATTTGGCGGCAGAGTTCAGCCGCTTCCAGCAGTGCCAGACACTCAGCCAGCCTGATTTCAGCGGCCAACTGCCCGAATTGCTGACCTGGCTGGATCAGCATCACTCGCCCTTTGCTGAAAAAGCGCGAACGCTGGTCAGCCATCACGATACGTTGCAGCTCAGTGGCGCCCAGCAGACGCTGTTTTTACAGCGCTGGCGACTGAGCCTGACGCTGCAAACACTGACCCTTAACCAGCAGTTGCTCGATCAGGAGCGTGAAAAACTGCTGGCCGATCTGCAACAGCGTCTGGCGATGAGTGGTCAGCTGGCTCCCGTACTGGCCACCGATGACGAAGCGGCTGCCGGGCGGCTTTGGGACCTGACCCGCAGTTCACTGCAACGCGACGACTACCAGCTGATGGTGCAGTACGGTGATTTCCTTGCCAGCCAGCCGGAGTTGCTGAAACTGGCGGAACAGCTGGGCCGCAGCCGGGAAGCTAAAGCGGTACTCTCCGACGATGCCCCGCCCGAAGCCTTCCACCAGCTGGTGCGTGAACCAGAAAGCGTGCCGGAAGAAGTCAGTGGTTTGCACCAGAGTGACGATATTCTGCGTCTGCTGCCACCGGAGCTGGCGACGCTGGGGATCAGCGAACTGGAACTGGAGTTTTACCGTCGGCTGGTGGAAAAGCGCCTGCTCACCTATCGGTTACAGGGAGAGAGCTGGCATGACAAAGTCACTCTGCGCCCGGTGACCCACCATCATCATGATGAGCAGCCGCGCGGCCCGTTTATCATCTGCGTGGATACCTCCGGCTCAATGGGCGGTTTTAATGAACGCTGTGCCAAAGCGTTCTGCCTGGCGCTGTTGAAGGTGGCGCTGGCCGATAACCGTCGCTGCTACATTATGCTGTTTGCCCATGAAGTGGTGGGCTATGAACTGACCGCTGAAGATGGCATCAGCCAGGCGATCCGTTTTCTCAGCCAGCGTTTTCGTGGCGGCACCGATCTTGCTGCCTGCCTCGATGCCGTCTTACTTAAGCTCTCCGGCCCGCAGTGGCAGGATGCTGACGCCGTTATCCTTTCTGACTTTATCGCTCAACGCCTTCCTGATGCGCTGGTCAAACGCGTGCGCGACCATCAGAGCCAGCAGCTCCAGCGCTTTCATGCCGTTGCCATGTCCGATCATGGAAAACCCGGCATTATGCGTATCTTTGACCACATCTGGCGTTTCGACACCGGGCTAAAAAGCCGCCTGCTCCGTCGCTGGAAACGCTGACGCTCGCCTTTGACCCAATTCTGCAAAGCTTATTTGCTATAGTGATGTATACGCTTTGGCCAATGAGCAAGATGGGAGCATCACGTGACTTCGCAACAACACCCGACAGGATTACCTGCGCCAACCCGCACGCTGCTGTTAACCGGCAATGACCCGGAACAAAAACGCCAGCAGCTGCTCAACTATTTCCGCCAGACGTGGGAGCTGTATGAAAGCCTGTTTGACTGCCTGGCGGACGAACGGGCCTGGACCACCAAAGCGATATCACTACGTCATCCGCTGATCTTCTACTACGGCCACACCGCCACGTTCTATATCAATAAGCTGATGGCTGGCCGCCTGCTCGACAACCGCACCGACGACAGCATCGAAGCGATGATGGCCATCGGCGTCGATGAGATGAGCTGGGATGACCTCGACACCAGTCACTATGACTGGCCCTCCGTTGCTGAACTGCGCGATTATCGCGGTAAAGTGCGCGCCCGCGTTGAACAGCTGATCCACGAGATGCCGCTGACGCTCCCCATCACCTGGGACAGCCCGGCCTGGGTTGTACTGATGGGCATCGAACATGAACGTATCCATCTGGAAACCTCCAGCGTGCTGATTCGTCAGCTACCGCTGGCGTGGGTCAAACCGCAGCCACACTGGCCGGCGTGCACGGAGGCGCGCCATGACCGTCAGGCAGTGCCGCACAACAGTCTGATTAATGTTGCCGCAGGACGGGTCACTCAGGGAAAAACCGATGACACTTACGGCTGGGATAACGAATACGGCAGCCGCATCACCGACGTAAAAACCTTTGAAGCCAGTCAAATGCTGGTCAGTAACGCGGAATTCTTCGACTTTGTGACGGCCGGGGGTTATCAGACGCCGCGCTGGTGGGATGACGAAGGCTTGGGCTGGCGTGAATTCGCGAAAGCCAGCCAGCCCACCTTCTGGGTCGGTAACGCAGACCAGCCCGAAACGCTGAAGCTCCGTCTGATGGCGGAAGAAGTCCCGATGCCCTGGGACTGGCCAGCCGAAGTGAATCAGCTGGAAGCGGCGGCATTCTGCCGCTGGAAAGCCGAAGTGACAGGCCAGTCAGTCCAGCTTCCTGCCGAAAGCGAATGGATGCTGCTGCGTGAACAGGTCGCTGGCGATCAGCCTGACTGGGATGACGCACCGGGTAATATCAATCTCGCCCACTGGGCCTCATCCTGCCCGGTCGATCGTTTTGCTCAGGGTGAATTCTACGATCTGATCGGCAACGTCTGGCAATGGACGACCACGCCTGTTTCAGGTTTTGAAGGTTTCCGCGTCCATCCTTTATATGATGACTTCTCCACGCCGACCTTTGATGGCAAACATTCGCTGATCAAAGGAGGCAGCTGGATCTCAACCGGGAATGAAGCGCTGAAGTCGGCACGCTACGCTTTTCGCCGACACTTCTTCCAGCACGCCGGTTTCCGCTATGTGGTATCCGATCATCAGGAAAGCCAGGCCAGCAACCCGTATGAAACCGACAGCATGGTGTCACAGTACCTCGACTTCCAGTACGGGCCGGAATACTTCGGCGTCGCTAACTACGCGAAGGCGCTGGTGGAGATGGCCTGCGGTGTCACAAACCAGCGCCAGCGGGCACTGGATATTGGCTGTGCCACCGGCCGGGCCAGTTTTGAACTGGCGCGCTATTTCGGGCAGGTGGTAGGAATGGACTATTCCGCACGCTTTATCGATGTGGCATTACAGCTCACCAGCGGCGAAGCGTTCCGCTACGTCACCCAGGAAGAGGGTGATCTGGTGGAATACAGGCAGGTGCAGCTGAAGGATATTGACCTCGGCCCTGAACAGGCCAGCCGCATTCAGTTTGTACAGGGCGATGCCTGCAACCTGAAACCGCAGGCTGAGCCATACGATCTGGTGCTGGCTTCAAACCTGATTGATCGTCTGCGCCAGCCACGTCGCTTCCTGCAGGACATCACCCGCATGATCCGCCCCGGCGGCGTGCTGATGCTTTCTTCTCCTTATACCTGGCTGGAAGATTTCACGCCGAAGGAGAACTGGCTGGGTGGCATTCGCGAGAACGGTGAGGCGCTGTCGACTTACCAGGCGTTGCAGCGCCTGCTGGCGGCCGATTTCGATGAGATCGAACCCGCGCAAGATGTGCCGTTTGTCATCCGTGAAACAGCGCGCAAATACCAGCACACCGTCGCTCAGGTTACGCTGTGGCGTAAACGTTAATCTTCTGTTCTCCGGCGGGCACCCTTCGGTGCCCGCTATCATATCTGCACTCCGATTGCCATTTTGTTCACGATCCCGCACATTAAACGTCTATTTATTGAAGAACATTCAATCCCGGAGTCACCATGCCTGAAAACATGCAGCCAGATAGTCTCGATCGCGGCATTCTCAATGCACTGATGGAGAATGCCCGTACCGCCTATGCCGAACTGGCCAAGCAGTTCAACGTCAGCCCCGGCACCATCCACGTGCGCGTGGAGAAGATGAAGCAGGCGGGGATCATTAAAGGCACGCGCGTAGAGATAGACCCGAAACAGCTTGGTTACGATGTCTGCTGCTTTATCGGCATTATCTTGAAAAGTGCCAAAGACTATCCTTCCGCAGTGGCGCGACTGGAAGCACTGGATGAAGTGGTGGAAGCGTATTACACCACCGGGCACTACAGCATCTTTATTAAGGTGATGTGCCGCTCGATCGATGCCCTGCAACAGGTGTTGATCAACAAGATCCAGACCATTGATGAAATCCAGTCCACTGAAACCCTGATCTCGTTGCAGAATCCGATTATGCGGACGATCATCCCTTAAATCATGGTGTTATCTCTTTAGGCTGACATGAGTAGAATCCAGCATCTGAACCATCAACCGATCGCAGGAACGTCAGGCGATAGCATCCGGGATGATCGCGTCTGTTGATTCCTGGCCTGCCAGATGTGAGTCCGGCGGGTATGGCTTGACTAACGACAGAGTGCATACTGGATATAGAAAGACCAAAGCCAGTAACCGCAAAGTACGATAAAGGAAATATTGGGCAGCCAGGATTTACATTTTTTTCGCAGAACCCAGTACAGAAAAGGGCTGATCATCATTAGAGTCATCGGTCCGGTAACATCCCGGATATCATCCATGTCATAGGCACGCATCAGATCGCAGATATTCTTTATTCTAACGCCGTCAATGTGTTCGGTATAATCCGGCATGGCGCCTGACCATATCATCATCAGACAGAAAAAATAATAAAGCGGGATAAGTGCCTTTATTAAGGGAAGATACATACTCATTCACGCACACCTGATATTTCCAAAAGACCGCCCCGTGACATCATGCTCCTTGTGCTTATGCATCTTCCATCGGGCTAAATCATAAAAATTCCACTTATGGAAAATCTGTTGCTGGTCCCTCGGGCAGAATCGATTGTTTTTCTCTTCCATCTTCTCTCCATGAACGCTGTGCTGCACACCCTTGTGCCGGCTCATCTAAAACCACAGTAATAGTAATGTCAATATCGGCATATCAGGAACATGGCCTATCCATTTTCAACGATCCTGTGCATCAAATTATGCACAGGTGTTTCCCAGCGTGCTTTACACCTTCTCTATGAATACCCCTACTTACCCACAGGTAGATCCCAGCCTGATCACAGCGTACAATGCCCGCCATTATCATTCAGGGATCCCATCATGGCCGACATTACCTTAATCAGTGGCAGCACCTTAGGCAGCGCAGAATATGTGGCCGATCATCTTGCTGAGAAGCTTGAAGAAGCGGGACATACAACAGAAACACTGCATGGGCCTGAGTTCGAAGCGCTGAAAACCGAAGGGATCTGGATTGTGGTGAGCTCTACCCACGGTGCCGGTGAACTGCCCGATAACATTCAGCCACTGTTTGAAGCCATAAAGGAACAGCAACCCGATCTGAGCAACCTGCGCTACGGGGCTGTTGGCATTGGTAATCGTGAATACGATCTGTTTTGCGGTGCCATTATCCAGTTTGATGATCTGCTGACGTCACTGGGTGCTCAGCGTATTGGCGATCGTCTGGATATTGATGTGCTTCAACATGAGATCCCGGAAGATCCTGCCGGTGTCTGGGTAGAAAGCTGGAAAGAACTGATCTAAATCCTGTCCGGATCGGACGGAGATCCTCTGCCCGATCCCTAAAATTGGCCGTTTTAGATCCTGAGTTTTGTAAATATTGCTCTTTTTTGCCTGGTTTTAACGCATTCAACTGTGGATAACTAGGCTCAATACCGTCTGATAACCGGTGTTTATCCCAAGGACAACATGAGTACCTGCCGGAGCCTGTGCATAACATGCCATTTAGATCCCAGCTTATACGTTGTAGGATCACCGATCATTAACAGCTAATGATCCTGCCTAATCACTTGATCCTTATCGGCAAAAAAGGCTTATCCACAGAGATCGTCGATCCTAATAGAAGATCTAATAAAGAGATCTCTAAATAAAAAAGATCTTCTTTTTAATACACGAAGATCCCGGCGCTTTCGCCATCGTCTAAAGTTGAGTAGAATCCACGCCCTCAGCAACACTCCCTTAATTCGCACAAACCGCGAGGTGCAGTACCATGTTTTATCCAGATCCTTTTGACGTCATCGTAATCGGTGGTGGTCATGCGGGAACGGAAGCAGCGATGGCCGCTGCCCGCATGGGTCAACAAACCCTGTTATTAACCCATAACATCGACACACTGGGGCAGATGTCCTGCAACCCAGCGATCGGCGGTATCGGAAAAGGACATCTGGTAAAAGAAGTGGACGCACTGGGCGGACTGATGGCTCATGCCATTGACCAGGCGGGTATTCAGTTTAGGATACTAAACGCCAGCAAAGGACCTGCGGTGAGGGCAACCCGTGCTCAGGCCGATCGTGTACTGTATCGCCAGGCGGTACGTACAGCACTCGAGAATCAACCCAATCTGATGATCTTCCAGCAGGCTGTTGAAGATCTGATTGTCGAAAACGATCGTGTGGTCGGTGCAGTAACCCAGATGGGACTGAAGTTCCGTGCCAAAGCCGTCGTGCTGACCGTCGGAACGTTCCTCGATGGTAAAATTCACATCGGGATGGACAACTACAGCGGTGGTCGTGCTGGCGATCCACCGTCCATCTCGTTATCACGTCGTCTGCGTGAACTCCCTCTGCGTGTAGGACGTCTGAAAACCGGAACACCTCCGCGTATTGATGCCCGAACCATTGATTTCAGTGTACTGGCCCCGCAGCATGGCGATACGCCTATGCCGGTATTCTCGTTTATGGGTAATGTCAGCCAGCATCCGCAACAGGTGCCGTGCTACATCACTTACACCAATGAGAAAACCCATGATGTGATCCGTAATAACCTCGATCGCAGCCCAATGTATGCAGGCGTGATCGAAGGGATCGGCCCACGTTACTGCCCGTCGATCGAAGATAAAGTCATGCGCTTTGCCGATCGTAATGCGCACCAGATCTTCCTGGAGCCGGAAGGACTGACCAGCAACGAAATTTATCCAAACGGCATCTCAACCAGCCTGCCGTTTGACGTTCAGATGCAGATCGTACGTTCCATGCAGGGTATGGAAAATGCCAAAATTGTTCGTCCTGGCTATGCGATTGAGTACGATTTCTTCGACCCGCGCGATCTGAAACCGACGCTGGAAAGCAAATATATCGAGGGTCTGTTCTTTGCCGGACAGATCAACGGCACCACAGGTTACGAAGAAGCCGCTGCACAGGGCTTGCTGGCAGGTCTGAACGCCGGTCGTCTGTCTGCTGACAAAGAAACCTGGGCACCGCGTCGCGATCAGGCCTACCTTGGCGTACTGGTTGACGATCTCTGCACACTCGGCACGAAAGAGCCGTACCGCATGTTTACCTCGCGTGCTGAATATCGTCTGATGCTGCGCGAAGATAATGCCGATCTGCGCCTGACGGCTGCGGGTCGTGAACTGGGTCTGGTGGACGATGCCCGCTGGGCGCGCTTCAACGAGAAGCTGGAAAGCATTGAGCTGGAACGCCAACGCCTGCGAGATATCTGGGTGCATCCAAAATCAGAGTGCGTGGCTGAAGTGAATACACTCCTGAGCGCTGGCCTGACCAAAGAAGCCAGTGGTGAAGATCTGCTGCGCCGTCCCGAAATGACTTACCAGAACCTGATGACATTGAGCACCTTTGGCCCGGCATTGACCGATCCTCAGGCGGCTGAGCAGGTAGAGATCCAGGTCAAATACGAAGGCTATATTGTCCGTCAGCAGGAAGAGATCGATCGTCAGCTACGCAATGAGAACACCTTGTTGCCAGTGGATCTTGATTACCGCCAGGTAAGCGGCCTTTCTAACGAAGTGATCGCGAAGCTCAACGATCACAAGCCAGGGTCAATTGGTCAGGCATCACGTATTTCAGGTATTACACCTGCTGCTATCTCAATCTTACTTATTTATCTTAAAAAACAGGGGCTTTTACGTAAAAGCGCATGATTAACAAATTATCCGTATTGCTAAAAAGCGCCGGTATTTCCCTGTCCGATCAGCAGAAACAACAGCTGGTGGGTTATGTGGAAATGCTGCATAAATGGAATAAAGCCTACAATCTGACATCAGTGCGTGACCCTGAGCAGATGCTGGTTCGCCATATACTCGACAGTATTGTGGTGGAACCTCATCTTGTGGGTGAGCGGTTTATCGATGTTGGTACCGGCCCTGGATTACCCGGTATTCCGTTAGCCATTGTCAGGCCGCAGTCTCATTTCACGCTACTGGACAGCCTGGGCAAGCGTGTACGCTTTCTTAAGCAGGTACAGCATGAGCTGAAGCTGGAAAATATTTCGCCTGTACAGAGCCGCGTAGAAGACTTTCCTGCCGAGCCGCCTTTTGATGGCGTGATTAGCAGAGCATTTGCCTCGCTGACCGATATGGTCACCTGGTGCCATCATTTGCCTGGCCAGCAGGGGCGTTTTTACGCGTTAAAAGGCGTATTACCTGAAGATGAAATCGCGGCATTACCTGCTGGTTTGAGGGTTGAAAACGTTCTCCCACTGAGCGTTCCTCAGCTCGAAGGCGAGCGCCATCTGGTGATTATTACCCCTTCTGCCTGATATTGAGCACTCTGAAAATAGCCCATCAGCCTGTTTTTTCAGCGCTGATGGGTTTTTTTATCACAATTATCGGCCCTTTTAACGGGCAAAAAGAATATTTTAGTGATAGTTAACCTCTGAAATTATATGACTTTTTTGCGAATCAATAGCACATTTTTAGTATGGGTATTCAAAATGTGCTCATACAAAGATTTTTTTTGCGAAAATTTGCCTGGACGGAGCTGTTACCATCGGGTTAAATCACTCGGCGGAAATTATCTGAAAATCTCTGTTACATTTAACTTAATTTTCACATTTATTTATCACTTGAGTCATATTTTTTCGATGTTTTAGGGATAAAATAGTCACGCAGGAAAATATATTGTTCTAATAAATTGGCGTGAGTGATGACCTGAACGATGTTAAATATTTGCTACGGATGTCAATAAGACCTTTTAATCGACATAACCGTGTTTTTTTACAAAATCTATAACTATGTTTATGATATTAATGGTTTTTGTTGGTTTATTTAATTCGGGTTTATTCAAGAGGCGATCTGATTGTTCGCCATTACATTACTAATTTGTGATCTTCCGCACGCTTTGTAAGCTTGAGTTCGCGGGCATTGCAGAAAAAAGTCGATAAGCAGCCATTGTCATTGGTTTTTGAAAATAGGCTGCTGGAAAGAAATTTAAATAATTGTTCACCTTTTCTCTACTTATCGATTGAAATCACAGGTGCGCACCGTATAATTTGCACGGTTTTTGCTGCTTGACTCAAAAGAGCAAAGGCAGTTTTATACGACACGCGACATACCCCTTTCGGGGCAGGAGAGTTTCAGCGTCATGTCAGTGTCCCTTTACAGAGTTAAATTTGCCCGAACTATACTGCTGTGGCAGTTAGCGACTTTCGTCGTAGTCGGTGCGCTGTTTTGCTTTAAAGACCTGACCTGGGGCGTGTCCGCCCTTGCCGGTGGGCTGGCAGCCTGGCTGCCAAACGTGTTGTTTATGATTTTTGCCTGGCGCCACCAGGCGGGGCATGAAGTGACGGGACGGCTTGCCTGGACTTTTGCGTTAGGTGAAGCGTTGAAGGTCCTCGTTACTGTCCTCGTGATTATCTTGGCGCTGGGAGTGTTTAAGGCGGCGTTTACGCCGCTGGGACTGGCCTGGTTATCGGTGCTGATTGTGCAAATCGTCGCACCGGCTGTAATTAACAACAAAGGGTAAGAGGCATCATGGCTGCAGGAGAAATCTCTACGCCGCAAGAATACATAGGCCACCATCTGAAGAACCTTCAGTTGGACCTGCGTACCTTCGAGCTAGTGAATCCGCACGACGCACCGTCGTTCTGGGTATTAAATATCGACTCCATGTTTTTCTCTGTGGTGCTGGGACTGGTGTTCCTGGTGCTGTTTCGCCAAGTAGCGAAATCAGCGACCAGCGGCGTGCCGGGCAAATTACAGGCCGCTGTTGAGTTAGTTGTTGGTTTCGTTGACGACAACGTGCGCGACATGTACCACGGTAAAAGCAAACTTATCGCTCCGCTGGCCCTGACGGTTTTCGTCTGGGTATTCCTGATGAACTTTATGGACCTGTTGCCTATCGATTTGCTTCCGCATATTGCCGGGTTGATGGGGTTACCAGCGATGCGTGTGGTGCCTTCTGCTGACGTGAACGTTACGTTGTCGATGGCCCTTGGCGTATTTATTTTGATTCTGTTCTACAGCATCAAGATGAAAGGCATTGGCGGCTTTACTAAAGAGCTGACTCTGCAACCCTTCAACCACCCTGTGTTCATTCCGATCAACCTGATTCTGGAAGGTGTGAGCCTGCTGTCCAAACCGGTATCTCTGGGTCTGCGACTGTTCGGAAACATGTATGCGGGTGAATTGATTTTTATCCTGATTGCCGGTCTGTTGCCGTGGTGGTCACAGTGGATTCTGAGTGTGCCTTGGGCCATTTTCCACATACTGATCATCTCGTTGCAGGCTTTCATTTTCATGGTCTTAACGATTGTCTATCTGTCGATGGCATCTGAAGAACATTGATTTTTTTCTCAACACTACTGCGTTTTAACTGAAACAAACTGGAGACTGTCATGGAAAACCTGAATATGGATCTGCTGTACATGGCTGCCGCTGTGATGATGGGCCTGGCGGCAATCGGTGCTGCGATCGGTATCGGCATCCTCGGAGGCAAATTCCTGGAAGGCGCCGCACGCCAACCGGATCTGATTCCTCTGCTGCGTACGCAGTTCTTTGTTGTAATGGGTCTGGTGGATGCAATCCCGATGATCGCTGTTGGTCTGGGTCTGTACGTGATGTTTGCTGTCGCGTAAAACCGTTTGTTCATCGCTGTACTTACGTATAGCGATGAACGGATTCTGCCGCTGTGAATGACAGCGGCAGAAAACGTTAACTTAACAAGAGGCATTGTGCTGTGAACATTAACGCAACAATCCTCGGCCAGGCTATCGCGTTCATCCTGTTCGTAGCGTTCTGCATGAAGTACGTATGGCCGCCGCTTATGGCCGCTATCGAAAAGCGCCAGAAAGAAGTTGCTGAAGGCCTTGCTTCCGCTGAACGTGCCAAGAAAGATCTGGATCTCGCGCAGGCTAATGCGACCGATCAGTTGAAAAAAGCGAAAGAAGACGCTCAGGTAATCATCGAGCAGGCGAACAAACGCCGCGCTCAGATCCTGGACGAAGCTAAAGCTGAGGCTGAACAGGAACGTAGCAAGATCGTCACTCAGGCGCAGGCAGAAATTGATGCCGAACGCAAACGTGCACGTGAAGAGCTGCGCAAGCAGGTCGCGATGCTGGCTGTCGCCGGCGCCGAGAAAATCATTGAACGTTCCGTGGATGAAGCTGCTAACAGCGACATCGTTGATAAACTGGTCGCTGAACTGTAAGGGAGGGGCTGATGTCTGAATTTACTACCGTAGCTCGCCCCTACGCTAAAGCCGCTTTTGACTTTGCGGTTGAACATCAAAGTATCGATCGCTGGCAGCAGATGCTAGCGTTTGCCGCCGAAGTGGCTGGCAATGAACAGGTATCAGAACTTCTTTCCGGCGCTCTGGCGCCGGAAGCGTTGTCTGGCGCGTTCATCGCAATCTGTGGTGACCAACTCGACGAAGCCGGCCAAAACCTGATTAAGGTGATGGCTGAAAACAAACGTTTGCCTGCGCTTGCCGCTGTTCTGGAACAGTTCATCCAACTGCGTGCCGCACATGATGCGACCGCCGAGGTTGAAGTTATCTCTTCCGTAACATTGAGCGATGAACAGCTGACCAAAATCAGCAGCGCGATGGAAAAACGTCTGTCACGCAAAGTTAAGCTGAATTGCAAAATTGATAAGTCTGTAATGGCAGGCGTAATCATCCGAGCGGGTGATATGGTCATTGACGGAAGCGTACGCGGTCGTCTTGAACGCCTCGCAGACGTCTTGCAGTCTTAAGGGGACTGGAGCATATGCAACTGAATTCCACCGAAATCAGCGAACTGATCAAGCAGCGCATTGCTCAGTTCAATGTAGTGAGCGAAGCTCACAACGAAGGTACTATTGTTTCTGTAAGTGACGGTATCATCCGCGTCAACGGCCTGGCCGATGTGATGCAGGGTGAGATGATTGCCCTGCCGGGTAACCGTTACGCAATCGCACTGAACCTGGAGCGTGACTCTGTTGGTGCAGTAGTGATGGGCCCATACGCTGACCTCGCCGAAGGCATGAAGGTTAAGTGTACTGGCCGTATCCTGGAAGTGCCGGTTGGCCGTGGTCTGTTAGGCCGCGTGGTGAACACCCTGGGTGCACCAATTGACGGTAAAGGCGCTATCGACAACGACGGTTTCTCACCGATCGAAGTGATTGCACCTGGCGTTATCGATCGTCAGTCCGTTGACCAGCCTGTACAGACTGGTTACAAATCTGTCGATGCAATGATTCCAATCGGCCGTGGCCAGCGTGAGCTGATCATCGGTGACCGTCAGACCGGTAAAACCGCGATGGCGATCGATGCGATCATCAACCAGCGCGATTCAGGCATCAAATGTGTGTACGTTGCTATCGGCCAGAAAGCCTCTACCATCGCTAACGTGGTACGCAAACTGGAAGAACACAACGCGCTGGCTAACACCATCGTTGTTGTTGCGACTGCCTCTGAGTCTGCTGCTCTGCAATACCTGGCTCCGTATGCCGGTTGCGCCATGGGCGAATACTTCCGTGACCGCGGCGAAGACGCGCTGATTGTATACGATGACCTGTCTAAACAGGCTGTTGCTTACCGTCAGGTTTCTCTGTTGCTGCGCCGTCCACCAGGTCGTGAAGCCTTCCCTGGCGACGTGTTTTACCTCCACTCCCGTTTGCTGGAGCGTGCTTCCCGTGTGAGCGCCGACTATGTTGAGCGTTTCACCAACGGTGAAGTGAAAGGTAAAACCGGTTCACTGACCGCGTTGCCAATTATCGAAACCCAGGCGGGTGACGTTTCTGCGTTCGTTCCAACCAACGTAATCTCGATTACCGATGGTCAGATCTTCCTGGAAACTAACCTGTTTAACTCCGGTATTCGTCCGGCTGTTAACCCGGGTATCTCCGTTTCTCGTGTTGGTGGTGCTGCTCAGACCAAGATCATCAAGAAACTGTCCGGTGGTATTCGTACCGCTCTGGCACAGTATCGTGAACTGGCTGCGTTCTCTCAGTTCGCATCCGATCTGGATGAAGCAACCCGCAAACAGCTGAGCCACGGTCAGAAAGTGACCGAGCTGTTGAAACAGAAACAGTATGCGCCGATGTCCGTAGCGCAGCAGGGTCTGGTTCTGTTTGCTGCCGAGCGCGGCTTCCTGAATGACGTCGAATTGGCGAAAATCGGTAGCTTCGAAGCAGCACTGCTGGCATTTGCCGATCGCGATCACGCAGAGCTGATGGCTGATATCAACCAGTCTGGTAACTATAACGGCGAAATCGAAGAGAAGCTGAAAGGCCTCCTCGAAACGTTTAAAGCAACCCAGTCCTGGTAATGTCTGGCGGCTTGTCCCTTAGGGGGCAGGCCGCAAGGCTTTGAGGAGAAGCTTATGGCCGGCGCAAAAGAGATACGTAGTAAGATCGGCAGCGTGCAAAACACGCAGAAGATCACCAAAGCGATGGAAATGGTCGCCGCCTCCAAAATGCGTAAATCGCAAGAACGCATGGCGGCCAGCCGTCCTTATGCAGAGACCATGCGCAAAGTGATTGGTCACATTGCGTTAGGTAATCTGGAATACAAGCACCCTTACCTGGATGAGCGCGACGTTAAACGCGTTGGCTATCTGGTCGTATCTACCGACCGCGGGCTTTGTGGTGGTTTGAACATTAACCTGTTCAAAAGAGTGCTGGCAGATATGAAGGCCTGGTCTGATAAAGGCGTCGAGAGTGATCTGGCGGTTATCGGTTCTAAAGGGCAGTCATTCTTCGGCTCTGTTGGCGGCAACGTGGTTGCTCAGGTAAGCGGTATGGGTGATAAACCTGCGCTGTCAGACCTGATTGGCCCGGTCAAAGTGATGCTGCAAGCATACGATGAAGGCCGTCTCGACAAGCTGTTTATTGTCAGCAACAAATTTATCAACACCATGTCTCAGTCTCCACAGATCGTACAGCTGCTGCCGTTACCGCCAGCAGATGATGCGGAAGGCGTTGTGAAGAAGAGTACCTGGGACTATCTGTATGAACCCGATCCGAAAGCGCTGCTGGATACATTGCTGCGTCGCTACGTCGAGTCTCAGGTTTACCAGGGTGTTGTTGAAAACCTGGCCAGCGAGCAGGCCGCGCGAATGGTGGCGATGAAAGCCGCGACCGATAACGGCGGAAACCTGATCAAAGAGCTTCAGTTGGTATACAACAAAGCTCGTCAGGCCAGCATCACCCAGGAACTTACCGAAATTGTCGGTGGGGCCTCCGCGGTTTAACCAGGTATACGCAGAATTTAGGTAGAGGATTCAAGATGGCTACTGGAAAGATTGTCCAGGTAATCGGCGCCGTAGTTGACGTCGAATTCCCTCAGGACGCAGTACCACAAGTGTACAGCGCCCTTGAGGTTAAAAATGGTGATGTTCGTCTGGTGCTGGAAGTTCAGCAGCAGTTGGGCGGCGGTGTGGTTCGTACCATCGCGATGGGTTCTTCCGACGGCCTGAAACGTGGCCTGGAAGCGGTTGACCTTCAGCACCCAATTGAAGTCCCTGTCGGTGTTGCCACACTCGGCCGTATCATGAACGTGCTGGGTGAGCCAATCGATATGAAAGGCGATATCGGCGAAGAAGAGCGCTGGGCAATTCACCGCGCAGCACCTTCGTACGAAGATCAGTCTAACTCGCAGGAACTGCTGGAAACCGGCATCAAGGTTATCGACCTGATGTGTCCGTTCGCCAAGGGCGGTAAAGTGGGGCTGTTCGGTGGTGCGGGTGTAGGTAAAACCGTAAACATGATGGAACTGATCCGCAACATCGCGGCAGAACACTCAGGTTTCTCGGTATTTGCTGGCGTGGGTGAGCGTACTCGTGAGGGTAACGACTTCTACCACGAAATGACCGACTCCAACGTTATCGATAAAGTTTCCCTGGTCTATGGCCAGATGAACGAGCCACCAGGAAACCGTCTGCGCGTAGCGCTGACTGGCCTGACTATGGCTGAAAAGTTCCGTGACGAAGGTCGTGACGTTCTGCTGTTCATCGATAACATCTATCGTTACACCCTGGCCGGTACTGAAGTATCAGCACTACTGGGTCGTATGCCTTCTGCAGTAGGTTATCAGCCAACGCTGGCGGAAGAGATGGGCGTTCTGCAGGAACGTATCACCTCGACTAAAACCGGTTCAATCACGTCTGTACAGGCCGTTTACGTTCCTGCGGATGACTTGACTGACCCGTCTCCAGCCACCACCTTTGCTCACTTAGATGCAACCGTGGTACTGAGCCGTCAGATTGCTTCCCTGGGTATCTACCCGGCGGTTGACCCACTGGATTCAACCAGCCGTCAGCTGGATCCACTGGTTGTTGGTCAGGAACACTATGACACTGCGCGTGGCGTTCAGTCACTGCTGCAGCGTTATCAGGAACTGAAAGACATCATCGCCATCCTGGGTATGGATGAACTGTCTGAAGAAGACAAACTGGTGGTAGCTCGCTCTCGTAAGATGCAGCGTTTCCTGTCCCAGCCGTTCTTCGTGGCAGAAGTATTCACCGGTTCTCCGGGCAAATACGTGTCTCTGAAAGATACCATCCGTGGCTTTAAAGGCATCATGGAAGGTGAATTCGACCATATGCCAGAGCAGGCTTTCTACATGGTCGGTTCTATCGAAGAAGCCGTGGAAAAAGCGAAGAAACTGTAATCGTCTCCCCTGATTATTTCGGCACGTTGTCTGAAGTATGAAGGGGAACGTTTCCCAGGAGATTAACAATGGCTATGACATTTCACCTGGACGTTGTCAGCGCAGAACTGCAAATGTTCACAGGCACTGTACAGAGCATCCAGGTATCAGGTAGCGAAGGTGAGTTGGGTATTCGCCCAAACCACGCCCCGCTTCTGACCGCCATTAAGCCTGGTATGATTCGCATCGTCAAACAGCACGGCGACGAAGAGGTTATATACCTTTCCGGTGGCGTGTTGGAAGTGCAGCCAGGTGCGGTTACCGTACTGGCTGACACGGCGATCCGCGGCAGCGATCTTGATGAAGCTCGCGCGCTGGAAGCGAAACGCAAAGCTGAAGAGCATATGAACAGCTCTCACGGTGATGTTGACTTCGCGATGGCGTCTGCGGAACTGGCTAAAGCGATCGCCAAACTGCGTGTGATCGAGTTGACCAAAAAAGCGATGTAATTCAGGTTTAAACATCAAAAAGCCGGTCAGGAAACTGACCGGTTTTTTTTATTTATGCGTAGGCAATAATTGCCACAGCATGAAGCGTTAGTTATGTTTAACCAAGGGTGCTTCGGTAATTTTCTAATACAGAAGCCATCTTATCGCGGCCGAAAAGTAGCCCACCAATAGATCCGATTAGGCCACCAACGAAAGGAGTAAAGGCATAGCCGACCAGCTGTGCTAACCCACCAAAGCCCCAGCCACCACCACCACCATATTTACCGGCAATAGCCATACCGGTCATTGCACCATCACCCAATCCCCACAGGGCTCCCTGAATAGAATCAGATACTGAAGATGCCCATGCACCGTTAACCTGCTCAATTTGATGCTGACTTAATATTTTCATAAATACAATCCTTGTTGGTTTTTCTATAGTGAAATTAGCTCGTTGCTAATCATTTTTAATTGTATTGGCTTTTTTTTTTATGGGAATAATAAAAAATTTATTTTATAAGACAATAATTTAGCTAAATGTAAATATTTCCCCATTACGTTGGTGGCCTAAGCTCTAAGGTGTACCGACATCTGCCGCTGAATGCGCATATTTCTGTTTAATCGCCACCAGCTCATTGCTTCGGGATAAATCAATGCACTTCATCACGATAAGCGCTGCATTCCCCTCTTTGCTCATATATTTCTTTTTGATAAATTGATGAGCAAGGTCGGTGGTTTCTTCATAAACTTCAGCGGGATAGGATCCTCGTTCGACGTAAGCTCCCACGGCAGCCAGCGCATCTTCTTTTACGCTCTTATCAGAAAAACCATTCGCCAGGCACTGGCTTAAGGCAAAGTAACAGTGTTTCCAGATATATAGTTGATTCCATGAAACCGGGTACGGTGACCCTTCTCAGCGTTCCCTGAATCATAGCCGTCACGGAGTGTGCTCTTTATTCGCTTTATGAAATAAGCGATAAACCAGTGGCATAGCAGATTTTGCACGCTAAACTGGGCATAAATCGACAGATTTACCCTGTCAGCCGTGCTTTCTGCTGCGATAAAGGGGGGAAATCATCTCCGGATCGAGGCTTTTCTGGCTGTACGTTTTTTTCTGCAAAATATGTAGAATTTTCAAGGATAAATCGATTTACTTCTCCCACTAAACAGATTCAGGACGCGTATGTCAAACAGTGCTATGAGCGTGGTGATCCTTGCCGCTGGTAAAGGAACCCGAATGTACTCCGATCTCCCGAAGGTCCTGCATACCCTCGCCGGGAAACCGATGGTCAAACATGTTATTGATGCGGCAAACCATTTGGGCGCTCAGCATGTGCATCTGGTTTACGGTCACGGCGGAGAGCTGCTTAAACAAACGCTGACTGATAGCTCACTCAACTGGGTGTTGCAGGCGGAACAGCTGGGAACGGGCCATGCCATGCAGCAGGCCTCCCCTCACTTCGCCGATGACGAAGACATTTTGATGCTGTATGGCGATGTGCCGCTGATCTCTGTGGACACGCTGCGCAAGCTGCAGGTGGCAAAACCGCAGGGCGGCATTGGCCTGCTGACCGTCATTCTGGACAACCCAACTGGTTACGGGCGCATTATCCGCGAAGCGGGCCAGGTGGTGGGCATTATCGAACAAAAAGACGCGGCCCCTGAACAACTGCTGATTAACGAAATCAACACCGGCATTTTGCTGGCTAACGGCGCCGATCTGAAGCGCTGGCTGAGCAAGCTGAACAATAACAACGCGCAGGGCGAATACTACATTACCGATATTATCGCCCTTGCTCATCAGGAAGGCCGTCAGATCGCGGCGGTGCATCCGGCAAGAACCACAGAAACCGAAGGCGTGAACAATCGTCTGCAACTGGCCACGCTGGAGCGCGTGTACCAGGCTGAGCAGGCTGAAAAACTGCTGCTGGCGGGAGTGATGTTACTCGACCCGGCGCGTTTCGATCTGCGTGGTGAACTGATACACGGCCGTGATGTGGTGATTGATACCAATGTGATCATCGAAGGCAAGGTCACGTTGGGCCACCGGGTGAAAATCGGTAGCGGCTGTGTGATTAAAAACAGCGTGATTGCGGATGACAGCGTGATCAGCCCTTACAGCGTAATTGAAGATGCGCAGCTGGAGTCGGGTTGTACCGTTGGGCCATTTGCTCGTTTACGTCCGGGCACTGAGCTGGCTGAAGGGGCGCACGTGGGCAACTTCGTCGAGATGAAAAAAGCGCGCCTGGGTAAAGGCTCTAAAGCGGGGCATCTGAGTTACCTCGGGGACGCGGAAATCGGGGCTAATGTGAATATTGGTGCAGGCACCATTACCTGTAACTACGATGGCGTCAATAAATCGAAAACCATCATCGGTGATGATGTGTTTGTCGGTTCAGATACCCAGCTGATTGCGCCGGTAACGGTAGCCGCCGGGGCCACCATTGCAGCCGGTACCACCATTATGAAAAACGTTCCGGCGGCAGGGCTGGTGTATAACCGTAAAGAACAGCAGCTGAAAGCAAGCTGGCAGCGCCCCGAAAAGAAAAAGTAAGTTTTCATCGGGCTGAACTCGATTTCAGCCTGTAAATAAAAAGCAGTACCTATAAAAATAATCCCCAATCTCTACAAGGCTCGGGGAACCCGGACATACCGGAACAATCAGGTCAGAAGACAACGCTGATGGCTTACCGCCATCATGTCAGGAAAATAATTATGTGTGGAATTGTTGGTGCTGTAGCGCAGCGTGATATTGCAGAAATCCTGCTTGAAGGGCTGCGTCGTCTGGAATACCGGGGCTATGACTCTGCGGGTCTCGCCGTTGTTGATCATCAGGGGAACGCCACCCGCCTGCGTCGTCTGGGCAAGGTGCAGAACCTGGCTGAAGCAGCAGAAACCACCTCGCTGGTCGGAGGTACGGGGATTGCGCACACGCGCTGGGCCACGCATGGCGAACCGTCGGAAGCGAATGCCCATCCGCATATCTCTGAACATATCATCATTGTTCACAACGGCATTATTGAGAATCACGAACCGCTGCGCGAACAGCTGATTGCGCGCGGTTATACTTTTGCCTCAGAAACTGATACCGAAGTGGTGGCGCATCTGGTGCACTGGGAGCAGAAGCAGGGTGGTTCACTTCGCGAAGTCGTTCAGCGGGTGATCCCACAGCTGCGCGGTGCTTACGGCATGGTGATTATGGACAGTCGCGATCCCTCGACCGTTGTGGCCGCCCGTTCCGGTAGTCCGCTGGTGATTGGCCGCGGCGTCGGTGAAAACTTTATTGCCTCCGATCAGCTGGCCTTGTTGCCCGTGACCCGTCGCTTTATCTACCTGGAAGAGGGCGATATTGCGGAAATTACCCGCCGTGATGTGACCATTTTTGACGCTCAGGGACATCAGGTAAAACGTGCCGAGATCGAATCAAACGCACAGTATGATGCTGGCGATAAAGGAATTTACCGCCACTACATGCAGAAAGAGATTTACGAGCAGCCAGTCGCGATTAAAAACACCCTGAGTGGTCGTTTCAGCCACGGTGAAGTCGATCTCTCCGAGCTGGGGCCGCAGGCTGATACGCTGCTGGCAAACGTTGAACACATTCAGATTGTTGCCTGTGGCACCTCATACAATTCCGGTATGGTTTCCCGTTACTGGTTTGAGTCGCTGGCAAACGTGCCGTGTGACGTTGAGATTGCGTCTGAATTCCGCTATCGCAAATCGGCGGTGCGTAAAAACAGCCTGCTGATCACCCTGTCTCAATCCGGTGAAACGGCGGATACCCTGGCAGCACTGCGTCTGTCGAAAGAGCTGGGTTATCTTGGTTCTCTGGCGATTTGTAACGTTGCCGGTTCGTCACTGGTGCGTGAGTCCGACCTGGCGCTGATGACCAAAGCCGGGACCGAAATCGGCGTGGCGTCGACCAAAGCCTTCACCACCCAGCTGACCGTGCTGCTGATGCTGGTGGCGAAAATAGGTCGTCTGAAAGGTGTTGATCCGCAGGTTGAGCACGATATCGTGCACTCTCTGCAAGCGCTGCCAAGCCGTATCGAACAGATGCTGTCACAGGATGAGCTGATTGCATCACTGGCGGAAGACTTCTCGGACAAGCATCATGCGCTGTTCCTCGGCCGTGGCGATCAGTACCCGATCGCGATGGAAGGCGCGCTGAAGCTGAAAGAGATCTCCTATATTCATGCTGAAGCTTATGCTGCTGGTGAACTGAAGCACGGTCCGTTAGCGCTGATTGATGCTGATATGCCGGTGATTGTCGTCGCGCCGAATAATGAATTGCTGGAGAAACTGAAATCCAATATTGAAGAAGTTCGCGCCCGTGGTGGGCTGCTGTATGTCTTCGCCGATATTGACGCCGGTTTTGCTAACAGCGAAGGCATGCGTATTATTCCGTTACCGCATGTGGAAGAGGTCATTGCACCTATCTTCTACACCGTGCCGCTACAGCTACTGTCCTATCATGTGGCGCTGATCAAAGGCACGGATGTCGATCAGCCGCGTAACCTGGCAAAATCCGTTACGGTTGAATAAGCTCTGCCCTGCGCATCGGTGAACCCGGCGCGCTGCTCAAGAGTCCGGTATGACTGATCCGTCAGTCTGCCGGACTTTTTTTGTACAAATCCCCTTCATCCCTTTCCTTACAATGAACGCTCCTGCGTCCTTTTTAAGGGAAGAGAATGAAAAAGATAAAAACGGGTTTTTGTCTGCTGGCACTGTGTTGTGGCGCTGTATTCGAGGCGAGTGCCGCGCCAGAAACCGTGCACTGCCCGGTCCCCCTGGCAACTTGTCCTGCTCCGCTGGATAAACACCTGCCAGATGTCAAAGATATGCTTACCTGGACACCTCAGCAGCGTGTGGTGGGCTTCCGTAACGACTACCAATCCTATCCCGGCGATATCTTTCGCGCGGGCAAATCACCGGTACCGCTACCCGTTGCTCATCGCAATCTCTCGGCCGTGTCCTATGAGTATCAGGGGCATCATTACTCACTGGCAGATTACCTTAAACGCAATAACGTGACGGGTATGATGGTGATTAAAGACGGTAAAAAGGTCTGGGAATATTACGCTGAGGGCAACACCAAAACCACGTTATGGACCTCGCGATCTGTCGGTAAGTCAGTGGTATCCACGTTAGTCGGTATCGCACTTAAACAGGGAAAGATAGCCTCGCTGGATGATGAGGTCGGGAAGTACAACCCGGAGGTACGCGGCACCGCCTGGGAGCATGTCCCTCTGCGCAATCTGTTGCAGCATACTTCCGGTGTGACCTGGAATGAGGATTACACCAACCCTCAATCTGATTTTGCCAAACTGACCCAGTGTGAAGCTGAAAAAGACACCTATGACTGCGTGAGTAAGCTGGTGCTCGATCCTCAGCGTAAAGCCTATGCGCAGCCGGGGCAGATTTGGTCCTACTCTTCCGGTGGTGCCTGGGTGCTGGGTGATACGCTGGAAAAAGCCACGGAAGAAACGCTCGCCCGTTATCTTCAGGACAACATCTGGCAGCCTTACGGCATGGTGAATGATGGCGTGTGGCACAGCTATCTGCCGGGAAAACACGATGTGGGCGCGCACGGCTTTAACGCGACGCTTGAAGACTGGGGTAAGTTTGGCCTGTTCGTGATGAACAATGGCATCCTGCCTGATGGCACGAAAACGCTGCCCGATGGCTGGGTGAAAGAGGCCAGTACCTGGAACAGAGCCGAGAACTCGGTGACAGCCGACTACCCTGAAGGGCAATTCGGTTATCAGTGGTGGAACATGAGTGTTCCCTTGAGTGTAAAAAAAGAGGCGCCACTCAACGGGGAAACCCGCAATGGAACCCTGTCGGCTGAAGGTATTTTTGGCCAGATGATTGCAATCGATCAGCCTCATAAACTGGTGATTGTCCAGTGGTCCGCCTGGCCACAGGCAGAACCGGCATCAGATGCTCAGCCGCGCGAAGCCTCTCTGATGTTCAATGCTATTGAGCATCAGCTGTCTGATTCTTCAGCTTCTCCAGCAAAAAATCGATAAGCACCCGGCACTTAGGGGGGAGATACCGGTTAGGATGATACAGAATCCAGGACATTCCGTAATAGGATGTCATGTAGTCCCATTCGGGAAGTACCTGAATAATCTGTTGATTATCCAGCACCTGCTGCGCGGAAAAGCGCGGCAGGCACCCGATACCCAGGTGATTAATGATACCTTCCAGTCGTGCTTTGCTGTGATTCGAGGCATAGCGCCCGTGTACTGCAACGCTTGTCTGTTCCCCGTTAGTGATATGGCGAAACTTCCACAGATTATCCCCGGCCACTTCCCCCAGATAAATACAGCTGTGCTGCGTTAGATCCTGCGGGTGTTGTGGGATGCCGTGTTGTTGCAGGTAGTCCGCACTGGCACAGAGTACGTGTCTGACGGGAAACAGCGGGCGTGCTGCCAGCCCCGAAGGCGGCGTGTCGGTAATGCGGATTGCCAGGTCTACATCGTCACTGATCAGATCCACCAGCCGGTCGGTGAGCATCAGTTGCAAATCTACCTGAGGATAACGCTGTAAAAACTCAGCAACGTGCGGCGAGATCAAATCTTTGCCGTAGGCTCGCGGTGCGCTGATTTTCACCCGACCTTGTGGCGTATCGCTGGCGCGTCCGGCCAGTTCAAACACCGACTGTGCCGACTGCATCATCTCATAGCAGCGCTCCCACGCGGCCGTGCCTGCTTCCGTCAGGCGCAGCCTGCGTGTCGTTCTCTCCAGCAGTTTCACCCCAAGGGCATTTTCCAGGCTGGCGATCTGACGGCTGACCGACGAGGCGGTGCTGCCCAGCTTCTCTGCGGCCGCCGAGAAGCTGCCGAGTTCCACCACTTTCACGAACACTGCCATATACGGCAGCAGACCCATATATTGATTTGTTCTCATAGCGCACAAGTCTTGTTTGTCAGCGCGGATTATTCCGCCTGGAGAAAAACATCATAATCGCTGTTGGGTTTATCACCAACGACAGGGGAATGCAGGTGGAGAAACAACAGCGTTACGCAGAGTGGATGTTACTGGCTGTGGCCGTGGTCTGGGGAACCAGCTACGGGATGGCAAAGCAGGCCGTTCTTTTTTATCCGGTCGTGGGTTTTCTGTTTATTCGTTTTTTACTGACCTTCGTGCTGCTCTTACCTGCGCTAAGGCACTGCTGGCGTCAGGCGCTGCCGCCGGGGCTGATACTGGGTTCCGTGCTGTTTGCCATTTTCCTGTGTGAAACCTTTGGGGTGGCTCTGACCTCAGCCAGTAATGCGGCATTTCTGATCGGCCTGTGTGTGGTGTTGACGCCGTTGGTTGAATGGCTGATGTTCCGCCAGCGGCCGGAAACCAGCGTGTTTATCGCCGCCGCCGTTTCTCTGTGCGGTGCCATGCTGCTGGTGGGTGGAACACCGATTGAGATGAACAGCGGCGATCTGCTGGTGCTGGGGGCTGCGCTGCTGCGTGCATTGATGGTGTGTCTGACGAAAAAAATGACCCAGCATCGCAATGTGCCTGCCCTGGCGCTGACGGCGGTACAAACCGGGGTGGTCGCCTGCGGCTCGCTGGTGGTGCTGGTGGCGACGGAGCATGCGATACCGGCGCTGCCTGAGAGCACGCTGTTCTGGGGGCCGACGCTTTACCTCGTGCTGTTCTGCACGCTGTTTGCCTTCTTCGCGCAGAACTATGCGGTGAAGCGCACCTCACCGACGCGTGCCTCGCTATTAATGGGCTCTGAGCCGCTGTTTGGTGCCCTGTTTGCCGTGCTCTGGTTGCAGGAGTCGCTGACACCAGCGGCATGGCTGGGCGGGTTGCTGATTGTTGCTGCATCGTTGTGGGCCACGCGTCCGGTAAAACGTCGTGCGGAAATGAGCGCGGTAATGGAAAAAGCCGACTGACGTCGGCTTTCCGTGATTACTTAATCTTGCGGCTCAGGTCATCCAGCTTGCGGCTGAGATCATCCTGACTGCGTTTCAGGTCTTTGTTCTGGTTTTCCAGATCTCTGACCTTGCTGGTGAGATCGGCGATGGTGCTTTTATCTTTTTCCTGCTGGGTGTTTATTTCATTTACCGCAGAGAAAAGGTCATTGATATCACTGCCACTGATAGAGCTGGGGCTAATGTCTTTATTGTTACTGTCAAATATTGCCAGATGCTTCTCATAGCTCAGACGAGGGTTTGACGGTACTTGTGCAGACAGGGCTGGCAAAGAGGTGGCCAGCAGGGTCAGTGCCAGAGGTAACATCTGATAAGTTCGCATAAAATTCTCTCCTTAGATTAGTGTACCCCGACATCATGTTCCCGAATTGTGATGGGAAGTTGGAGGGATTAAGAATTAAAGATGGATGTCACAAAAGTGTCATATTTCGTACATTTTACTGTCACCAAACTGTCCTATTTTGCCTCCAGCAGCATTCATTAATTAGACAAACACGGCAACTGGCCTGACTTTTTAATCCCGTGGAGGGAACATGACACTGATGCACAAAACCCTGGCTCAATTCGTCGCAGTAACCCTGTCTCTGAGCGCCGTTACCGCAATGGCCGCAACCAACCTGACCGGTGCTGGCGGTACATTCCCGGCACCTGTGTATAACAAGTGGGCAGCAGAGTACAACACCGCGACAGGCAGCCAGGTTAACTATCAGGGTATTGGTTCATCCGGCGGCGTTAAGCAAATTATCGCTAAAACCGTAGACTTCGGTGCATCAGATGCGCCAATGAAAGACGAAGATTTAGAAAAAAATGGCCTGTTCCAGTTTCCGACAGTTATTGGCGGGGTGGTACTGGCGGTTAATATTCCTGGTATCAAATCTGGACAGCTGACGCTGGATGGCAAAACCGTGGGTGATATCTACCTCGGCACCATCAAAAAGTGGAACGACCCGGCAATCACCAAGCTGAACCCGGGCGTGAAACTGCCTGACTCCAACATCAACGTGGTACGCCGCGCTGACGGTTCAGGTACTTCGTTCGTGTTCACCAGCTACCTGTCTAAAGTGAACAGCGACTGGAGCAGCAAAGTCGGTAAAGGCAGCACCGTTAACTGGCCAACCGGTCTGGGCGGCAAGGGTAACGATGGCGTGGCCGCATTCGTACAGCGTCTGCCAGGCTCTATCGGCTACGTTGAGTACGCCTATGCGAAACAGAACAGCCTGGCGTACACCAAGCTGGTGGATGCCGATGGCAAAGCCATTGAGCCGGGCGAGAAAAGCTTTAGCGATGCGGCTAAAGGCGCAGACTGGAGCAAATCCTTTGCACAGGACCTGACCTTCCAGAAAGGCGACAACGCATGGCCAATCACCTCTACCACCTTTATCCTGGTGCACAAAGAGCAGGCTAATGCTGAGAAAGGTGCCGCCGTACTGAAGTTCTTCGACTGGGCCTATAAAAACGGCAGCAAAACCACGGCTGGCCTGGACTACGCCTCACTGCCAGATTCAGTGGTTGAGCAGATTCGTAGCGCCTGGAAAACTAACGTGAAAGACAGCTCCGGCAAAGCGCTGTACTAATCTATTCCAGTAAGCACCACGTTTGACGTGGTGTGTATCACCCCCAGGGGCCAGGCTTGCCTGGCCCGATACGTATCAGCAGTATCAGACTCGAGAATTCTATGGCTGCAACCAAGCCGGCATTCAAGGCTCCCGGAAAACAAGGTGACATCATCTTCAGCGCGCTGGTTAAACTGGCTGCGTTGATTGTGCTGTTGCTGCTCGGTGGCATTATCGTTTCCCTGATTATCTCTTCATGGCCGAGTATCCAGAAGTTTGGTTTCTCGTTCCTGTGGAATAAAGAGTGGGATGCGCCTAACGAACAGTTTGGTGCGCTGGTGCCGATTTACGGTACCGTCGTCACCTCCATTATTGCCCTGCTTATCGCTGTCCCGGTAAGTTTCGGCATTGCCTTGTTCCTGACCGAACTGGCCCCTAACTGGCTGCGCCGCCCGCTGGGCGTGGCGATTGAACTGCTGGCAGCGATCCCCAGCATTGTGTATGGCATGTGGGGTCTGTTTATCTTCGCTCCGCTGTTTGCCACCTATTTCCAGCAGCCGGTCGGAGACGTACTGGCTAACGTGCCGATTGTGGGAGCGCTGTTCTCCGGCCCGGCATTTGGTATCGGGATTTTAGCCGCCGGGATTATCCTGGCGATTATGATCATCCCTTACATCGCTTCCGTGATGCGCGACGTGTTCGAGCAGACGCCAGTGATGATGAAAGAGTCCGCTTACGGTATCGGCTGTACCACCTGGGAAGTGATGTGGCGCGTGGTATTGCCCTTCACCAAAAACGGGGTGATTGGTGGTGTGATGTTAGGACTGGGGCGCGCACTGGGTGAAACCATGGCGGTAACCTTTATCATCGGTAACACCTACCAGCTCGACAGTGCCTCACTGTTTATGCCGGGCAACAGCATCACCTCTGCACTGGCGAACGAATTTGCTGAAGCTGAATCGGGCGTGCATACCGCCGCGTTGATGGAGCTGGGGCTGATCCTGTTTGTGATCACCTTTATCGTTCTGGCCTGTTCAAAACTGATGATCCTGCGCCTGGCGAAAAGTGAAGGAGCACGCTCATGACCACGATGGAATTGCAGGCGCGTGACGAACTGCTCGCTTCACGCCGTAAAATGCAGGCGTGGCGTCGGATGAAAAACCGTATTGCCCTCGCTCTGTCATTGCTGACGATGGCATTTGGTCTGTTCTGGCTGGTGTGGATCCTGTTTTCTACTGTTACTCGCGGTATCGATGGCATGACGCTGTCGCTGTTTACCGAGAATACGCCGCCGCCGAATACGGCGGGTGGTGGCCTGGCAAACGCCCTGGCAGGCAGCGGCCTGTTGATCTTCTGGTCAACCGCTGTGGGAACGCCGCTGGGAATTATGGCGGGGATCTATCTGGCCGAGTATGGCCGTAAGTCCTGGCTGGCCGAAGTGATTCGCTTTATTAACGACATTCTGCTGTCGGCTCCGTCGATCGTGGTCGGTCTGTTCGTTTACACCATCGTGGTGGCACAGATGCAGCACTTCTCCGGCTGGGCCGGTGTGGTTGCGCTGGCACTGTTGCAGATCCCGATCGTGATCCGTACAACCGAAAACATGCTGCGACTGGTACCGGACAGCCTGCGTGAAGCGGCTTATGCCCTGGGGACGCCAAAATGGAAGATGATTTCGGCGATTACCCTGAAAGCCTCCGTTTCCGGCATCCTGACTGGGGTACTGCTGGCGATTGCCCGCATTGCCGGGGAAACCGCACCCCTGCTGTTTACCTCGCTGTCGAACCAGTTCTGGAGCACCGATATGATGCAGCCACTGGCAAACCTGCCGGTGACCATCTTTAAGTTCGCGATGAGTCCGTTTGCCGAATGGCAGAGTCTGGCCTGGGCGGGCGTGCTGATTATTACGCTGTGTGTACTGTTACTGAACATCCTGGCACGCGTGATCTTCGCCAAGAGCAAACATTAATTGAGCAGCGCGGCGGTAGCGGCGCGGACTAAGTGAGATAAAAATGGTTGATACGACTTCCGCTAAGATGATTCAGGTTCGTGATTTGAACTTCTATTACGGAAAATTCCATGCGCTGAAAAACATCAATCTGGATATTGCTAAAAACCAGGTGACGGCGTTTATCGGCCCATCCGGCTGCGGTAAATCCACGCTGCTGCGCACGTTTAACAAGATGTTTTCGCTCTATCCTGAGCAGCGTGCTGAAGGTGAAATCCTGCTGGATGGCGAAAATATTCTGACCGCCAGCCAGGACATCGCCCTGCTGCGTGCCCGTGTTGGCATGGTATTCCAGAAGCCGACACCGTTCCCGATGTCGATTTATGACAACATCGCCTTCGGTGTGCGTCTGTTTGAAAAGCTGTCACGTGCCGATATGGACGAACGCGTTCAGTGGGCATTGACGAAAGCGGCACTGTGGACCGAAACCAAAGACAAGCTGCATCAGAGCGGTTACAGTCTTTCCGGCGGCCAGCAGCAGCGTTTGTGCATCGCGCGTGGTATTGCGATTCGCCCGGAAGTGTTGCTGCTCGATGAGCCTTGCTCAGCCCTGGACCCGATCTCAACCGGGCGCATTGAAGAGCTGATCACGGAACTGAAGCAGGATTACACCGTGGTGATCGTGACCCACAACATGCAGCAGGCTGCACGTTGCTCCGACCACACTGCCTTTATGTATCTGGGCGAACTGATTGAATTTAGCGATACCGATACGCTGTTCACCAAGCCGCATCAGAAACAAACTGAAGATTACATTACCGGCCGTTATGGTTGATTTGACTGGAGAATACAATGGATAGCTTAAATCTGAACAAACATATCTCCGGCCAGTTCAACGCCGAGCTGGAGCACATCCGCACCCAGGTGATGATGATGGGCGGCATGGTCGAACAGCAGTTGACCGATGCGATCACTGCCATGCACAACCAGGATGGTGAGTTGGCGAACAAGGTGATCGAAGGGGATCACAAGGTCAATATGATGGAAGTGGAGATTGATGAAGCCTGCGTGCGCATCATCGCCAAACGTCAGCCCACCGCCAGCGACTTGCGTCTGGTGATGGCGATCATCAAAACCATCTCCGAGCTGGAACGTATTGGCGATGTCGCTGAGAAGATCTGCCGTACTGCACTGGAAAAGTTCACCCAACAGCATCAGCCGCTGCTGGTCAGCCTTGAGTCAATGGGGCATCACACTATTCAGATGCTGCATGATGTGCTGGACGCTTTCGCGCGTATGGATCTTAATGCAGCGATTGAAATCTACCGGGAAGATAAGAAAGTCGACCAGGAGTATGAAGGCATCGTGCGTCAGCTGATGACCTATATGATGGAAGATCCGCGCACCATCCCGAGTGTGCTGACCGCGCTGTTCTGCGCTCGTGCCATTGAGCGCATCGGTGACCGCTGCCAGAACATTTGCGAAATTATCTTCTACTTCGTCAAAGGCCAGGATTTCCGTCACGTGGGCGGAGATCAGTTGGATAAATTGTTGACCGGCGACGATACGGGCAGCAATAATCCCTCGTAATCTCAGCCAGGGCGTGCCCACCTCCGGCACGCCTCACTCCCTTCCCATTACTTTTTCGTCTGGATACCGCACCCCGTCATCCTTATACTTGCGGCAAAATTCCAATGAAAAGGCCAGAAAACCATGTCAATTTCCCCTCCGGACAAGCGTGGCGTCACGCCGGGCAAAGCGATGGTCGCTGCTGTCAGCGGTTATGCAATGGACGGCTTTGATCTGCTGATCCTCGGCTTTATGTTGCCCGCTATCAGCCTGTCGCTGGCATTATCCCCTTCGCAGGCCGGTTCACTGGTGACCTGGACACTGATTGGCGCTGTGCTGGGTGGCATTCTTTTCGGCCATATCAGCGATCGCTTTGGGCGCATTCGCGTACTGACCTTCACTATTCTGATGTTTTCCGTCTTTACCGGGCTGTGCGCGGTAGCACAGGGATATTGGGATTTGCTGGCTTATCGCACCCTTGCAGGTATGGGGCTGGGCGGTGAGTTCGGCATTGGGATGGCGTTGATCGCGGAAGTCTGGCCTGCCAACAAGCGTAACCGTGCTTCAGCGTGGGTGGGCATGGGTTGGCAGCTTGGCGTGCTACTGGCGGCATTTATCACACCGTTGCTGCTGAATGTCATCGGCTGGCGCGGCATGTTCCTCGTTGGTCTGCTGCCTGCGCTGGCCTCGTTCGCCATCCGTCGCGGCATGGGGGAACCGGAAGCGTTCACCCAGCATGTGGATGTGAATCAGGGATTGTCGTTCACGGCGCGCATTAAGCTGTTGTTCGCGGATGCGGCCACCACAAAAGCCAGTATCGGCATCTTTATCCTCTGCTCCGTGCAGAACTTTGGTTATTACGGTCTGATGATCTGGATGCCGAGTTACCTCTCATCTAACTTTGGCTTCTCGCTGACCAAATCCGGGTTGTGGACCGCGGTCACGGTCGTCGGGATGACCTTCGGTATCTGGCTATTTGGTTTGCTGGCTGACCGTTTCTCCCGCTGGAAAATCTTCCTGCTGTATCAGTTTGGCGCAGTGGTGATGGTGGTGGTTTACGCTCAGTTGCGCGATCCGACGACCATGCTGTTTACCGGGGCGCTGATGGGCATGTTTGTGAATGGCATGATTGGCGGTTACGGTGCGCTGATTTCTGACACCTATCCCGTGAAAGTGCGTGCCACGGCGCAGAACGTCTTGTTCAACCTGGGGCGTGGCGTGGGTGGATTTGGCCCGCTGGTGATTGGGCTGCTGGTCAGCCAGTGGTCGTTTACTGCGGCTATCACCATACTGGCGCTGATCTATCTGCTGGATATTGTCGCCACATTATTCCTGCTGCCGAAAAAGCAGGGTAACGATGATGCTCTGGGCGCAATTGGCTAACTGATCGGCATCCTGCGCTGAGTTCTTCAGCGCAGGATAATATGAATGTCATTCCCCCATTCCCCTTCCTGTTTTCTTTGTTTTTTTGACGATATTCATATTCTCAAAATGCTCATTAATGAAAGTTTACATATTAATGACTGTGTGGCCTTATTAGTCCGGTAACCGGGTTAACATATTGTGGTATTGCTTTTTATTTTTGATTTTATATTGTTTACAGTGCTTAAAAAAATAGATATTCTCGACGCCGGTAAATGATTTTTATTTTTTTCTCAATTGAGACGATGTTTCCCCCTCTTTATTATTATCCATTTCGATTCTGGTGTAGTCCGCGCTGGAAATATCAACTGCTCACCAGGGTGGGGTCGGTACTGGCAGCGCTGATAACAACGCAGGTATGCGATTCCTCCTCGCCGTGAATATAATTAATATAGCGACAAGGAACAATGCATAGCGGGTAATTAACGCTATCATTAATATATTAAAAATGAGAAGAAGTAAAACAGCGCTTCAGCTAAAGAAGCAAGAGGCATTTCGAACGCTGGCTTTGATCTGCCAGAGAATCGCGACCAGTCCAAAAGAGGGCGCGCATTTATCCGATCCCACACTGTGGCCTAAAACCAGAGAGTTGGCTGACAATTGTGGTGAGAGTATCTATATGATGCGAAATATTCTTTTACAGCTGGTAGATGAAGGAAAGATTATTAAACATGCTTCACTGCTGTCAAATTCATTACGCTGGTATATCAATGAGGGGGACGGTATTTGATTTTTTCTATACCGCTTTTTGGCAACAGGCCGGGTTATTCCCGGCCTGCCCCATTTAGCGCGTTAGCTGCCAGCCACGTGCCTGCCATAACGCTGGCAGCAGTGCCATATCATCAAACACTGTCACCAGTGGATGGTCGATAACCGGATTATGCGCATCTACGCAGTAATAGAATACCGGGATACCGGCGGCGATACCTGCTTTTGCGCCCGCTTCAGAATCATCGACAAGGATACAGCGCTCAATCGGTACGCCCATCTGTTTGGCTGCGTGGTACATCAATTCCGGGTCGGGCTTCCAGTGCTCAATGTCATAGCCGCTATATAAGCGATCCCTAAAGAAGGAGAGCATGCCGGTCAGGCCGAGCGAATGCTGCATTTTGGGGACGGTACCGTTAGAGACGACACAGGCCGGAACCGTCACTTTTTCCAGCAATGCCTTTGCGCCCTGAATCGGTTTAAGCTCCAGGTCGAAAAGGCGAGCCACTTCCTTGCGGTAAGCCGGTTCCAGCACGTCAACAGGGGTCGTCAGCCTGTGTTGCTGGCAGACATCCGCGATGATGTCGTACAGTTTTACCCCTTTGTACTTCTCGAACATCTCCTGCAGCGACAGCGTGGCACCAAACTGTGCGAAGGTGTTGACGTAGGCCTGGGTACAGAGCATTTCGCTGTCGACCAGCGTTCCGTCACAATCGAAAAAAATGCATTCCACGGTCATCCTGATTCCTTAAGTCCAGAGGGTGGATACCCGATAGTAGCGCGAAGCGGGGTGAATCATGTCAATTACTGTTAACGGTTGTGATAAGACGGGTAAAACAGCGCAATCGGTTGCGAAAAAACCGAGTGATCGGCATCCCAAAATCATAATTTTGGGGTAGGATAACGGCCGACAACTTTTCTCCGTTCTGGAAACACATAATGACGAATCCCGGTCTGTTACAACGGATTTTTAAATTGCAGGAGCATGGCACCACCGTCCGTACCGAGGTGATTGCTGGTTTCACCACTTTTCTGACGATGGTGTATATCGTTTTTGTTAACCCGCAGATCCTCGGCGTGGCTGGCATGGACACGCAGGCGGTCTTTGTTACCACCTGTCTGATTGCCGCTTTCGGCAGTATTTTGATGGGCCTGGTCGCGAACCTGCCGGTGGCACTGGCTCCTGCAATGGGCCTGAACGCCTTCTTTGCCTTCGTGGTTGTGGGGGCGATGGGTATTTCCTGGCAGATTGGGATGGGCGCGATTTTCTGGGGGGCTGTTGGCCTGCTGTTGCTGACAATCTTCCGCGTGCGTTACTGGATGATTGCCAATATCCCACTGAGTCTGCGTGTGGGCATCACGGCGGGTATTGGCCTGTTTATCGCGATGATGGGGCTGAAAAATGCCGGTATTATCGTGGCCAACGAAGCCACACTGGTGACGGTGGGTAACCTGACCTCGCACAGCGTACTGCTGGGCGCGCTGGGCTTCTTTATTATCGCCATCCTTGCATCCCGCAATATCCATGCGGCCGTGCTGGTGTCGATCGTCGTGACCACCCTGATTGGCCTGGCGATTGGCGATGTGAAATATACCGGTATCTTCTCAGCGCCGCCTTCGGTGACCTCCGTTCTGGGGCAGGTTAACCTGAAAGATTCACTGAACGTTGGCATGGCCGGGATCATCTTCTCCTTTATGCTGGTTAACCTGTTTGACTCCTCCGGGACGTTAATTGGTGTGACGGATAAAGCGGGCCTGACCGATGAGAGTGGCAAGTTCCCACGTATGAAGCAGGCGCTGTATGTCGACAGCATCAGTTCCGTTGCCGGCTCATTTATTGGTACTTCTTCCGTGACGGCCTACATTGAAAGCTCATCCGGCGTGTCCGTGGGCGGTCGTACCGGCCTGATGGCGGTTGTCACGGGCGTGCTGTTCCTGCTGGTGATGTTCCTGTCACCGCTGGCGGGTATGGTGCCTGCCTACGCAGCAGCCGGTGCGCTGATCTACGTGGGCGTGCTGATGACCTCAAGCCTGGCGCGTGTGAAGTGGGATGATCTGACCGAAGCGGTTCCGGCGTTTGTGACGGCGGCGATGATGCCCTTCAGCTTCTCAATCACCGAAGGTATTGCACTGGGCTTCATCTCTTACTGCGTGATGAAGCTGGGAACGGGCCGCTGGCGTGAAATCAGCCCGTGCGTGATTGTGGTCGCATTACTGTTTGTACTGAAAATCGTGTTTATCGACGCGCATTAATCTGACTAACGGGTGGTGGTAACGCCACCTGTTTTACGATCAGGAGTGGTAGAGCGGCTTTTCCGCAGGCAGACTGGTCAGGCGCAGCGTACGTGGCCCCAGATTGTGCGCATAAACGTTAAAATCCCGCAGTGACTCCCAGCCATCTTCCCCGTTATATTCCCACAAACGTAATCTGTCCGTGCCTGGCGATAACGCACAGGACCACACCAGCAATGGCTCAACATCACACAGCGCCTGAATATCTGGCCAGGTGACGGATCGCAGTCGGCCAGATGCCGGGTGTAAGCGCAGTGAGTCCTTTCCGGCATCCCCTTCGCCGGTGAGTTTTAGAATGCTTTGGCGTAGCGTCCAGAGCTGCGTAGACGCCTCTATTGGATCGTTCTGCGCATTGATCCACGCTTTCTCTCCCGATGACAGGCACTCAAAATGATGTTCCATCGTCTGACGGCTGTGTGCGCGGACAATTTCCATATCCAGCCCGGCGCGGCCCCTTTCCTCAGCTAACACCACGCCGACCATGTTACCCGCGTAGGCCAGGCTAAAATCAGGGAGTTCTGGATCAGCAAAACAGGGGCGTCCGCTGGCGGTGGTGATCAATTCGGGCAAAAGGGGGATGCCATACACGCGCAGCATCAGCTCTGCCAGCAGGCTGCGAGCGGCCAGATAGCGGGCACGACGTTTCTCGGAAAATCCGCTGGCCTGCTCGACGATCTGCTGCGGGAGTCGGTGAACCTGGGGTCTGGTCTGGGCGAGGGCCCAACGTGCAAAATGACTTGCCATCTGTCGCTCCGTGAAAATGGTCGGGTAATCATCTCTGCTATTGTAAGAATATTCTTATCATATTTCACCTGGGATTCCATTCCCAGGGTCAATTTCGGACTATTGTCACTGTTTATCGCCAGATTGCTGGTGGAATAGAGCTATCCCACCGGGTTGTTTACTTCCCGATGCAAAAACTGGAGAAAATCCGCCCCAGCAGATCATCCGAGCTGAATTCCCCGGTGATTTCACTCAGCGCTTGCTGTGAAAGGCGAAGCTCTTCTGCCAGCAGTTCTCCGGCCCAGGCGCCCAACAACTGGTCTTTGCCCTGCTGTAAGTGAGTGGCTGCTAACTCCAGCGCGATCAGGTGGCGACGGCGTGCCAGGAAGCCACCTTCCATATTGCCAGAGAAGCCCATGCTGTGTTTCAGGTGGTCGCGCAGAACATCAATGCCATCGCCAGTACGGGCCGACAGGCGAATAAGTGAGTGACCATTTACTTCCTCGATACCCAGCACTTCACCGGTCATATCGGCTTTATTACGCACCACAGTAATCGGTAACGTCTGTGGCAGTCGGGCGATAAAGTCCGGCCATATTTCGGCCGGGCCGGTCGCATCCGTTGTCGTGCCATCGACCATAAACAGCACGCGATCGGCCTGTTCGATCTCATTCCACGCGCGTTCGATGCCAATGCGCTCAACTTCATCACCGGCTTCGCGTAATCCGGCAGTATCAATGATATGCAGCGGCATGCCATCAATATGAATATGCTCACGCAGCACATCGCGGGTGGTGCCCGCGATATCGGTCACAATCGCCGCTTCGCGCCCTGCCAGCGCATTCAACAGGCTGGATTTACCGGCATTAGGACGCCCGGCGATCACGACCTTCATCCCTTCGCGCAGCAGGCTGCCCTGGCGAGCTTCGGCACGTACATCATCAAGGTCGGCGATCACCCGATGCAGCAGCGCTTCAATTTTACCGTCAGAAAGGAAGTCGATTTCCTCGTCCGGGAAGTCGATGGCTGCTTCTACATAGATCCTCAGGTGAGTAAGTGCTTCCACAAGATGGTTTACACGCGCAGAAAATACGCCCTGTAATGAGTTAACGGCGGAACGTGCTGCCTGCTCGGAGCTGGCATCAATCAGGTCGGCAATCGCTTCAGCCTGTGCCAGATCCAGTTTGTCATTAAGGAAAGCGCGTTCTGAGAACTCACCCGGATTGGCAATGCGTAGTCCGGGCACTGCCACAATGCGTTTCAGCAACAGATCGAGGATCACCGGCCCACCGTGGCCCTGAAGTTCCAGTACGTCTTCGCCGGTAAATGAGTTAGGACCGGGGAACCACAGCGCGATGCCCTGATCGAGGGTGCTACCGTCTGCATCACGGAACGGCAGATAGTCGGCATAACGCGGCTTAGGCAGTTTGCCCAGCAGTAGCTGCGCGACGTCAGCGGCTTTGCTGCCTGAAACACGCAGAATGCCGACGCCGCCGCGTCCCGGCGCGGTCGCCTGCGCGACGATAGTATCGCTATGGCTCATGTTGAATTCTCTTTTTTTGGAAAAAAAAAGGCGGTCATGATGACCACCTTAGTGTAAGCATTGTGCGTGATTTTGGCACGGGCGGACCGAAAAAGAGGGGCCGCCCCTGCGTTTGATTGCCGTATGTGTAGGGGGCGACCCTTGTTGCCGGTCGCCCCTTCGGCATCAACAGATTACGCTTTTTTCTTGTCGCGGCTGTGCAGACCACGTTTTTCCAGGCCGCGATAAATCAGCTGCTGCTGGATAATGGTCACCAGGTTACTGACGATGTAGTACAGCACCAGACCTGACGGGAACCACAAGAAGAACACGGTGAAGATCACTGGCATAAAGGTCATGATCTTCTGCTGCATCGGATCGGTCACGGTGGTCGGCGACATCTTCTGAATGAAGAACATCGTGATACCCATCAGGATCGGCAGGATGTAGTACGGGTCCTGTGCTGCCAGGTCATGGATCCACAGTGCGAACGGCGCATGACGCAGTTCTACCGAGCCCATCAGCATGTAATACAGTGCCAGGAAGATAGGCATCTGGATAACCAGAGGCAGACAGCCGCCCAGCGGGTTCACTTTCTCCGCTTTGTACAACGCCATCATTTCCTGGCTCATACGTTGCTTGTCATCACCTAAACGCTCACGCATCGCCTGAATCTTAGGCTGCAACATGCGCATTTTTGCCATCGAGGTGTACTGCGCTTTGGTCAGCGGGTACATGATGCCACGCACGATGAAGGTGATAACGATAATGGAGAAGCCCCAGTTACCGATAAAGGTGTGCAGGAATTTCAGCAGTTTGAACAGAGGCTGAGAGATGAACCACAACCAGCCGTAATCCACGGTCAGATCAAGGTGGGGAGCAACGGCTGCCATCTTGTCCTGAATTTCCGGGCCGACCCATAGGGTGGCTGCCAGCTGCTGCTGCGAACCTGCGGCGACAGTTACCGGTGCAGATTTGAAGCCAATCGCGGCAATACCGTTACCCAGATTGCTGGTGTAGAGCGTATTGCTGCCCGCCGTCTGTGGAACCCATGCGGTGGCGAAATACTGCTGCATCATTGCCACCCAACCATTGGTGGTGGTAGTGCTCAGGTTTTCGTTATCGCTGATTTTATCGAATTTGTACTTTTCGTAGTTCGTCTCACTGCTGGAGTAAGCTGCGCCACGGAAAGTGTGCAGAGCAAAGTTGCTGCTGCCGGTATCGCGATGCTTCGGCAGGTCAATCGACTGCTTCAGCTGACCGAACATTGACACTTCCAGCGGCTGCTGTGAGGCGTTGTTGATCTGATAGTCGACATTAATTGCGTATTCACCACGCTTAAGAACGAAGGTCTTGGTGAAGATTGCGCCGTTTTCCGCCGTAAAGGTCAGTGGAATACGTAGCTCGCTCTGGCCATCAGCCAGCTCGAAGTGATCCTGGCCTGCGGTGTACAGAGGACGTGCGCCGTTTACCGGGTTATCCGGGCCGTTACGACCAGTCAGACCGCTCTGTGCCTGATACAGGAACCCAGGTATGGTTTCCAGCAGTTGGAAAGGCTTGTCTGAACCCAGTGAATCCGGGTAAGTCAGCAATAACGCCTGGTCAATATCGCCACCGCGAGTATTGATGTTCAAAGACAGGACATCAGTCTTAACGGTGATCGTTTTGCCCTGGCCACTGGCAGGTACGCCCTGATTGGCGGCATCACCGGCTGCACTGGTCGTGTTTTGCGTGGTCTGGGTCTGCAATGGCTGCGGAGCGTGGTCCGTCTGCCAGGCTTGCCAGATCATGAAGGACACGAACAGAAAAGCGATGAGAAAAAGATTGCGTTGCGAATCCATCGTTAATGTTCTCTGGGATCAATGGTTATGTGGCGGCACCGGATCGTCGCCACCCGGGTTCAAGGGGTGGCATTTTAATATGCGTTTCATCGTCAACCAACTCCCTTTTATCACCCCAAACCTGCGCAATGCCTCAATTCCGTATTGCGAACAGGTGGGATGGAAACGGCAGTGGGGTCCTAACAGCGGGCTGATAACGCGTTGATAGACGCGTATCAGCCCGATCAGGAGCCGCGAGCCAAGCGACAATGACGACGCCATAGTTTCTCCAACGCTTCCGTCAGTGCCTTATTATCCAGATCGGCAACACCCTTTTTCGCTACGATGACAAAATCCATCGCCGGAAGCTCATGTTGACGCAGACGAAAGCTTTCGCGGGTCAATCGCTTGATCCGGTTACGCTCGTGAGCACGTTTAACATGTTTTTTGGCGACGGTAAGACCGATGCGGGGATGCCCCAGCGCGTTCAGGCGGCCGAGAATAGTAATTTGCGGCGTGCCAGCCCGTTGTGGCTGCTGGAAGACGAAAGTGAAATGAGTGGGAGTTAACAAACGTAACTCCCTGGGAAATGCGAGCTTAACCACTCAGCGGTTAGCTTTTATTACTTAGAAACGGTCAGACGAGAACGGCCTTTAGCACGACGACGTGCCAGAACCTGACGACCATTTTTATTTGCCATACGAGCACGGAAACCGTGTGAACGGTTACGCTTCAGTACGGACGGTTGAAAAGTGCGTTTCATGGCGATTTCTACCTAAACTTGAAAAATTTCACTTGGTGACGCGTTATCTGGCCCGAAAAAACGACCGACGCCTCAGTGTGTCTTTAATAAAGAGGCGGGATTGTAATAATTGTACAGTCCAGAGTCAATTTACTTCGCGTGAAAAGCGCATCCTGATTGCCCGTTGTGGCCGCAAAAACAGCCAAAACGGCCATGGCGCACACGCCGGGGCAAGAATTATACGGCGTCCAGTAAAAAGCGCAAGGATCGCGCAGGATCTTCTGGCGATCCTGTTGCACGTCGTTTGCGGCAATAACGTGACGGCACCATTACATTTCAACGAATGCAGACGATCCTGAATGCCTTTTGCTCAGGGTGGCGTAAACTTATCCCCGCTGTACACGCCTGTGGATAAATTGGATCAAAACTGTGTAGAAAGTGAAGATCTCTGCTGCGCTTTACGCTATGATCCGCCCTTCCGCTAACGATCCTTCGGGTCGATCCTACCCTTAAGCATTAGATATGCCGGGGACGGGCGGAGTAACCGTGGATAGCGGTTCGCATGTGTTTCATCGGCATGCGTCAACAATGATGAAATTATCGCTTCAGCGCTTTTATTTCTTATCGAATTTTTTCGAGTGGAGTCCGCCGTGTCACTTACGCTTTGGCAACAGTGTCTTGCCCGCCTGCAGGATGAGCTACCTGCCACAGAATTCAGCATGTGGATACGCCCCTTGCAGGCCGAATTGAATGACAATACGCTGGCCTTGTATGCACCAAACCGTTTTGTACTCGATTGGGTTCGGGATAAATACCTGAATAACATCAATGCCCTGCTGAATGATTTTTGCGGGGCAAATGTGCCATTGCTGCGTTTTGAAGTGGGCAGCAAGCCGGCCGCGCAGACTATCAGCCAGCCGGTGATGGCCACGGCACATGCTAACTCACCAGGCATTATCAGCCGCCCGGCACCGATGCGCCCAAGCTGGGACAGCATGCCGGCACCGGCAGAGCTGTCTTACCGCTCAAATGTGAACACCAAGCACAACTTCGACAATTTCGTTGAGGGTAAATCAAACCAGCTGGCACGTGCGGCGGCACGTCAGGTGGCTGATAACCCAGGTGGCGCGTATAACCCGTTGTTCCTTTATGGCGGCACGGGCCTCGGTAAGACGCACTTGTTGCATGCAGTCGGCAACGGGATCATGGCACGTAAGCCAAACGCGAAAGTGGTGTATATGCACTCGGAGCGTTTTGTGCAGGACATGGTCAAGGCGCTACAGAACAACGCCATCGAAGAATTTAAGCGTTACTACCGCTCAGTGGATGCGCTGCTGATCGATGACATTCAGTTTTTTGCCAATAAAGAGCGATCGCAGGAAGAGTTTTTCCACACCTTTAATGCCCTGCTGGAAGGTAATCAGCAGATCATTTTGACCTCGGATCGTTATCCGAAAGAGATCAATGGTGTGGAAGATCGTCTCAAATCACGCTTTGGCTGGGGCCTGACGGTGGCGATCGAGCCGCCGGAGCTGGAAACCCGCGTAGCGATCCTGATGAAGAAAGCGGATGAAAATGACATTCGTCTGCCGGGTGAAGTCGCGTTCTTTATTGCCAAGCGTCTGCGTTCTAATGTGCGTGAGCTTGAAGGTGCGTTAAACCGCGTGATCGCCAACGCAAACTTTACCGGTCGTGCCATCACGATCGATTTTGTGCGCGAAGCTTTACGCGACCTGCTGGCCTTGCAGGAGAAGCTGGTAACTATCGATAATATTCAGAAGACGGTTGCTGAGTATTATAAAATTAAAGTCGCCGATCTGCTGTCGAAGCGACGTTCCCGTTCGGTTGCACGCCCGCGCCAGATGGCGATGGCGATGGCCAAGGAACTGACCAACCACAGTCTGCCGGAAATCGGTGATGCTTTCGGGGGTCGTGACCACACCACAGTGCTACATGCCTGCCGTAAAATTGAGCAGCTGCGTGAAGAGAGTCATGACATTAAAGAAGATTTCTCAAATCTAATCAGAACATTATCTTCCTGACTATGAAATTTATTGTAGAACGTGAGCATTTACTCAAGCCATTACAGCAAGTTAGCAGCCCATTAGGCGGTCGTCCGACGCTGCCGATCCTTGGCAACCTGTTATTGCAGGTTAATGAAGGCACGCTGTTGCTGACCGGCACCGATCTGGAAATGGAAATGGTGGCGCGTGTTGCGCTGACGCAGGACCATGAGCCAGGCGCGACAACCGTGCCCGCACGCAAATTCTTTGATATCTGCCGTGGTCTGCCGGAAGGCGCTGAAATCACGGTGATTCTGGAAGGCGAAAGAATGCTGGTGCGCTCCGGCCGTAGCCGTTTCTCGCTTTCCACCCTACCTGCCAGTGACTTCCCTAACCTGGATGACTGGCAGAGCGAGGTCGAATTCACGCTGCCGCAGGCGACCCTTAAACGCCTGATTGAAGCCACGCAGTTCTCTATGGCACATCAGGACGTTCGTTATTACCTGAACGGCATGCTGTTTGAGACCGAAGGTGAAGAGCTGCGTACGGTGGCCACCGATGGTCACCGCCTGGCAGTCTGTTCAATGCCGGTGGGCCAGCAGCTTCCCAGCCATTCGGTGATCGTGCCGCGTAAAGGGGTTATTGAGCTGGTGCGTCTGCTGGATGGGGGCGATACCCTGTTACAGGTGCAGATCGGCAGCAACAATATCCGTGCGCATGTGGGTGACTTTATTTTCACCTCGAAGCTGGTTGATGGCCGCTTCCCGGATTATCGCCGCGTATTGCCGAAGAACCCGGACAAAACCCTCGATGCAGGTTGTGATCTGCTGAAGCAGGCGTTTTCCCGCGCAGCGATCCTCTCAAATGAGAAATTCCGCGGTGTTCGCCTCTATATCAGCGAAAATCAGCTGAAGATTACGGCGAATAATCCGGAGCAGGAAGAAGCTGAAGAGATGCTGGATGTGACCTACGGTGGCACCGATCTCGAAATTGGCTTCAACGTCAGCTATGTGCTGGATGTCCTGAATGCGCTGAAATGCGAGAACGTGCGTCTGCTGCTAACGGATTCCGTTTCCAGCGTCCAGATTGAAGATGCAGCAAGCCAGTCAGCGGCCTACGTCGTTATGCCAATGAGATTGTAATTGCTGAGTGAATCTCCATATCTCGTAGGGGTCAGGCATGCCTGACCCAGGGTCGCACATGTACGACCCCTACATCCCGCTGCTCTGGATCCTGTAATGGCTTTAACCCGCCTGCTTATCAAAGACTTCCGTAATATCGAAAACGCGGACCTCGCGCTGGCCCCCGGATTTAACTTCCTGGTGGGGCCGAACGGCAGCGGTAAAACCAGCGTGCTGGAAGCGATTTACACTCTGGGCCACGGTCGTGCCTTCCGCAGTTTGCAGGCGGGTAGGGTCATTCGCCATGAGCAGGATGCTTTTGTGCTGCACGGGCGTATCGCCGGGGCGGAAAGGGAAGTGTCGGTGGGGCTGACCAAAAATCGTGCCGGTGACAGCCGCGTGCGGGTTGATGGTAGCGACGGTCACAAAGTGGCCGAACTGGCGCAGATGCTGCCGATGCAGCTGATCACGCCGGAGGGATTTACCCTGCTGAACGGCGGTCCGAAATACCGTCGTGCTTATATCGACTGGGGTTGCTTTCACAATGAGCCGGGTTTTTTCAATGCCTGGAGCAACCTCAAGCGCCTGCTGAAACAGCGTAACGCTGCGCTGCGTCAGGTGTCACGCTACCAGCAGATCCGCGCCTGGGATCAGGAACTGGCACCGCTGGCGGAACAGATAAGCCAGTGGCGTGCGGCCTACAGCGAGGCGATTGCGGCCGATATTAACGCCACCTGTGCGCAGTTTCTGCCGGAGTTCCAGCTGAGTTTCTCTTATCAGCGCGGCTGGGATAAAGAGAGTGATTATGCCGAGCTGCTCGAACGTCAGTTTGAGCGCGATCGGGCACTGACTTACACCGCCAGCGGCCCTCATAAAGCGGATTTTCGTATTCGCGCTGAGGGAACGCCAGTGGAAGATTTGCTGTCACGCGGCCAGTTAAAGCTGCTGATGTGCGCCCTGAGGCTGGCGCAGGGTGAGTTTCTCACCCGACAGAACGGGCGACGTTGCCTGTATCTGATAGATGATTTTGCCTCTGAGCTGGATGAAACGCGTCGCCACCTGCTGGCAGCACGTTTAAAAGCCACTCAGGCCCAGGTTTTTGTCAGTGCCATTGCGGCCGAGCATGTCTTCGACATGGCTGATGAAAAGGGCAAGATGTTCACTGTAGAACAAGGTAAAATAGTGGTTCAACCTGAAGATTAAACGAGCGAGAAAAGTTGATGTCGAATTCTTATGACTCCTCCAGTATCAAAGTTCTCAAGGGGCTGGATGCGGTACGCAAGCGCCCGGGTATGTATATCGGCGATACGGATGACGGTACCGGTCTGCATCACATGGTATTTGAGGTCGTGGATAACGCCATTGACGAAGCACTCGCCGGTCACTGCTCCGATATTCTTGTCACAATTCATGCAGATAACTCTGTATCTGTGCAGGATGACGGTCGCGGTATTCCTACCGGTATCCATGAAGAAGAAGGCATTTCTGCTGCTGAAGTGATCATGACCGTGCTGCACGCAGGCGGAAAGTTCGATGATAACTCCTATAAAGTGTCCGGCGGCCTGCATGGCGTGGGTGTTTCCGTGGTTAACGCCCTGTCGGAAAAACTGGAACTGACCATTCGTCGCGAAGGTAAAGTTCACCAGCAGATTTACGTTCATGGCGTGCCGCAGGCTCCGCTGAGCATCAGTGGTGAAACCGATCTGACCGGTACGCGCGTGCGTTTCTGGCCAAGCCATCTGACTTTCACCAATGTGGTTGAGTTTGAATACGAAATTCTGGCAAAACGCCTGCGTGAGCTGTCGTTCCTGAACTCTGGCGTCTCTATCAAGCTGGAAGATAAGCGCGACGGTAAAAGCGACCATTACCACTATGAAGGCGGTATCAAGGCGTTTGTTGAGTATCTGAACAAAAACAAAACCCCGATCCACCCGAATGTGTTCTATTTCTCCACTGAGAAAGACGGCATTGGTGTGGAAGTGGCGCTGCAGTGGAACGATGGTTTCCAGGAAAACATCTACTGCTTTACCAACAACATCCCACAGCGCGATGGGGGTACGCACCTCGTTGGTTTCCGTACCGCGATGACCCGTACGCTGAATGCCTACATGGATAAAGAAGGCTACAGCAAGAAAGCCAAGGTCAGTGCCACCGGTGACGATGCGCGTGAAGGCCTGATTGCTGTGGTTTCAGTCAAAGTGCCAGACCCTAAATTCTCCTCTCAGACCAAAGATAAACTGGTCTCTTCCGAGGTGAAAACGGCGGTTGAGCAGCAGATGAACGAACTGCTGGCAGAATACCTGCTGGAACACCCGAGCGATGCCAAAATCGTTGTGGGCAAGATCATCGACGCCGCCCGCGCCCGTGAAGCGGCTCGCCGCGCACGTGAAATGACCCGCCGTAAAGGCGCGCTGGATCTGGCAGGCCTGCCAGGTAAACTGGCCGATTGCCAGGAACGCGACCCGGCACTCTGTGAAATCTACCTGGTGGAAGGGGACTCGGCGGGCGGCTCTGCCAAGCAGGGGCGTAACCGTAAAAACCAGGCCATTCTGCCGCTGAAAGGTAAAATCCTGAACGTGGAGAAAGCGCGCTTCGACAAGATGCTCGCTTCGCAGGAAGTGGCCACGCTGATCACCGCGCTGGGCTGCGGCATTGGCCGTGACGAATACAACCCGGACAAACTGCGGTATCACAGCATCATCATCATGACCGATGCCGATGTGGATGGCTCACACATCCGTACGCTGCTGCTGACCTTCTTCTATCGTCAGATGCCAGAAATCATCGAGCGTGGCCATGTGTATATCGCCCAGCCGCCGTTGTACAAGGTGAAAAAAGGCAAGCAGGAACAGTACATTAAAGATGATGACGCGATGGATCAGTACCAGATAGCCATTGCACTGGACGGCGCAGCGCTGCACGCTAACGGCAGCGCTCCGGCCCTGGGTGGTAAGCCGCTGGAAGACCTGGTATCCGAGTTCAACAGCACGCGTAAGATGATCAAACGTATGGAGCGCCGTTATCCGGTGGCGCTGCTGAATGCGCTGGTCTACAACCCAACCCTGAGCGAACTGGCAGTAGAAGCACCGGTCAAGGCATGGATGGATGAGCTGGTAACGTATCTCAACGATAACGATCAGCATGGCAGCAGCTACAGCGGTCTGGTACGTGAAAACCTTGAACTGCACATCTTTGAACCGGTGCTGCGTATCAAGACGCACGGTGTGGATACCGATTATGCGCTGGATACCGAGTTCATGCTCGGCGGTGAATACCGCAAACTGTGCTCCCTGGGCGAGAAGCTGCGCGGTCTGATTGAAGAAGACGCGTTTATCGAACGTGGCGAACGCCGTCAGCCGATTGCCAGCTTTGAGCAGGCGATGGAGTGGCTGGTGAAAGAGTCACGTCGTGGTCTGACCGTTCAGCGCTACAAAGGTCTGGGCGAAATGAACCCGGATCAGCTGTGGGAAACCACCATGGACCCGGAAAGCCGTCGTATGCTGCGCGTGACCATTCGCGATGCAGTTGCCGCCGATCAGCTGTTCACCACCCTGATGGGTGATGCGGTAGAACCCCGCCGTGCCTTTATCGAAGAGAATGCGCTGCGCGCAGCAAACATCGATATTTAATCGTCAGGTTCGGCAGCATCAGATAAAAAGCAGACCTCCGGGTCTGCTTTTTTTTCGCCTGTGATGTACCGATGCTCTCTTCTCATGTCGAAAAAGGAGTGGAATTTCGACACGTCTTGTTTTCGTGTTAAGGGCATCGACATATTGTGTCTTTTGCTTTCCCCCTTCTTTTGGTTTCCCTTCCGTTTGCTTCCGTTTTTCCCCGAGCGCTATGACCGCTATCACTTTTAAACTTTACGTGCTCCCTTAGGCTACTGAATAGCAAGAGGTGACTATGTATCTGGAACAACGGCGTAACAGCATTCTCGATTATCTCGACCAGCATGAAAGCCTGAGTGTGGCCTGGCTCGCCGCCGCCTTTGCCGTCTCTAAAGAGACCATTCGCAGCGATCTGGCCGCACTGGCAAGTCTGGGGATGATCCAGCGCTGTCACGGTGGGGCGATGGTGATTCGCCGCAACTTACAGGCCAGGCTGATTTCGGAAACCGGCGGAAACTTTGAGGTGCTGTTACAGCGGCTGGAGAGCCAGCGTCAGCGGTCAGCACCGCGCGATAACACCCAGACGCAGGGACGGGTGTGCATCCTCGGCTCGTTTAACGTCGATATCGTGGCGAAAGTGGCGCGCTTTCCGAAAGGCGGAGAATCCCTGCTGGCACTCGGCAGTACGCTGGGTCCAGGCGGCAAAGGGGCGAATCAGGCGATGGCTGCCAGCCGTGCCGGGGCGCGCGTCCACTTTGTCTCTAAAGTGGGTACCGATCAGTTCAGCCAGTTCGCTTTCGACCATCTGTCGGCGTCAGATATTCACTCTTTCAGGCTTTACCAGAGTGACGTCGAGCCAACGGGTAACGCGATTATCTATGTGTCGCAGCAGGATGGCGAAAACATGATCGCGATTTACTCCGGTGCCAATAAGACGCTGACCGACGGGGAAGTGGCGGAAATGACGCATGAACTGGCGGGATCGGATGTGCTGCTGGTGCAGCTGGAAAACAACTTTTCCGCCACGCTGAACGCCATGAAGCTGGCCACCACGCTGGGCGTGCGCGTGATTATGAATCCGGCCCCGTTCTCCGCAGATGCGCTGGCGTGCCTGCAATATGTGGATGTGCTGACCCCGAATGAAACCGAGGCGTCTTTGCTGTCCGGGGTGGAGGTGAACGACCTCGACAGCGCCAAAGAAGCCGCCCTGGCGATTGTGCGTCAGGGGGCGAAGCGAGTGATTATCACCATGAGTTCGCGCGGGGCGCTGATCCTTGAGAACGGTCAGTTTCAGCATATTGCCGCGTTTCCGGCACTCAGCGTTGATACCACCGGTGCCGGTGATGCATTTAACGGAGCCTTCGCCGCGGCGCTGGCAAAAGGACAGACTATTGCGCAGGCGGCCACCTATGCCGCGGCGTTTGCTTCACTGGCGGTAGAGCGCGAAGGGGCATCAAATATGCCCGATCACCCTCAGGTGGTTGCGCGTCTGGCGCAGCATTAAATCCGACTGACTTTCACGCAGCACTGCTGCTTCAGGAGAACCAAATGAAGAAGATTGAAGGCATTGTTCCCGTCATGCTGACACCGTTTACCGCTGATAACCAGATTGACTACCCGGGTCTTGAGCGGCTGATTAACTGGTATCTGACACAAGGCGTGGATGCGCTGTTTGCTGTCTGTCAGTCCAGCGAAATGCAGTTCCTCAGCCTGAACGAGCGCGTTGAACTGGCGAAATTTGTGGTGGAAAAAGTCCAGGGGCGCGTACCGGTCATTGCGTCCGGCCATATCAGCGATGCACTGGATGCGCAGATTACCGAACTGAGCGCGATGGCGAATACCGGCATTGATGCGCTGGTACTGGTCACCAACCATCTGGATCCGAAAAATGAAGGTAGCGAGGTGTTCTTCTCAACACTGAACGCCCTGCTGGAAGCCCTGCCGGTGACCATGCCACTGGGTCTGTATGAGTGTCCGGCGCCGTATCGCCGTCTGCTGACCGATGAAGAGTTCAGCTTCTGCGCCAACAGCGGCCGTTTTGTGGTGCTGAAGGATGTGAGCTGCGACCTGCCGACCGTGCAGCGTCGCGTGAAACTGGCAGAAGGCACGCCGTTCAATATCATCAATGCCAATGCTGCCATCGCCTGGCCCGCTATTCAGTCCGGCTCTAAAGGGTTCAGCGGGGTGTTCACTAACTTCCACCCTGAGCTGTATCACTGGCTCTACCACCACGGCGCAGAGCAGCCAGAGAAAGCGCAGGAGCTGTCATTATTCCTGTCACTGTCTGCGGTCACCGAAACCCTCGGCTACCCGAAAAACGCCAAAATCTATCACCAGCAGCTCGGCACGTTCGACAGTGAATTCTGCCGCGTAAATAAAGATAACGTGCTGGAAAAATTCTGGGGCCTGAGCGTACTGCTGGATCAAATCCAGCAGGGTACTGCGCTGTGGCAAAAGAAAATCGCGGGCTAGCCTTTCGCGCCGGGCGGCCAGTGAAAAAAGGCCGCCCGCTGTACCTTACACCCGCTAAACCAATAACAAATACTCGTCTGACGAGAATATAAACGGGAACATCATCATGATTTTTTGCGATCGCAACGACTGGGCGAGGGAACGTCATACCCTGCATCCGGTCATTAACCAGGCTCTGGAATGGATTGCTGCCACGGATTTCACCGCGCTGGAACCGGGTAAGTTCGACATCCTCCCTGATAACAAAATGTTTTGCCTCTACCAGACAATGGAAACCGAACCGGCCAGCGCCCGCCGCGCCGAGTCACATTTTAACTATGTTGATATCCAGTATCTGCTCTCCGGCGAAGAGACCATCGGCGTGGCGCGCGCGCATCCCGATCACGTGGTGGTCGAAGACCGTGCTGCGCAGCATGATATTGTGTTTTATCACCAAACCCATAATGAATCGATGATTGCGCTGGAAGCCGACACCTTTGTGGTGCTGTTTCCCCATGATGTTCATCGCCCCTGTTGCCAGACCCACGGTGTTTCCCGCATCCGCAAAGCGGTTATCAAAATCCACCTGAGCCTGTTTACTGACGAGAGATCCTCATGAAAAACGCCTCTGTTACTGCCTCTGGCGCGCAGCCGTTGACCGCGAACCCGCCGCAGCTCTCACGTCTGCGCTGGGGCATTATTCTGATCCTGCTGCTGGCGGCGGTGGTGAACTACCTTGACCGTGCGAACCTCAGCATTGCCAACACCACGATTGCCGCTGAATTCGGTTTTTCACAGACGGAAATGGGGATGCTACTGTCTGCGTTCCTCTGGCCCTACGCGCTGGCAAACCTGCCTGCGGGCTGGCTGGTGGATAAGTTTGGCCCGAAACGCATGTTCTCCTGGGCGCTGGGTCTGTGGTCCGGTTTTACCTTCCTGGCGGCCTTTGTGAACAGCTACTCGGTGTTTTATGGCCTGCGTATGCTGCTGGGGATTTCCGAGTCGCCGTTCTTTACCTCCGGGATTAAAATTACCCATCGCTGGTTTGGCGATAAAGAGCGTGGTCTGCCGACCTCGATCATCAATACCGGTTCGCAGATTGCTAACGCCATTGCTCCGCCCATCCTCACCGTACTGCTGCTGAGCTTCGGCTGGCGCGGCATGTTTATGGCGATTGGCTTGATGGGCATTCCATTGATGCTGGCATGGTGGAAATTCTTCCGTGACCCGGATGCACGTGAAGATGCACTGATTCATGCCGGTCACCGTAGCGTAACGGTCGAGGGCGAGAAGCCGGTAAAAACCAGCTGGGGCGCACTGTTTAAGCACCGTACCACCTGGTTTATGGTGATCGGTAACTTCTCGATTATGTTCACCATCTGGGTCTACCTGACCTGGCTGCCAAGCTATCTGGAGAAATCCCTTGGCTTCAGCCTGAAACAGACCGGCTGGATTGCCTCCATTCCTTTCTTTGCCGGTATTCTGGGTGTGCTGGTGGGGGGAATGCTCTCCGATAAACTGGTGCGCAGCGGAATGAAAGCGATCCATGCACGTAAGATCCCGATTGTGGTGGGTGCGGCGCTGGCAGCCTGCTTCGTTGCGCCGATCCCGTTTGTGGAAAGCACACCGCTGGCGATCACCTTGCTGTCGCTGGGCTATTTCTGTTCTCAGATGCCGCAGGGCGCTATCTGGACGCTGGCCACGGATATTGCACCGAAAGATCAGGTCGCGTCGTTGGGGGCAATTCAGAACTTCGGCGGTTTCCTCGGTGCGGCAATGGCACCGATTGTTACCGGGGTGATTCTGGATATGACGGGTAAATTCACCAATGTGTTCCTGCTGGGCGCCGGGTTGCTGATGCTGGGTGCGATCAGCTACGGCTTCTTTGTGAATAAACCGCTGGCCACGCGTCACTGATGGCGACGTGCCGTTCATTCCGTCATCAGGCTGGTCATCGTAAGCTGAATCGCGCTAGCATGGTGACACATTGTTAGCTAACGAGGATGGTATGGCGATTAAACTGATTGCGATTGATATGGACGGCACGCTGCTGAATCCGCAGCACGAAGTCACGCCGCGCGTGAAGCAGGCGATTCAGGCGGCACGCGACAAAGGTGTGGCGGTGGTACTGGCAACGGGTCGCCCGTTTATCGGTATCCAGCGCTACCTGGCGGAGCTGGACCTGCAACAGGAAGGGCAGTATTGCATCAGCAATAATGGCGCGCTGGTGCAAAAGGCCGATACCGGTGAATGCGTGGCGGAAGTGGCTGTCAGCTTTGACGACTATCTCTATTACGAACAGCTGGCACGCGAACTGGGCGTACATTTCCAGGCGTTGACGCAAACCCATCTGTACACCGCGAACAAAGATATCAGCCGGTTCACCATCCATGAGGCCAGCATGACCGGCATTCCGCTGCGTTATCGCCCGGTAGAAGAGATGGATGCTTCCATGACCTTTCCGAAAGTGATGATGATTGACGAGCCGGAACTGCTGGATGCGGCGATTGCCCGCCTGCCTGCTGAAGCCAGGGCGCGTAATACCATCCTGAAAAGCTCGCCTTACTTCCTGGAAATTCTGAATAAACAGGTGAATAAAGGCGCCGGGGTGAAAGCACTGGCCGATCGTCTTGGTTTACAGCGTGAAGAAGTGATGGCGCTCGGCGATCAGGAAAACGACCTGGCAATGCTGGAGTTCGCCGGAACAGGCGTCGCGATGGGCAACGGGATCGACGCCGTTAAAGCGATCGCGCAGTTTGTTACCACATCGAACCTTGAAGATGGCGTTGCCGTGGCCATTGAGAAGTTTGTGCTGTAATTCATTGCCTGCTGAAAGACGGCGGATACCCTAAATCCGCCGAATGCATTACCCTTAGCAAAACCGTGTTAAGGGCTTCCTGCCATGAAAGAAAAACAGCTTACCTTTGCGCCGCGTCATCATCAGTTGACCAATATTAACGTCTGGACCGCCGACAGCCAGTGGCTGGTGTACGACGTGCGTCCTTCCGGCGCGTCGTTTACCGGGCTGACCATTGAACGGGTGAATGTTGCCAGCGGTGAAACAGAAGTGCTGTATCAGGCCGGTGACGGTGCCCATGTGGGCGTGGTCACGGCCAGCCCCGATCTGCCTGCGCGCTATGTCTGCATTCATGGACCTGAGCACCCGGACAGCAAGTGGAAATATGATTTCCACCATCGTCGCGGAGTGATTATCCAGCAGGGAGTGGCGGAAAACCTCGACGCCTGCGACATCACTCCGCCTTTTACTGCCGGTGCGCTGCGTGGCGGCTCTCATGTGCATGTCTTCAGCCCGGACGGTTCACGCCTGAGCTTTACCTATAACGATCATGTGATGCACGAGTGGGATGTGGCGCAGGATCTGCGTAACGTCGGGGTAGCGGTGCCGCTGCATGCGGTGTGCCCGCCAAAAGATCACCCGCGGGAATATGATGGCAGCCACTACTGCGTGCTGGTCAGCCGGACCACGGTGGCGCCTCAGCCGGGCAGCGATGAGATCAACCGTGCGTATGAAGAGGGCTGGATCGGTCATCAAGGGTATCTGCGCGCTGACGGCAGCCGTCAGCGCTGGGCGCTGGCATTTATTGGCGATACGCTTTCAGAGGCGGGCGAAAAAGTACCGGAAGTGTTTATCGTCGACCTGCCGGAAAGTCACGCCGCGTTCGCGATAGCGGGCGATGAGCCGCTGGAAGGCACATCCACCCAACTGCCCGCCCCGCCGAAGGGGATACAGCAGCGTCGCCTGACGTTTACCGCTAGTCGCCGGTTCCCGGGACTGGCCACTGCGCCGCGCCACTGGCTACGCAGTTCGCCGGATGGCAGTGCCATTGCGTTTCTGATGAAAGATGATGCCGGGGTGGTGCAACTCTGGACAGTCTCACCGCAGGGCGGTGTACCGCGTCAGGTGACACACAGTGAGCATGATATTCAGTCGGCGTTTAGCTGGCACCCGGATGGGCAAAAGCTGGCCTTTGTCTGCGACAACAGCATCACCCTCTGTGAGGTTGCCAGCGGAACACTGCGCCGTATTACCCGGCGCAGCGATACTGCGCCTGTGGCAGATGCCGTGGTGTTCTCCCCCGACGGGCGATCTGTGGCCTATCTGCGTGACGGTAGTGACTACCGTCAGATCTTTACGGTGCAGGTGAGTTAACAGCGTAAGGCGCCATCGTCTGCGACATGACTTCGTCGGTATGATTCGCCTGCTCGCTGCGGTGTACGCGTTCACGCGGCGAGTCGGTATCACCGGAGCGATAATAGTCCAGCGGCAGGAGTAACGTATCCAGCACGGCAGAGAAAGGCAGGTCGAGCGCCGCCAGCGGCTTTATCACCCAGCCGCTGTTTTCATCGGTCAGCGCGTTCGCACTGGCCCGTGTCCCGGGGTAATAGCCATCGCTGGGACCACTGTGCATCATCATGCTTGAGCAACCGCTGGTACTGACCAGCGACACGCAGGCGACAAATCCGGCAATATGACATTTCTTCAATGTTTTCATCTTGATTATCCCTTCAGTCTTTGCAACCTGGCTGAGACTTCATTACCGGCGTGTCGATTGACGCTGACCACTCTGCGGTGGTTAATCCGATGGCCCGGCGAACTCATCCCTGAGTGTATGTCATTCGCTGCTTTCAGGTAAAAAAATCGTAATTTCATCCCTTGAAAGCATCGATTTCATCACCATTTTATTTTTACGGTCAGTAAAACCTGCGCCGACAGGGCAGTGTTTTCTGAACCGACGACCCGTCCATTATGGAGGGCCGACACCACTCACTCGCTGAATATCAGGAGCTGTAACATGCGTAATTTTGACCTTGCCCCACTTTATCGCTCGTCCATTGGCTTTGACCGTTTGATCAACCTGCTGGAAACCAGCCAGAGCCAGGGAGCCAACAATGGCGGCTACCCGCCATACAACGTCGAGCTGGTGGGCGAAAACAACTACCGTATTACGATTGCCGTCGCCGGCTTTGCTGAGAGTGAACTGGAGATTACCTCCCACGACAATCTTCTCAGCGTACGCGGGTCGCATCCGGACGAGCAGCAGGAGCGCACCTATCTGTATCAGGGCATTGCCGAACGCAATTTTGAGCGCAAATTCCAGCTGGCCGAGCACGTACATGTGCGCAATGCCAAACTGGAAAACGGCCTGCTGTATATCGACCTGGAACGCGTGGTACCCGAAGCCCATAAACCGCGCCGAATCGAAATTTTGAAATAATACGCAGTTGTTAACGGGCCACCCGCGTCAGCGGGTGGCCTTTATTTTATCCTTCGCGATGCGCCCGCTCGACTTCTTCGGTCAGGATCGTAATGCCCCGCTCAATCTTATCGCTATCCGGCACATAGTTCATGCGCATGCACTGATGTGTATGCGGCCACTCCTGCTCCAGCCCCGGGAAGAATAAATGCCCTGGCACCATCAACACACCGCGCTTTTTCAGCCGCTGATACAGCACTTCCGTGGTGATCGGCAGATCTTTAAACCATAACCAGAGGAAAATTGCCCCTTCGGGTTTATGGATCAGACAGCGTTCGGGTGATAAATAGCGGCGAATAAGCGCAATGGTCTGCGTCACGCGTTGCTGATAGAACGGTTTGATCACCTCTTCTGACAGCCGCAGCAGATCGCCGCGTTGGATCATCTCATTGGCGATCGCCGGCCCGACGCTGCCGGGTGCCAGGCTGATAATGCCATTCATATTACTGACGGCAGAGATCACTTTTTCATCGGCAATAATAATGCCGCAACGTGCGCCAGGCAGGCCGAGTTTGGAGAGGCTCATGCACAGAATAATATTGGGATTCCACAGCGGACGGGCTTCGCTGAAGATAATGCCGGGGAACGGCACGCCGTAGGCGTTATCGATCAGCAGCGGAATATCATGCTGCTGGGCCAGCGCATCCAGCTTGAGCAATTCATCGTCGGTGATCACATTACCGGTGGGATTGGTCGGGCGTGACACACAGATCAGGCCAGTATCGTCACCGATATGCAGATGTTCAAAGTCGACGTGATACTTGAACTGTCCCTCCGGCAGCATTTCGATATTGGGCCGCGTCGAGACAAACAGATCTTCATCCAGGCCGGCATCGGCATAGCCAAGATACTCAGGGGCCAGGGGGAAGAGAACGCGTTTTTTACTGCCATCGGCACGGTAACCTGCGTACAGGTTAAACAGATAGAAGAAGGCGCTCTGACTGCCGTTGGTCAGGGCAATATTTTCCGGGGCAATCTCCCAGCCGAGCTGTTCGCGCAACAATGCTGACAGTGAATCCAGCAGCGTTGTTTTACCGCGTGGGCCGTCATAATTGCACAGGGCTTCTGCCAGCTTGCCTTCATCATGCATCTGTTGCAGCAGCTGCTGAAAATAGTCGTTCATCGCCGGGATTTGCGCAGGATTCCCGCCGCCCAGCATCACCGCGCCAGGCGTTCGCAGACCTTCACCCATATCTTCCATCAGACGTGTAATACCTGAATGGCGCGTAAATTTTTCACCAAATGCCGAAAAGCTCATACCCTGTTAATCACTTGTTATCTACAACGGGTGACCACCTTAACGCCAGCACCTGTGGGATGCAATCTTCCGCAGGCGCGATCGCATTTGTCCCTCTCTCGGCATGTCCTTCTGGCTGTGCGCGGTATAGGGGCGGGGTTTTTTAGCTGAATCGTTTTAATCTGAGGAGGTTCATAACTGATGCTCATCACGTTTATTTATGTATATCGATCTACTGGCGTACTTTTTAGTGACCTGGTGCACGTTTAAAGGAGTAAAAACAGCCAATAAATCAGTCGGTGATACCTGTCACGTTTTTATCCTGCGCTGATTTGTAGTCTGTGGTTCGATAAAGCTTAATCAATTCAGCTAAAGGATGAGAACCATGAAAAAAACACTTCTGGCAGGGGTAGTGATGGCGGTAATCAGCGGTCAGGCAGCAGCACAAAGCTGGTTGCTGACAGATGCTGAAAGCAGTACGGAGAAGGGAAACTGGCAGGTTAACAGCCAGCAGCTGAAGCTGGCGGGTGAAAACTTCAGCATTGAGCAAAAAGTCCTGCACGGCGGCAAGCAGGAAGGTTCTAAAGTGCTGACCATTACCAGCAAAAACGGCCTGACCATCAGTCTCAGCCCGACGCGAGGTATGGATTTACTGAAAGTGACGGGGCATGGCGTGCGCCTGGGCTGGGATTCGCCAGTGAAAGAAGTGGTTAACCCGGCTAATATCAACCTGGAGAGCCGTAATGGCCTGGGCTGGCTGGAAGGTTTCAACGAAATGATGGTGCGCTGCGGCTTTGAATGGACCGGCCACCCGGTGACCAAAGACGGGGTGATCTACACGTTGCACGGTAAAGCGGGCAATACTCCGGCGTCCAAGGTTGAAGTGATCGTGGATGACCGGGCGCCGCATGAAATTCGTATTCGCGGCCTGCTGAAAGAAACCACCTTTAAAAAAGCGAATCTCGAAACCTGGACCGAGCTGCGCTATGTGCCGGGTTCCGACGCCTTTACCGTGCACGATGTGCTGACCAACCAGGCCGATTATCCGCACGACTACCAGATTATCTATCACAGCAACTTCGGTACGCCGATCCTTGAAAAAGATGCGCGCTTTATCGCGCCGCTGAAATCCGTGTCGCCGTTCAATGACTACGCCAAAAAAGGGCTGGATGGCTGGAATGTTTACGGCGCGCCGACCAAAGACTTTGATGAGATGGTATTCAACCTGACGCCGAAAGCGGACAGCAACGGAAAAACCGTGGCGGCAGTGATCAACAGTAAAGGCGATAAAGGGGCATCGATTGAGTTTGATACCCGCCAGCTTCCGCTGCTGACCATGTGGAAAAATACCGACACCCTGAAACAGGGCTATGTCACCGGGATTGAGCCGGGGACTAACTACGCTTATCCGGTCACCATTGAGAAAGAGCAGGGACGAGTCAAACAGCTACAGCCAGGGCAGAGCACCGCGTTCACCCTGACCTACACGCTGCTGAAAGATGCCAGCGCAGTGCAGAAAGTGGAGCAGCGCGTGAAGCAGATCCAGGGCGATGAAACGGTAGCGATCAAAGAAACCCCAATCGCGAAGGAATAATCGGTAACGGGTCGACCGAAACAAAAGGTCGACCCGTGTTTATCCCCGATTAACGCGGGTTCACACAGTTCTTCTCAACCTTACCGCTTAACGCAGCAATCAGATTATCCACTGCATCCTTCGCCATACCGTAACGCGTTTCATGCGTGGCAGAGCCAATATGCGGCAGCGCCACCACGTTGCGCAGTTGCAGCAGCTCAGAGCTAACCGGCAACGGTTCCTGCTCAAACACATCCAGCCCAGCGGCATGGATCGTCCCGTCCTTCAGGGCCGCAATCAGCGCCTGCTCATCAACCACCGGCCCACGTCCGGCGTTAATCAGCACGGCACTCTTCTTCATCTTCGCCAGCTGTTCACGGCCAATCAGATGGTGGGTCTGCGCTGTTAGCGGCAGACTGATGCAGAGGAAATCAGACTCCGCCAGCAGCGTATCAAGGTCACAATATTGCGCGTCAAAACGCTGTTCAGCCTCGGGATGCTGTTTGCGGGCGTTATACAGGATCGGCATACCGAAGCCAAAATGCGCACGCTGCGCCAGCGCCAGGCCGATGCGGCCCATGCCGAGGATGCCGAGCTTCTTGTGGTGAACATCAATACCGTACCAGTCAGGGGCGATGCTCTTTTGCCACTCGCCCGCTTTGACGCGCTCTGCCAGTTCTACCACGCGACGTGCTGAACTGAGGACCAGTGCCATCATGGTATCGGCAACGGTTTCGGTTAGCACGGTTGGCGTGTGCATCAGCAGGACGCCGTTGTCATTCAGCGCCGCCACGTCAAAGTTGTCATAACCCACGGACACCGTCGAGGCCACGCGCAGCTTTGGCATGTGCTGCAAAAACCCCGCATCCACTTTGCCGCCGGACCCCAGAATACCTTCTGCTTCACTGAACGCGGAGGCATGAGCGGCGAGGGTTTCCGGGCTTAAGTCCTTCACTTCAGTCACGCGGCAATGTTCATCCAGCCGTGCGCGCAGTTCGTCAGGTAACGACTTATAGAGCACTACATTCGGTTTCATTCGATTCTCTCTGTTCAGGTAGTCGATAGATTAAGCCTGTCTTGCACCATCAGGCAGCGGCATCTGTTTGTTCTGTGCGGGTTTCACGATCAACGTCAGCCAGACGGAAACCAGCAATGCGCTGCCCATGAAAATATACGAGGCCGATGGGCTGCCGGTGGACCCGTTCAGGTAACCCACCACCCAGGAACCGAGGAAGGAACCCAGAGCACCCATGGCGTTGATCAGCGCCATTGCCCCACCGGCAACGTTACGTGGCAGCATTTCCGGGATAATGGCAAAGAAGGGTCCGTAAGGGGCATACATCGCGGCCCCGGCGATCACCAGCAGAGCATAAGAGAGCCAGAAATTACCTGGCCCCACCAAATATGACCCTAAAAAGGCCATTGCACCAATCAGCAGTAACGGCCAGACAAACAATTTGCGATTTTGTAATTTATCCGATGCCCAGGAGACAACAATCATGGCGATGGTCGCGGCCAGATAAGGCACTGAAGATAACCAACCGGCTTCCACCATGCCCATTTGCGTGCCGTTACGCAGAATGGAAGGCAGCCACAGGACAAAACCGTAAACGCCAATACTCCAGCAAAAATACTGTGCGCACAGGATAATGACGTTTCGTGACTTAAAGGCTTCAGCATAGTTGCGAACCGCTTTCAGACCCTCCTGTTCTTTCTGCAACTGCGCCTGCAATGCGGCTTTCTCTGCATCACTCAGCCATTTGGCCTGCGCCGGTTTATCCTGCACCAGGAACCACCACGCCACCGCCCAGATCACCGCCGGGAAACCTTCGATAATAAACATCTCACGCCAGCCGAAGGCGTTGATCAGATACCCAGACACCACCGACATCCACAGCACCGTGACCGGATTACCGAGGATCAGAAAGGTATTGGCACGCGAACGCTCTGATTTGGTAAACCAGTTACTGATGTAGATCAGCATTGCGGGCATGACCGCGGCTTCCACCACCCCCAGCGTAAAGCGGATAGCCGCCAGCATGGGAATGTTGCTGACCATCCCGGTGAGCGTGGCGCAGATGCCCCATAAAATCAGGCACCAGAACACCAGTTTTTTTACGCTGCGCCGTTCGGCATAGATCGCCCCGGGGATCTGGAAGAAGAAATAACCCAGAAAGAACAGTGCGCCCAGCAGCGAGGAGACGCCTTTGGTGATGCCGAGATCGTCATTAATCCCTGCGGCAGAGGCGAAGCTAAAGTTCGCGCGATCCAGGTACGCCAGGCTGTAGGTGATAAACACGATGGGCATGATGTACCACCAGCGTTTCGGCGCGATTGTCTGATTTTTCATAAGTCTTCCTCGGTGGCCGCATTCTGTTGTAGGGGACGATGCGGTTTGTTTTTCCGGGTTGTAACGGTGTTAGAAATCACCCAGCGCGGTGCGCGTCGGTAATCCTTCACTGTCACCGATGGCCTGAATAGCCAGCGAGCCAATTTTGTTACCGCGCCGTATCGCTGCCGGTAACGGTTTTCCTTCCAGTAAGGCGCTGATCACGCCGACGGCGAAACCGTCTCCGGCTCCGACGGTATCCACCACGTTATCCGTTCTGATCGCCGCTATCTGGCCGCTGTCGCCGTCGGCGGTTTTGTACCAGGCCCCGTCGCTGCCGGTTTTGATCACCACCGCTTTCACACCCATTGCCAGGTAGAAGTCGGCAATAGCTTCCGGCTGCGTGTAGCCGGTCAGGATCTGGCCCTCTTTAATGCCCGGCAGCACCCAGTCGGCAAACTGTGCCAGGCCATTGAGCTGTTTCACCATCTGCTGCTCACTGGACCACAGCACCGGACGCAGATTGGGATCGAAGGAGATGGTTTTTCCTTGTTTTTTCATCTCACCCGCTACCTGCTGTAACAGCGCCAGCGAGCTGTCAGACAGGGCCGCCGCCACGCCGCTGAGATGCAGATGACGCGCGGAAGTGAAGTAACCGGGGTTGAGGGTAAAGTCGTCAACGGAGAGGTGGCTGGCGGCAGAGCCTTTGCGGAAGTACTCCACCCGTGGATCGGAACCGTCGTCGACTTTCGATTTCAACTGAAAACCGGTGGGATAACGCGCATCGGTGGTCACCAGACGGCGATCAACGCCTTCGTGATCCAGCTGCTGGCAGGCAAAGCGGCCAAAGGCATCGTCACCGATGCGGCTGACCCAGCCCACCTTCAGGCCAAGACGGGCGAGGCCAATCGCCACATTGAGTTCCGCCCCGGCAATACGTTTACTGAAATGGCTGACGCTGGCGAGATCGCCGCACTCATCGGCCACAAACATCGCCATGGCTTCGCCAATAGTCACGACATCCAGCGGGCTGTTTGCATCAATACTCATGATTTACTCCTCACGCAGCAGGTCAACATAGTGGCGGGTGACGGCCACCAGGTCCGGCCCTTCCAGTGGAAACTCAATGGCACGCGGCACGTCTGATGGCAACAGCGCCAGCGTTTCGCGCCACAGATCGTCGGCGTCATCCAGCGCGACGGTGCGCCAGCCATCGCCTTCAGGCACTGCGGCTTTAACGTGAATGTAGCTGACGTAGCGGTTTAAGCGGCGGGCGGCCTCCAGCGGGTTATCACCCACCCACAGCCAGTTGCCCATATCAAAGGTCATGCCGTTGCAGGTACGGCTTTCGCCGCAGGCGTGGAAGAAACGGTCAAGGGCGGCCAGTTTTCCGCCGTCGGTCTGATCGTTTTCCACCACCAGATGCACTTTTTTTCCGGCAAGTTTGCTGCGCAGTTCATGGCAGACGAAATCGGGCTGATAGTTGCCCAGGGCATATTTCAATAGCTGGGCATTGAGCTGTTCAGCTTCGGAAAAGTGCTGATCGAGCCGTGGATTCAGTGAACCATCGGCCATAAACAGCGCTTCCGGCACGGAATAGAACGCCACCAGCCGCGCTGCGTGGATGGCCTCTGCCAGCAGCGGCAAGGTCGTCAGCTGCTGTTCGCTAAAAAGCTCGCGGCGGATCTCCACGCCATCGGCACCTGCGGCGGCAATAATTGGCAGCAGCGCCTGCTGACCCCCCAGGGCGGCAACCTGCTTGTGTCCGTAGGCGGCGGTGACGACGATGACTTCTCTTTTCATGGGGTTCTCCGGGGAATATCCACCTGTTCTGCTAAAAACGTTAGATGGAACCGGTTCCAAAAGAAAGGATCAGTGCAGAGTTTTATGATCTCGCTCACGATGTGAGCTTTTGGGCGCAGGGAAAAATCTTAAAAAAGAGGTCAGGAGGGTTGCGTACAGGGGGGAGAAGTGTGGTTGATGATGATCCTGCCGGGTCTACAAGGTGGCAGGATCACGGCAGTGTTAGCGCGTCAGTCTCTGTGTTGACCCACGCACAATCAGTTCGCCGCTGAAAACCTGTTCATGGCGTGGCGCATCGTCGCCGCCAATACGTTTCAGCACCTGTTCGAGGGCAGAATAACCTATCTGCCAGGTGGGCTGTTTCAGGGTGGTGATACCGACACCGGCCAGTTCTGCCCACTCCAGTTCGTCAAAGCCCAGCAGGCCGATCTGCTCGCCCCAGTTGAGATCCAAACGGCGCAGTGCGCGGGCAACCTGTAGTGTCAGCGCACCATTGACCACCATCACCGCACAGGGCGCGGCATGATGGCGCTGATAAAATGCCTGCAGCACCGCTTCCAGCCGCTCGCTGTCGCCGAGGGCAATTTCGGCCTGTTCAGCCACGAGATCGGGGTGTTGCGCCATGCGCTGGCGGAAACTGTGTACGCGCTCCAGTCGGGTGTTCACCAGGCCCAGTGGTTCGCTGATAAACAGCACGGCCCGATAGCCCTGATCCAGCAGATGTTCTGTGGCCATCAGGGCCGCCGTGCGGTTATCCAGACCGACCACATCACAGTCGAACGCCGGGATTTTACGGTCAATCAACACCATTGGCAGCAGCGATTGCTGGAGCTGATTCAGCGCCTCTTCGTGCATGCCGACCGCATTCACCACGATCCCTTCCACCTGATAGCTGTTGAGCAGGTTGAGATAGTGTCTTTCAAGGTCCACTTCGTTATTGGTGTTACACATCAGCAGGGTAAAGCCACTGGCACGGCAGGCCGCTTCAATGCCGCTTAGCACATTCACCGAATAGGGATTGGTAATATCCGCGATAATCAGACCAATGAGTTTGGTGCGGCCGCGTTTAAGGCCGCGTGCCATCTGGCTGGGGCGATAATTGAGCGTGGCAATGGCTTGCTCAATCCGTGTTTTAAGGTCGACGGAGAGTGCGCTCAGTTCACCATTAAGATAGCGCGAAACGCTGGTTTTTCCGGTGTTCGCGGCTTTAGCGACATCGCTGATGGTGGCTTTGGCGGCCTTACGGTTCATGATGTTCCCTGATGGTGATGATTGCGCGAGCCTACCACAACTTCGCTTATCACGGCAGCATCAGGGCAGTTTCAACTGCGGTTGCCACAATACCTGCAAGGTGCTGACGTCTTCTCCCTCAATCAGCCTCAGTACCATCTCAGCCACCTGCTGGCCGACATCAGGGCGCGTGGCCTGAACAATACTGGTGACCGGATCGGCGACCACGGAATCCGCAGGCAGACCATCGTACACCACCAGCTCAATACGCTGCGTGCCAGTGAGCAAGCCCGCTTCCCGCAGGGCAATGGCGGCGCCGTCACCCAGCATATTGCAGTCGGTGATGATCGCCTGAGGGCGCTGCGGCTGCGCCAGCAACTGACAGGTCAGGCGATAGCCTTCCCGGCGGGTAGGTTCGATGCGCCAGCATGCATTCTGATCCAGGCCGCGCAGCGCCAGCGCATCAAGAAAACCCTGGCGGCGCTGGTCAACAAAGGTCTGATCGTGATGGCTGCCCAGCCAGGCGAAGCGTTGCAGCCCGGCATCGGCATAATGCGCAACGGCTAACGTTGGCCCGACGTAGTTATCGAAATCAAACCAGGCGTAAGGCGTTGCCAGCTCGCTGCGACCCAGCGCCAGAAATGGAAAGCCCAGCTGTTGCAGTTTGATCAGACGGCTGTCGTGTCGCGCAGTGTGCGCGACAATCAGCGCATCCACGCAGTGCGTGCGCAGCATACGCTGCATGCCGCGATGGTCGTCATGGGTATCGTCGGCGATGATCAGCAGATCAACATCGGACTGCGCAAGCGATTGCGCCGTGGCGCCCATCATTTCGACGAAGCTGATATCGTTAAACGGCAGTGGGGTGACGGGAAAAAGCAGACCTACTGCATTGGTGCGCCCGGTTTTCAGGCGGCGTGCAACAGCATTCGGGCGGTATCCGATCCGTCTGGCTTCTTGTTGAATTCGCTGACGCGTCTCTTCTGCCACGTCGTCATAGCCATTAAGGGCCCGACTGACGGTGGTAACGGAGAGGCCCAGTGCACTGGCGATGGCTTTGAGCGACATGTGTACGGCGTGTGGGTGATCAATTTCTGCGCAGGGTAGCACATATCGCTAAGGCTCACTACGAGATGGCGAGATTATTCCCAAAATCAGGAATAATCTACCCGGCAGGTGAGTGCCGGGTAGGGGAGACGCTTACAGTGGGCTGAGAGTGATCTCAACGCGACGGTTTTGTGCTTTGCCTTCTGCGGTGCTGTTCGAGGCGATAGGGTTATCTGGCCCCATTCCCTGAGTGCGCACGCGGCTACCCTCAACGCCCTGAGTGATCAGTGCGCTGCCCACGCCATCCGCACGCTGCTGGGAGAGCGTCATGTTCAGCTGACGGCTGCCGCTGCTGTCGGTGTAACCGATCACGTTAACCGCGGTTTTTGGATACTCTTTCAGTACCATCGCCACGCCGGTCAGCGTATTGGCACCAGCGGGTTTCAGCGTGCTGCTGTTGGTGTCAAAGGTGACATTGTTTGGCATGTTCAGCACGATGTTGTCGCCATTACGCGTCACGCTCACGCCAGTGCCTTTCATCTTATCGCGCAGTTTGGCTTCCTGCACATCCATGTAGTAACCCGCACCACCGCCCAGAGCTGCACCGGCAGCGGCGCCGATCAGTGCGCCTTTACCCCGATCTTTTTTGGATGAGGAGAGCATGCCAACGCCCGCACCCAGCGCGGCACCGATGCCCGCGCCAATACCGGATTTACCCGCTTCGCGTTCGCCAGTGTAAGGGTTGGTGGTACAGCCCGCCACACTCAGGGTGCCGCACAGCACCAGGGCAAGTGTCATGATGCTTTTCTTCTTCATTAGGGGGTTCCCTCTCATTCGCAGCAAGTGGACAAAATTGCCCGTAAACGCGATCATTATGCCGATGAAATGAGAGGGAAATACGTAGGCTTATTCCCAAATTTGTAAGCGAAAGCTACTTAATATTATCAGGATGGCAAAAACAGGTGGTGGTATGTTCACTGATCAGTCCACAGGCCTGCATAAATGAGTAACAGGTGGTGGAACCGACAAATTTGAACCCACGCTTTTTCAGTGCTTTTGACATGGCGTCTGAGATGGCGCTGGTGGTGGGCGCGGTACGATAGTCAGTAAAACGGCTGACCTGCGTTTGATGATCAACGAAATTCCAGATAAACGTTTTGAAATCTTCTCCGGCGGCTTCCATTGCCAGCAAGGCGCGTGCGTTAGCCATCATCGCCGTGATCTTTCCCCGGTGGCGGATAATGCCACTTTCCTGCATCAGTCGCTCAATATCGTCGTCATTCATCGCCGCCACCGCCCGGACATCAAAATGATGAAACAGGCGACGATAGTTTTCGCGTTTTTTCAATACGGTCAGCCAGGATAATCCCGCCACCTGACCTTCCAGGCAGATCATTTCAAATAACGCCTGTGTTTCGGTGTGGGGTACGCCCCATTCCGTATCGTGATAGGCGATATATAACGGATCTGCAGAAACCCAGCCACAACGTTGCATTGTACTCTTCCCTTTACTGGTTATTTATACAGCATTCTAGCGGAGCATCTGGCTTTTGCGCAATCAATGTTCATTGTTTTCATCGGTTGGCTCAGGTCGTTGGCGGCTCCGTGCGGGCAAAACTGTCACGCTGGAACAGAGCGGTGGCAAGCTTGACCAGAGAAGGCCGGTTCACATTCCAGCCCGGCGCCACGCGACGGAAGTTCAGATAGCACAGGGTGCAGGCCGTCGCAATATCGGCCAGCGTAATCTGTGAGCTGTTCAGCCATTTACCTTTCACCGCCGCCGCTTCCAGCGCATCCAGCCCGCGCTGAATTTTATCGCGCTGGCGCAGTATTTCGCTGGTGGACTGCTGGTCAGGATCTTTCTGCTGTTCGCGCACGATCAGCAGCGCGGCATCACAGACGCCATCGGCAAGCGCTTCCAGCTGGCGTACCTCGAGCTGGGCGCGCGGATCGACGGGCAAAAAGGCCGGGTCGAGATGCAGCAGTTCCAGGTACGCAGCGATTATCGACGAGTTGTACCACACCTCATTATCGTCACTGACCAGCGCCGGGACTTTTCCCAGCGGAGTGTAATCTTTGACATGGCTGCCTTCGTGCCACGGAGATTCATTGACGAACTCAAAGGTGATGCCCTTTTCCAGCAGCATCACTGAGATTTTGCGTACATACGGACTGGTGTAATTGCCGATCAGCTTCATGCCTACTCTCCGGGGAATAAAAAGGGATTCAGACTGCTGCGGGCAAAGCCTTCTTGCTCCATACGTGCATCCAGGATCAGCGAGGCCAGATCGTCCGCCACCGGCTCAACCGCCGGGTCTTTATCCTGATACAGCATCTTCAGGTAGGTGCCACAGTCACCGCAGCTTTCGGCTTTGATCGCTGAGGCTTCACTCTCCAGCGACCAGTAATGCAGGTCACCCATTTTTTCACAGTTGCTGCATTTGGCGCGCATCACATACCACTCGCTTTCACACAGATTGCAGTGCAGGTAGCGCAATTCGTCCTGGCGGCTGCCCATATGGGTAATGCTGGAAACGGGCACACTGGCGCAGACCGGGCAAAACTGACGTTGTTCACCCGCTTCTGCTCGCGCTTTTCCTGGGATCAGTGCCGCCATCTGCGCCCAGTACAATGACAGTGCTGCCCATATAAACGGGGATTTATCGCTGCTGACCTGGGCGAACTCACTGGCGAGCAGTGCGCTGGCCATCGCTTCCAGCTCGGAGAAGGAGGCTTTTTCCAGGTTTTCCAGCACGGAGATCGCCTGACCGGTCATTTCCGGCTTCAGCTCGGCGATCAGCGAATGTAGCAGCCGTTGCCAGTGCCCATCGCGCGGCAGGGTGCTGATATCCAGCGGCGGTTTGCCCAGACGCGCACTCTCTTCCAGCCGCGCCCGCAGATCCATCTCTAGCGGATGGTCATACAGGACGATCTCCTGCGCGGTGGCGATCACCGCCGCAAAGCGCAGGTAGTCACCTAGCGGATTTTTCTCCGCCAGCTGGCGCAAACGCGCGGCTCGGCGGCTGTAGAGTTGCTTGAGCCGGGGGAAAAGGAGCGGCGGAATAGTCTCCGCCGTCATCAGATCGCTTTTCTCCAGCGGGTCCTGCGGGATAATGCGAATGGTCATCAGGGGCCTTTTTCCTGTTTTCTTGCCGATGCTGCTGCTCTTATTCGCGACGATAGCAGCCCAAAATACGCACTTCTGTCCGAAATTATAGCGCCCGGTATCGTCCACTTCCTTGTTTTGCACAATTTTTTGGATGTTTTTCATCCAAATCAGGTTCTGCTGACTTTCATCACGTCATCCGTGGTTCGATGTGGGGCAATATTTTTGCGCAGCGTAGGTGAGAGGTTCACAATATGCACAGACGTGTTTTCTAACACGCACGAGGTAAAATAACACCACAAGAAAAATGTGGTTGAATGGGGCGACGGCATTCAGTGAATGAAAAACAGTACAAAACAGAGGTAAACCAGCCGGCAATCTCCGGTGCGCGCCAGATAGCGGTCTGGCAGCGTGATGCATTGCAGCAGGCGCAGCCGGACTGGCTGGCAGAAGAGGTGCCCGTTGCGCTGGTGTACAACGGCATCTCCCATGTGGTGATGATGGCGACGCCTAAAGATCTGGAGGCGTTCGCTGTCGGTTTTTCATTATCGGAAGGAATTATCACTTCTCCGGCCGATATTTTCGGCATCGATGTGGTGCCGGGGTGCCACGGGATTGAAGTGCAGGTCGAACTGTCCAGCCGCTGCTTTATGGCTTTGAAGGTGCAGCGTCGGGCGATGGCCGGTCGTACCGGCTGCGGAGTCTGTGGCGTGGAGCAACTGGCCGAGATCGGCAAACCGGTACAGCCGCTGCCGTTTACGCAACATTTTGATTTTCAGCACCTTGATAACGCACTTCGTCAGCTAAAAGATGTTCAGCCGGTCGGCCAGCTGACCGGTTGCACCCATGCTGCTGCCTGGGTGACACCCGCGGGAGAATTGAGCCTCGGCTGTGAAGATGTGGGCCGTCATGTGGCACTGGATAAACTGCTGGGGATGCGCAGTAAAGCGCTCCCTGCTGCGGGCGCGGTGCTGGTGTCCAGCCGCGCCAGCTATGAGATGGTGCAGAAATCCGCGATGTGCGGCGTAGAAATTCTGTTTGCTGTTTCAGCCGCCACACAGCTGGCGGTAGAGGTTGCGCAGCGCTGCAATCTGACGCTGGTGGGCTTCAGTAAACCGGGGCGGGCAACGGTGTATACGCATCCGCAGCGGTTGCGTTAAGCCAGAACCACCTGAGGCAGCACCTGCTGTAAGGCGGTGAAAGCAGGCAGGGTGGCCGCGCCGCTGTCGGTGACCAGCGTGCTGACCTGCTCGATGCTGGCATAGTTCATGCGGCTGTTGAGGCCGAGTTTGGTGTGATCGGCCAGCAACATCAGCCGCCCGGCTTGTCGGGTCATAGCACGCGCGATGGCCGCTTCGTGTGGCTGAAAACTACTGGCGCCGTGTTTGGCATCCAGCCCGACAGGGGAGAGCACCGCGACGTCAGCGCGGAAGCGATAAATCTCATCCACAGTCAGCTCTCCACGCGTCTCCTGTGCGCCAGCCAGCATGTTGCCGCCCAGCAGGATCACCTGATTGTTCAACGTTTCATGTTCTTCTGCGGCACAGAGTTTGAGCGCCGCGTTCAGGCTGTTGGTGATAATGGTCAGCCCCGACATTGAGCGCAATTCTTCAGCCAGCATCGTGGTGGTGCTACCGGCATCCAGAAACACGGTCTGACCGGGCTGCAACAGCTGTGCGGCGGCGCGGGCGATAGCACGTTTCTCTTTCGCCATCACGGAACTGCGTACCGTCAGCGGGGGTTCCGGTGTGGCATTCAGCGCCACCAGGCCGCCGTGGACGCGTTTCGCCAGCCCCTGGGCTTCCAGTTCAATAATGTCCCGGCGGGCGGTTTCGCGCGAAATACCCAGTTCTTTAATGATCCGTTCGGTACTCACCTGGTTGAGGGTGCTCAGTAGCGCCCGGATGCGGTGTAAGCGTGTTTCCTGCAACATAGTTCTGATTTCCTGACGATAACTCACCGACATAGCCTAACCGACAATGCTGCGCTCTGCATGTGTATTTTATTGTATTTGTGTATTTGGTTGCATTTGACGTAAAAGTTGCCATGATGAAGGTCAGACATTGCTGACTGCCTGTCGCCAGGCAAACCTCAATTTTGCAACGGGAGTGATCATGGCCACACGTTCAACCATTATGGATACCAACAGTTTTCGCGCCGAACATGCTGACGGTCTGGATGCGGATGTGCGCAAGCTGACGGATAAACGCAGCAAGGTGCTGGGTGAGTCTTACCGCCTGTTTTACCGTAAGCCGGTGCATCTGGTACGCGGGAAAGGCCAGTATCTGTGGGATGCCGCCGGGGATAAATACCTCGACGTGTACAACAACGTCGCCAGCATCGGCCATTGCCACCCGGCGGTGATTGATGCGGTGTATCAGCAGATGAGTCAGCTGAACACCCACACCCGTTATCTGCATGAAGCCATCCTCGACTACTCTGAGCAGCTGCTAGCGACGGCACCGGCGGAAATCGACCGCGCCATGTATATGTGCACCGGCTCGGAAGCCAATGACCTGGCGATCCGCGTGGCGCGTGCTTACAGCGGCGGCACCGGAATTATTGTCACCCAGGAGTCTTATCACGGTACCAGCGACCTCACTTCCGGTGTGTCTCCGGCGCTGGGCAGCGGTCAGCCGCTGGCCGCAACCACTCGCCTGGTGCTGCCGCCGGACCGCTACCGCGTGGATGCCCCGGACCTCGGCGCCTGGTTTGCCCATGAAATTCAGAAGCAGATCGATGATATGGCAGCACACGGCATTAAGTTTGCCGGTTTCCTCGCGGATTCTATCTTCTCTTCCGACGGCGTGCTGCCGGGGCCAAAAGGCTTCCTGAAGCAGGCGATTGATGTGGTGCATAAGAATGGCGGCATCTTTATTGCCGATGAAGTGCAGCCCGGCTTTGCCCGAACCGGTGAGGCATTCTGGGGCTTTGCCCGTCACAATGTGGTGCCCGATGTGATCACCACCGGCAAGCCGATGGGGAACGGGATCCCGGTGTCCGGCCTGCTGGCGAAAAGCGATGTGCTGGCCGCGTTCAGCGATGATATTCCTTACTTTAATACCTTCGGCGGGAACCCGGTTGCGATGGCAGCGGCGCAGGCGGTGCTGAAAGTGATCAAAGAAGAAGGATTGCAGGAGCACAGCCGCGTGGTGGGGGCGAAGCTGTTGGCGGAGCTTGCCACGCTGAAGGATAAGTACGAGTGCGTGGGCGATGTGCGCGGTGCCGGTCTGTTTATCGGCTTTGAACTGGTGAAAGACAAAGCCAGCAAAACGCCGGACAAACAGCTGGCGCTGGATGTCACCGAGATGCTGCGTGAAAACCATGTTCTGACATCAGTGGCCGGCCCGTATGGCAACGTTCTGAAATTACGCCCGCCGTTGGCATTCCAGGAAAGCGATATCGACTGGCTGGTTGGTGCGCTGGATAAGTCCCTGGCCGCCTTAGGGCGCTAACGCCTCCAGGGTCACTCACGGGCCGATCGGAAAAATGATCGGTCCCTGCAACGCATTTCGATCCGTATTGAGAAAACACCCCCTTAGATCATTTGGTTGTAACCTGCCGGGTAAAAGATATAACGCCGACCATCCGCCAGCTGTGATGAATACCCTTATCAATACCGGGGCATTGATATCTCTTTTCCCGATCATTTATTTAACTATAATGATCCGACTGCTTACGCGGTGCTGATCTGCGAGCGCCGCCCATAATCTGAATGGAGACGATGAACATGAGTTATTCACTGCCATCCCTGCCTTATGCGTATGACGCACTGGAACCGCATTTTGACAAGCAGACCATGGAAATTCACCACACTAAGCATCACCAGGCTTATGTGAACAACGCGAATGCCGCGCTGGAAGGAACTGAGTTTGCCAATCTGCCCGTTGAAGAGCTGATTGCTAAACTGGATCAACTGCCAGCGGACAAAAAAGGCCCACTGCGTAACAACGCTGGCGGCCACGCTAACCACAGCTTCTTCTGGAAAGGTCTGAAAACCGGCACCTCTCTGGGCGGCGACCTGAAAGCAGCCATCGAGAAAGATTTCGGCAGCGTTGACGCGTTCAAAGCAGAATTCGAAAAAGCGGCAACGACCCGTTTCGGTTCTGGCTGGGCGTGGCTGGTCAAAAAAGGCGACAAACTGGCGGTCGTTTCTACGGCTAACCAGGACAGTCCTCTGATGGGCGAAGCCATTTCTGGCGCATCCGGTACGCCGATCATCGGTCTGGATGTGTGGGAACACGCTTACTACCTGAAGTATCAGAACAAACGCCCTGACTACATCAAGGCGTTCTGGGACGTGGTTAACTGGGACGTGGCAGCAGCGAACTTCAACGCGGCTTAATCACCTCAGTTATCGATGACCCTAACCGGCGACATGTTCGCCGGTTTTTTTTTATCTCTCTTCTGACGGCGTCCGCTTTGGTGCAGCATAACTACGATGCATCTGGCAATTATTACCCATCTTTCCACTGGTTATCAGCGCCGTGCCAGCGCTTACCCCTGTAGTGTATGGACATCTGGATGGCTAATAACATTTTGTGTTAGCTTATGCCCTTTCGTTCGTTGCCTGCCGTGACAATCCATTAAAAAATGCGGCGCACCCCTTTATTTATTGAGCTTGAGAAAACACGCCCATGACCGCGATAAATCGCCTTGAAATGCGCCAGATCTCCATCGCTTTTGGCGGTTTTTCGGCGCTGAAATCCGTCGACCTTATTCTGGAAGGGCATTCTATTCATGCGCTGACCGGAGCCAACGGAGCCGGGAAATCCACGCTGATGGCGGTGCTCTCGGGCGCATACGATCACTACAGTGGCGAAATCCTGCTGGATGGGCAGCCCGTCACGATCCGCTCCCCTCGCGATGCAAAACAGCTGGGCATCCACCTGGTACAACAGGAAGTGGATGTGGCACTGGTGGCTGGCCTGAGCGTGGCAGAAAACATCATGCTTGACCGTCTGGCCGAAGGTGGCCAGCTTTATCGCTGGGGCGAGATGCGTCGTCAGGCCCGGGCGTTGCTGGCGCAGTTAGATGTGCAGATTGACGTGAAGCGCCAGGTGGAACAGTGCACGCTGGCGGAAAAACAGCAGATCCTGCTGGCACGTGCGCTGTCGCATCACTGCCGTTTTCTGGTGCTGGATGAACCGACCGCCCCTCTCGACCAACACGAAAGCGAAAAGCTGTTCGCCGTGGTGCGCCAGCTGCAAAGTCAGGGTATTGGTGTGGTGTTTATCTCCCACCGTATTCACGAACTGAATGCTATCTGCGACCGTCTGACGGTACTGCGTGACGGTGAACTGATTGAAAGCGGCCCGATGCAGGGATTAAGCGGCGAACAGATTGTCGAGAAGATGCTGGGTCATCAGCTTGATGATATTTATCCGCCATCACGCCCGCCGTTCAGTGAGGAAACCCTGCTGCACATTGCCGGGCTACATGACGAACACCTGTTAAAAGATATCAGTCTGACGCTGAAGAAAGGTGAGATCCTCGGCATCGCCGGGCTGGCTGGCGCAGGCAAAACCGAGTTGTGTAAGGCGCTGTTTGGTGCCAGTAAAAGCCGGGTTCAGCATGGCGAACTGCACGGCAAACCGTGGAAACCGACCTCTCCGCATGCGGCGGTAGATAACCGTATGGCGTTGATCCCGGAAGAGCGCCGGAAAGAAGGCATCTTTATTGAAGAGTCGGTGGTGATGAACCTCAGCGTAACGGCAGATAACAGTTTTTCCCGCTGGAGCCTGTTTGGTCACCGCCAGGCGTGGCGCTGGGCAGAAGAAGTCATCGGTAAACTGGGCATCCGTACCACCGGGCCAAGGCAGACGCTGCGTCGCTTGTCCGGGGGGAATCAGCAAAAGGTGGCGATTGGCAAATGGCTGCGCAATAACGCTGATGTGTTGATCTTTGATGAACCGACCAAAGGCGTGGATATTAAGGCCAAAACCGACCTGTTCGAGCTGATCGACGGGCTGGCCCGCCAGGGAAAAGGGGTGATTTACGCCTCTGGCGAATTTTCTGAACTGGTTGGCCTGTGCGACCGCATCTGCGTACTGTGGGACGGGCGCATTGTGGCGGAAATGGCGGCAAATGACGTCGATGAAGAGACACTTTTACTTTATTCCACCGGAGGAACGCCTGCGTGAGCAGCAAAGAAATTTCCCTGAAGGCGGCACCGTCCGTCCGACACCAGCTATTTGATTTTCTCTATAAGTGGGGAATGTTGCTGACAGTAGTGGCGCTGATCGCGGGCTTTGGTCTGGCCTCAGACAGCTTCCTGGAACCCACCAATATCATCAATATCCTGCGTTCCATCGCCATTGTGACGGTGATAGCAATTGGTGTATCGATTTCGCTGACCATCGGCGGTTTTGATCTCTCCGTGGGGTCGACCGCATCGCTGGCGAACTCGCTGGTGATCTCACTGTTCGTCTGGTACGGCTTCGGCCCGACGCAGGCGATTGCCCTGACGCTGCTGCTCTGTACCCTGGTCGGTCTGTTTAATGCCTTCATGATCGTGGTGCTGAAAATTCCTGACATGCTGGCCACGCTCGCCAGTCTGTTTGTGGTGCAGGGTGTGGCGATGACCTACAGTTTCGGTGGCTCGATTACCGAGAACATGGTGCTGCCAGGCGGCGATATGGCCGAAGGCACCATCCCGGCGGTGTTCTCATTGCTGGGCCAGGTGCCGATTATCGTGATTGTCATGCTGGCGGTGACGGTGGTGGCACAGCTGCTGCTGTCGCTGACAAAACATGGCCGCCGTATGTATGCCATTGGCGGTAACCCGGAAGCCGCCAGGTTATCGGGTATCCGTACCACGCGCTATCGCGTGCTGGCCTATGTGATTTCGGCATTGCTGGCGGGGCTTGGCGGCATTTTGCTGGCTTCGCGTATTGGTTCCTCGCAGGTCAACGCCGGTGGCGGGTATCTGATGGATGCAGTGGCAGCGGCCTGGATTGGTCTGTCACTGGCGGGTGCTGGAAAACCCAACGCGCTGGGTACGCTGCTCGGCGCAGTGATCCTCGGTGTATTACAAAATGGTCTGGTGATGCTGTCCGTACCTTATTACGCGATGGACATCATTAAAGGCCTGGTGCTGGCGGTTGCGCTGGCCATTACCTACGTACAGCGCCGTCAGGCGTAACATTTTCAGACAGGGTAAAATAATAATGAAAAGAATCACGACATCGCTGCTGGCTCTGAGCCTGCTCACTGCATTGCCTGCCATCGCTGCTGAGACAACCGTTCCCGCTGCCATCGCCAACCACGAAGGTCCGGTGCGTATTGCGGTGATCCGCAACCTCGGTTCTGACGATAACACTACCCAGTTTGTTGCCGGTGCGATTCAGGAAGGGCGCAAGCTGGGCTTTAAAGTCAGCACCTTCCTCAGCAACGGTGACGATGCGCGTTTCCAGGACTTCGTTAATCAGGCTATCAGCCAGAAATATGACGGGATTATCCTGTCTCACGGCAAAGATCCTTACTCTACCGCGCTGGTAAAGCGCATTACCGATGCTGGTATCAAAGTCTCTGTGTTTGATACCCCGGTTAACCAGCCGATCGACGGCGTGACCGTGACAGCGCAGGACGATGCCTCCCTGGCGCAGCTCTCCCTCGACCAGCTGGTGAAAGATACCAACGGCAAAGCGAACATCGTCAAGCTGTGGGTGGCAGGCTTCCCGGCAATGGAACGTCGTCAGGTTGTTTATGAGAAAGTGCTGAAAGCGAACCCGGGTATTCATCAGCTGGAATCCATCGGCGCGGTGTCTTCCGATGTGCAGGGTGATACGGCCAACAAGATTGGTGCCATCCTGGCGAAGTACCCTAAGGGTAAGATTGACGCGATTTGGGGCTCATGGGATGCCTTTGCTCAGGGCGCGTATAAAGCCTTGCAGGAAAATGGCCGCACCGAGATCAAGCTGTATAGCATCGATGTGTCGAACCAGGATCTACAGCTGATGCATGAGAAGAACAGCCCATGGAAACAGACCGTGGCTGTCGACAGTAAGCTGATTGGTGCAACGAATATGCGCCTGGTAGCGAACAAGATTGGTGGTGAAACCACGCCAGCAACTTATCAGTTCACTGCATCAGCCATCTCTCAGCAACAGCTGGCTGCCCAGAGTGGCCCAGTTAATGTGGCCAACCTGAATAAAATTATCCCTGGTTGGGGCACATCAACCGATTTCGTGGCACCGTGGTTCGCCACCCTGGAAGCAAAATACGCGAAGAAGTAATGCTCTTCGCTGTTGAATAACATGAACGGCTTATCACCTGGAGGGGGTAAGCCGTTTTTTTATGCCTTTTTACTGCGCAATACAGACATACAGCGGTGTGCTGCTGTCTGAGACCAACAGGGCGTTATCACTGAACTGGGACAGCTTAAGGATGAACAAGTGGCTTTGCAGAATGGCATGAAAGAAAACATCTTCTGGCGCGGTATCAATATCTCTGACATGACTGCTCGCATAGTTCAGCTCCAGAATGTGGTTTTCCGGATGATAGAGGTAGTCCATTATTAGCGTTCTGCTGAGAGTAAAGTGCCCTTGTTCAGTGAGTAGCTGCCCTGAGAACTCTAATGCCAGCCGCTTGTTACCCAACGTGGTCAGGCTCATGGTCCCCTTCATCGCGACTGTGGAAGTGGGCCTGACAAGATCAAAACTCACGTTCCCTTTGCATGACATACTCAGTTGGGGTTTATCTAAATCAGTCCTTTCCCGGGATAAACTGATGAAGTAAATGATGATTAAAACAATGATCGCTCCGCTGGTTAAAATGATATTTCTCATGGTTTTTTTATAGTGGCTGAAAGGTAACTCTCACAGTCTGTGAGCCTGTTTTTTCTGTCCTGATAGCACTGAGAAAGGAAAATAGCGCTTTGTTCGTAATTTTTCTTTGGGAAGAAATTGCTAAAATTAAAGTAGATGATGCTTTTGTTTTTTTTACAGTCGAGTTGATTTTTATTAATTAACAGTTCTAATATTTTTAATTTTTCTACTCTGTTCTTATTTTTATCCACTGCCAGATCCAGCATCTGGCATGTTCCTATCTCGATGAAATCCGCTTTCCTTGAATTGAATGAATAACTCATTAAGATAAGAGAAGTAAAAAAAAGACTGATAACAAGCACCGATACTAAACACTTTTTTTTGATTTTAGGTTTAAGTTCGCACTCATTCGATGCAGGTAAAATAGGGGGCGTAATTTCATTTTTGTTTATGGTTTTTGTAACAGAGTTATCATCAGTATGGGGGGCGGCTTTGGTTAATATCACTTCAGCATCAAGACGAAACCCTTTCTTGGGTACGGTAATAATGATGTTTTCATTAAACCCAAACTGTGAGAATGTCTTTCTCAGCAAACTGATGTGATTGCTTAGATTGCTCCCTGATGGTCTCAGTCCATGTTCTTCCCATACTAACTGGAGCAAATCTTCACGTGTCATTGTGTTACCACAATGCGTAATAAGTTCAGTCAAAAGTCTTGAGCCAGGCTTAGAGAGTTGTATGGTTGAATTATCATTATCTATAAGTTTAAGCAATCCATTTGTCGAGTTAAAATGGATGGTCTGATTAATAAAGTAGTCCATTTTTATTTTTCAATTATATTCCATTGTCTACTATTCGATTATCTTAATCACAAGCAGGTATGTCAATGTCTACCCCGTAACCATATGTTGATGTTCTGCTAAGTTCGCGGGATTAATTTTCATCATTAACTCTTAATTAAGATTAATTGTTAAGGGCGATTTATTTAATGTCTTTCCCCTTAACGGGGTTTTTTGGTTTTTTGTTCTTTGATTTTGGTCTTTTATAGGTTTTAATTTTAATGTTAGTTAATAATTGATATTAAGTTTTGTTTGATGCGGTGGCGTATTATCATAGTTTCGTTGTGATTTTACAGGTTTTGGTTTTTTTAACATATTTGCTCGGCAGGATCCGGACATATCATAAGGAGCAATACTATGAGTGAATCAATGGCTAAAAACATTCAAAGAAGAGCATCAGTTGATAAAGTCATTACTGCATTACATGATTTCTTTGAAGAGAAAGATACCACCAGTTCGTCAGTCGTCTTTGCCAGTACACGAGATGTTGCTGACCGGTCAGAATTGAGCATTTATAATGCCAGGCACATTTTAATCAAACTGGAGAGGGAAGGTGTCATCATCTCAACCAGGAAGGAAAACAGTAAGAGTTTGTATTGGAATAAAACAGAGTCTTTTAAAGTGTAACGTTTTTTATTATGGCGTATCCACTGTATGGGATACGCTTTTTTTAATGAAAAATTTATTATCGTGTAATTTTTATCTTCTCATGATGTTATTGGTTCGATGTGGGTCATTAGTGTATTCCTGCAATCCTTAGGTCATATATCATAGTGGCATTTGGTGGGATTTTTGGTGGAAAACCTTTATCCTTATATGCCAGCTCTGGCGGTACAACGATAGTGATTGAACCGTGATTTCTTAATTTCTCTAATGCTTCACGGAAGACCGGTGGGAATTCAGATAACGGCTGACTTAACATGGTTCCGCTGGCATCCATATCGGTAACGACATTACCATTTGTCAGGCTTTCTCTCACCACGATATCAAGAGTGGCATTTTTTGGTATCGCGTCGTCACCCTCGTAATTGATATTATACCAAAATCCGGAAGGTGATTTTTTTGTTTTTTTATTTTTAGTGAAATTATTTAAGTACTTTTTGGTTGTTTCATCTAAATGAATTCCCCGCTTTTCCTGATCTTCTCGCTCCCGATTAGTGACTTCCGATAAGGTATTTCGCAATACATCAGTAGACAATTTTGTCTGCCCCTGGAAGGCATCAACAATTCCTGCCAGCACGAGATTTTTTTCTGTTGCCGTGCCCCAGTTGTTGTTGTCTGCCTGCATTTGCAATATTTCATCGCCAAGAGACATACCGATCGCGTAACCTTCACGAGCACTTTTTTTGTTCAGCTGTTCTGGTGTGATACCCAACAGACTACTGGCGGATTTCACATCGGACTTCTGTTTTTTTACCGTAGCCAGTTCGGCCAGTGCAGCGTCTAACTTAGCCTGAAGTTCCGGGAGCTTTTTATCGCTGTCCTGGTTATCCCCTTTTGGGGAGGTTCCTGTAGGTACGGCACCGGCAGTGACAACAGCAACCGCTGGCTGCTGTAATTGCACCAGGTCCATCTTCGTTTGTAGTGATTTCGCCAATAACTGACTCTCAGCTAACTGCGCTTGCAACCGATCTTTATCGCCTTGTAGCGCGGTTTTCAATTGCTTCGCCTCAGCAAGCTGTTGTTCCAACGCTTGCCTGGCGTCAAGCTGGCCTTCGGTCGAACTTTTCTGGGCAATCTGTTGCAGTAGCTGCTGCTTTTCCTTATCGAACGCCTGTTTTTCAGCTGTGTTCTCAGCCGCTAATTTCTGCTCTTTGGCTAAGATGTTGTCCCGTTCAGCGGTCATTTTCTCAATGTCCTGGCGGCTGGAAGAGAGGTGCGCTTCCAGTTCGGTGATCTTGGCGTTGTGCTGCTCAATCTGCTGCTGCAGTACCTGCTGTTGCTTCACGCTGGCAGTGAGTTGGCCTTCGGCCGTGCTGCCGTGGGCAATCTGCCCCAGAAGCTGCTGCTTTTCCTTGTCGAACACCTGTTTTTCAGCCGCTAATTTCTGCTCTTTAGCCTTGATATCATCGCGTTCAGCGGTAATTTTCTCAATGCTCTGGCGGCTGGAAGAGAGGTGCGCTTCCAGTTCGGTGATCTTGGCATTGTGCTGTTCAATCTGCTGTTTTAATGCCCCTTCATGTGCGCTGACGAGGCGATCTTTGCCATCATTCAGCGTTTTAAGCTGGCTGCGCAGGGTGGCTTCAGCCCGCTGAACTTCTTTAAGTTGTTCTTCTGCCTGCGCTAATTTTGTCACCAGCGAGTTATGCGTTGGATGGAGGCTGGAAACCTGGCGTAAATTCTTCACCAGATCCAGCATCGCCTCCTTATCGGCAGGAACTAAATGGGGGGCTTTATTGACCGCAACCGGAGTGGAGGCTGATTTTTTAAGCGCAATAATCTGCTGCTCAAGCGCGTTGATTGCTCCATTTTTTTGAGCAATTTTTCGGGTTTTCTCTTTGAGATCTCGTCGTAAGGCCGTCAGTTGGCCGCTCTCTACGGAAGTATGATTTTTCTTAGGTTTGATCGTTTTTCCTGGTTCCCTGGACGCAGATGGAGGCTCAGGCAATCTGGGCGGTTGCGGCTGTTGTTGCAGATAGGAGGTCGCAAAGTTTAAAACAGCAGGAGCTTCGTGCTCTGCAGCGTGCAGTTTACTTATACCCAGGCATGCCACCACCAGGGCGGTGGCACCTGACAAAGCATAGGGAACAGTATATTTACCGATCATGGACGTGCTTCACCTTTGCTGGTTAGGCTATCCATCAGAGTTTGTGCAATGCGGGCACAAAGCTGATTTGCGCGATAGTGATAAAGTGAGTCCACGGTATCCTGGGTATTCTCATCAACGCTTTTGCGCAGACCAGTGTATTGAGCCGCACTACTCATCAGGCTGTCGAATGAGCTTTGCATTCTATTATATTCTGACGGATTGACGACTTTCAGTGCCTGAAGCTGAGACTGGCACTTTTTCAGGTTTTCATTTTGTTTAATGTATTTTGCAGTGTGCGCGGACTGTGCAGATGCAGCACGCATTTTCTGCGATGTTGCCTGGCAGCCAGATAGGGAGAAAATAAACAGCACAGCGAACATGTTGATAATGAATTTCAATGAACTATTACTTGTTGCCATCATAAAAATAACTCTGATTGAATAACTTTACGGATGGTGATTTATCCCGATATTTTATCGGGAAATCGCATTGCTGCGTTGTATCACATCCTGCCAAAATTAATGAAATTGGTCGCCAGTACGAATGGATTCACACCAGCCTTCCTGAATTAACCAATAGTTCAGTTCAGCAGGGCGAATCATATTGAGTTTGCACATAATATTTCGTTTATGAGCACTGACGGTTTTCTCGCTGATATGGAGGAAACGTGCCACTCCACCATTACTGATGCCGCGTGCCAGATAGCGGAGGATCTCGGTTTCACGTCTTGTCAGATTATTATCTGCACGGCTAACAACGGAACACGGTTGCACAAGGGCGCTACGCACACAATTGAGCTGCTCCAGCTGTTCATGAATCACCGATAACATGCTCTCCACTGGCTGGTTGCGATAGAGGGTTGTGTAGTGGCTAATGTTGTGCATTTTCCCCTCTGAAAGATCGTCACCACTCTCGCTATTTTTGATAATAAATACGCAAAGCGGACGCATCGACATACGGCGATTTAAATAATGTATGTTGGCGACGGAAAGTGATTCTTCCGCCAGGAAGAACATTTTCGCTCGGCTGTTAAACGCAGAGTCGGTAAAATCAGTATGAATACCACGGCTGGAGAAATTTTCAGAAAGACAATTCGTTAATCCCCCCACATAGAAGAGATTGGGGTCGTGTATGACAATCGTGATGTGATTATTTCGCATGATTGATACCTGAAGTTATCCTTAACCGGAGACGTCATATCAACGTCCTACAAACGTCTCTCCGTACATTCTTAATAATACGCCTGTGGCATATTGTATTGAATAAATTGTGTCAGCGGTATCAAGTTTCGTTAAAATTTATTATTGCGATATTTAATTCTGTTATCTGTTTTAATTCGAGCCTATGACTCGCAAGAGTAAATTAATTGGTTTTTTTCGACATTTAATATCGGTGTGATATCAATATCGGAGAGGGGGAGACCAGTGGGGTAATATCGGAGTGTAAAAAAAACAGGATGCGGGGACCCTGTTTTTCATCAATGAAATCGGTTTAAAAGGCAGTTTTTGCGAAGCCAGTCATCTCTTTCAGACCCATTTCACGGCCCAGTGCAGTGGTTGGATGTACCACAACAATGCCGCGCACGCTTTTCTTCAGTGCGCCCATGTTTGCCTGCTCTTTTTTAGTGATTGGGCGGCTAAACGGAAGCTTCTGTAACTCCTGAGCTTCTTTGCTCAGATTTTCGGCACGCACGCCGCGCAGACGCTCGATTTCTGCTTCTAATTTGTCTTTTTCTTTCAACAGTTCGCCGAGTTTCTCGCTGTCGCCAGACGCGAGCAGAACGGGTTCTTTATGATTGAGCGCATCCAGCTTGTCGCTGAGACCTTTGATTTCTGACTTGACTTGTTCTTTCATGACGATTGACCATTAAATTGATTCATTGCTGCAAAGGATACACGAAAGCGGAGCAAAGAGGGAAAAGGGCGGATTACTTTTTGAAAGCTTGCTTCAGACTGATTCGCGAAATCAGCGTGGTCAATGACAGTACCATCGTGGAGCGCACCACCTGCTGATAGCGTTGTTGCAGCATGGCACGCAGTTCCGCATCGTCGCTGGCGAAATCAGGACGTGGCGGCAGAGCAGTGACGCAGTGAAGCTCACCAAACGGCCCGAGAATTTCGTCATCAGTGAAACGATATTCGCTACCGTCATAATTCAGCTCTTCGCGCAATGCCATGAGCAGTTCGCAGTCTTCGTATTCGCTACGGTTAATCATGCCAAGGCCGTAGATCAGCTTCAGGCGCACCGACAGTTCACCCAGCGGGCCATCGCCCAGCAGTAGAGGCTCCACGGCGTATTTGACGGCATAATCATCCTTACGGAACACCTGCATCACCAGGATGTTCACCGCTTCTGCCAGCAGTTCAACAGCGGCGATAAGAAAGCTTCTTACCGATCGTCCGGCATTCAGGCGTTCGAGCACCCGATTTTCAAAAGCCTGAGGTTGTTCCATGAGTGCCTGCATATCATTCATATAGCCTAATAACACCTGCGCGGGCACAGCAGAAGTGCTGTGCCCTGGTTGTTCGTCCGTGAGGAGCGCTTGCGTCGACATTATGCCATAGCGTTCCAGGCCTTCACTACCGCCTTAACCACATCGCTGTCGATATCCAGACCTGAAATCTGTGCCAGCGTCGTAGCGACGTCCTGGCTTGCCAGCAGTGCAGTCAGTTCCTGCGCCTGCGGATCCTGCTCGCTGCGGTAATGCAGCGCGGCGGCAATCCCGGTGACCAGGTTGTCATGCGGCAGCTGGTACTCCAGTGTGCCCAGCGTTGGCTTGATCAGACGGTCGCCTGCGCTCAATTTACGCAGCGGCTGGCGACCCACGCGCTCAACGTCATCTTTCAGGTACGGGTTTTCGAAACGACCGAGGATTTTCTGGATGTAGGCCGCGTGTTTGACCGCGTCAAAATCATAACGCTTGATCAGCACCGCGCCGCTCTCTTCCATCGCGCCCTTTACTACGGCACGCACTTTCTCATCGAGAATGGCTTCGCGAATGGTTTGATGACCCGCAAGCTGACCCAGATAGGCGGTAATGGCGTGGCCGGTGTTGAGGGTGAACAGCTTACGCTCAACGAATGCCATCAGATTGTAGGTCAGCTCCATGCCAGGGATGGCAGGCAGCTCGCCTTTGAACTGCGTTTGGTCGACGATCCACTCGCTGAAGGTTTCTACCGTGACTTCCAGCGGGTCGCTGCTGCCGGCTTCAGAAGGTGGCACAATACGGTCAACGGCGGAGTCGACGAAGCCAACATGTTCTTCGACCCAGGCGTGATACTGCTCAGGCAGTGCTTTCAGCACGTGGCCTTTCAGCTGTGTGGTGCCACGCACCATATTTTCGCAGGCAATAATGTTCAGCGGACGGACATTAGCGCTATCACTGCGTTTGGCCAGTCCTTTGGCAATGCTACCGGCAATGCGTTCAAGGATCTGTGGACCAACCGCCGTGGTAACGATATCAACCTCTGCCACCAGTGCAATGATGTCATCACTGGTACTGTTAACGGCGTTCACGCCTTTGACAATCTCAACCTGTGCCTGCTCACCCACCACATGCACCGGGTACTCACCGCGTGCGTTCAGGGCATCAAGCACCACCTGATTGACGTCTGCGAAAGTGAGCTGAATGCCAGCATCAGCCAGCAGTTTTCCGATAAAGCCACGGCCGATATTTCCGGCGCCAAAATGTAATGCTTTCATAATTATTCCCGTATCAAAGATGTAAAGCCTGGACATGCCCAAACCAAAAAAGGGCCGGGCATGCCCAGCCCTACACAGAGGTGTGATGATGAAACCGGCTTACGCGCTGGTTTTACCGGACAGGAGGTCGAGAACTTCCTGCACACTGGTTGTGGTCGCCAGACGGGCGATCACGCTGTCATCATCCAGCGCATTGGTCAGGCTGGTAATGACCTGAATGTGCTCGTTATTACGTGCAGCAATACCAATGACCAGACGCGCGATATCATCCGGTTCTTCGCCGAAGTGAACCCCTGCCGGGTACTGGCAGAATACTACGCCCGTTTTCAGTACGCGGTCTTTTGCCTCCACGGTGCCGTGTGGCACAGCGATGGATTCACCGAGGTAAGTTGGCGTCAGCTTTTCACGCTCCAGCATTGCGGCAACATATTCCGGCTCAACGTAGCCTCCTTTCACCAGTTGCTCACCGGCAAAGCGAATGGCCTGCTCTTTATTGTCCGCATGATTACCGAGGAACACGTTGCTGGCGCTCAGTTTGAACAGGTGTTCCTGGCCTTCGTCAAAGCTGTCGCTCAGAGCGCTGCTCACTTTTTCACGGTGATCGGCGCTGCGTCCGGCTTCCACCAGGCGCGCTGTCAGGTCGTTATACAGCCCACTGTCGAGGAAGTTGGTCAGCGAGATGTGCTGGGCATGAGGCGCCTGGCGCATGGCACGTTCGGTCAGATCGCGGTGAGTAATCACCAAATCGACATCGCCCGGCAGGCTGTTAATGGCGGTGTTGGTCACGGAGATCAGCGTCAGCCCGGCATCGTTCACCTTCTTACGCAGTACACCGGCACCCATGGCGCTCGACCCCATACCCGCATCGCAGGCAACGATGATTTTACGCACGTGGCTCAGGTCGCTGTGCAAGCCATCAACACCAGCGGCAGACGAAGCAGACTGACCTTTAGACTGTGCTTTCATTTCCTGAACGCGTCGTGATGCTGCTTCGATGTCGTCATCTTCTTTCACTTTGCTGGTTTTCAGCAGAATGGCAGAGACCACGAAGGAGACGGCAAAAGCGGCCACAATCGCTGCGATGTTAGCGAAGTAAGCCCCTTTTGGCGTCATTGCCAGCACCGCAAGGATAGAACCCGGTGAAGCCGGAGATACCAGACCACCGTTCAGCAGGGTCAGAGTGAACACGCCGGTCATACCACCGAGGATCACCGCCAGAATCAGGCGCGGGTTCATCAGCACATACGGGAAGTAGATTTCGTGAATACCACCGAGGAAGTGGATGATTGCAGCGCCACCGGCAGACTGCCTGGCATTACCACGGCCGAAGAACATATAGGCCATCAGTACGCCCATACCTGGGCCTGGGTTCGCTTCGATCAGGAAGAAGATCGACTTACCGGCTTCGCTAGCCTGCTGGATACCCAGTGGCGAGAAGATACCGTGGTTAATGGCGTTATTCAGGAACAGGATTTTTGCCGGTTCCACGAAGATAGAGGTCAGTGGCAGCAGGTTATTCTGCACCATCAGATTCACGCCTGCGGCGAGAATATGGGACAGACCTTCAACCAGTGGACCAATCGCCAGGAATGCAAGGATAGCCAACAGCATGCCGATGATACCGGCAGAGAAGTTGTTAACCAGCATTTCAAAGCCGCTTTTGATTTTACCATCAACCTGGCGGTCGAAGGTTTTAATCGCCCAGCCGCCCAGAGGACCCACAATCATTGCGCCGAGGAACATTGGCATGTCGGCACCAACAATCACGCCCATTGTGGTGATAGCACCCACCACACCGCCGCGATCGCCGCCGACCAGACGACCACCGGTAAAACCGATCAGCAGTGGCAGCAGGTAAGTAATCATTGGGCCAACCAGCTTCGCCAGCGTTTCGTTTGGCAGCCATCCGGTTGGAATAAACAGCGCGGTGATAATACCCCAGGCGATAAACGCCCCGATGTTTGGCATTACCATATTACTCAGAAAGCGACCAAAGTTCTGAACCTTGATCTTGATATCTGATGAGGACATAAAAAACACCCCTTATTGGTACGCGCCGCCAAATAAGAGAGCGCGTTGAATTATTGTTTTAGACCTGGCAGTGGGAAGCCGTCAGTATCACTGTATGCAGGCGGACTCTATCACGCGAATATGACGTTGCGTAGTGGCGTGGCGAAGCGTGATCCGGGTCACGAAATCGCGGGGGGATCTGAGATTTTTTAGTGTTTTGAGTCACAAAAAGTAAAATAATATGGAAAAAAACGCCCAGGAAAGGTTTTTTTGTGTGACGTAGATCACTAGTTAGTGGTTTTATATGATTTTAAAAATGTGATCAATGTCACTAAAAATAACACCTTAGCAATAGCGGTTCATCGGCGGGTAGCAGGCCAGATATCAAAAAGGAAAGTGCTATATAGAATAGTGTCCTATTAAAAAATATAAAAAAATGGACAAAATGCACCTATTTTCCAGATGAATTTTACTAATACAATAGCTGCACCCAGACAGCTGGGAAATTGAATTTATTATATTTTAAATGGAGTTAAAAAATGAAAATGCGCGAACTGTCTGTATCTGAAGTTAATCAAGTTTCTGGTGCTAGTGCTCGTCTGGATTGGACTCGCCCTGACTGCCTGGATATTATCAATGCTGGCTTCGATAAACTTCAGAAAGCCGCTGCCCTTCTGGATAATACTCGCGACTGGCGTTACGTCGCAGCAACACATGATGCGTTAAAAAATGATTTATCAGATTTCGTTGTTTTCATTGGCGGTGGCGGTCAAGCAACCTTAGCAAGTTGGGCGAAAATGTACGCCTAAGCACCACCCAATGTAGAAAATGGTTAAAAAGGGGGCTTCTTATGTTGCCCCCTCCCGCCCCTGCGCTTAGTTAGCGCCCGTCTCCAGCATCCGCTGTGCCTGGCTTAACGCCTGTGCATTAGCACTCAGATTACTCATCAACGTATTGTACTGATTGGCCTGAGGCTGAGTCGGGAACTGAATCGCTGAACCGTTGAAGCTTACGTTCGCGCCCTGCTGTTGCAGGAAGTCACCGGTCTGTACCGCATCCTGGCTCAATGTTTGTAATGCCGGCAATAGTGGTGCCAGCGCTGCAGCAGGTTGAGTGACCACTTTATTAAACACATTGTCATACACTGTTTTTAAATCTTCCGACTGTTTCAGTGCCGCCTTGCTGCTGTCGGCCTGCATCTTCGCCGACTGAATCTGCTGAGTCAGTACGCCAAGAGAACCACTCACCTGGCGCAATGCATCACGGCGTGTCAGATAATCCTGCGGAGTGTGGATGGCAGACAGCTCATCGAGCACCGGTTTCAAACCGGAATCCACTGCACGATTCACCTGCTGAGAAAAACCATAAAGAATCGCGTAATCGCTGACGAAGGGACCAAACTTTTGCTTCTGGTCTTCACTCAGGCTGGGCAGATGTTCACCGCTGCGCATGACAGTGTTTTGCAGGAAATCGATAAACGCTTTACGCTGATCGGCTTCGTTATCGCCACAGCCGGTGAGTTGTAACACCATAAACAGCGCCATAACGGGTACCAGCAGACGCGTCAAGATGCGTGATGATCCTGTCATCATAAGAAATTAACTCCTGTTAACAAATACTTATCGGTTTTATTCAAACAACAAATGTTGCGTAAAGAATAGTCGAAATCACTTTTGATGGATAGCGATGTCTGTGTAACTTATTTTTGCGTCGCATTTGTGAGGCAGGTCGCCACGCAAGATGGAAAAATAAACAAAAAATATGATCCCGATCTCGCAAAATGATCTCATACTTAAGATTCTGGCGTTTTCCCTGTGCTGCCCCAAAAAGCGTCCCAGCGGCTGATGTATGCCAGCATTGAGAACCTGGATTTAAGGTTCTTTCCCTCTGGTTGTTCACGTTTTGTGAGTTTTCGAGGAGTGCTTATGGAGACTAAAGATCCAATGTCTGAACTGCTTTCCAGTCTGGAGCAGATTGTTATGACTCGCCCTGTGATGCATGCTATGCCCGCTCTGAAGAGTGATGTGGCGCCGCCCGAGCCACAGCGAGTTCGGGAAATTACCGGCATGCAGATTGATGAATTTGCTCAGGCGTTAGGCGTTAGTGTTTCTTCAGTGAAAAACTGGGAAGCCAAAAAAACCAAACCGTCAGGCAGCGCGCAAAAATTAATGCAGTTGATTCACTCGAATCCGTGTCTCAGCAGACAACTGCTGGACTGACCGAAAAAACCCGCCATCAGGCGGGTTCTTGTTTTTCAGGGTAATGATTATTTCCCGGCCTTCATATCAATCACAAAGCGGTACTTCACATCCCCTTTCAGCATCCGTTCAAATGCCTGCTCAACCTCATCCAGACGGATCACTTCCACGTCGGACACAATATTGTGCTGACCGCAGAAATCCAGCATCTCCTGCGTCTCTTTGATGCTGCCGATAGACGTCCCGGAAATGCTCAGACGTTTAAATACGATCGGCGTGACGTCCGGTGATTTATGCGGTGAGTCAGGAATACCAACCAGCACCAGATGACCGTTGGTTTTTAACGCGCTGAGATACGGATCGAGATCGTGTGGGGCCGCCACGCAGTCGAGGATCATATCCAGACTGTTTTTCACGCTGGACATCTGATCAGCGTCTTTTGATACCACCACCTGGCTGGCACCCAGGCGCAGGGCATCTGCCCCTTTGGCTGGCGAGGTGGTGAATAACACCACTTCCGCGCCCAGTGCGGCCGCCAGTTTCACGGCCATATGACCGAGGCCGCCCAGGCCAATGACGCCTACGCGCTGACCCGGTTGAATGTTCCAGTGCTTCAGCGGTGACCAGGTGGTGACGCCTGCGCACAGCAGTGGGGCCACGGCGCTGAGTTCCAGATTTTCCGGCACCGCCACCACAAACTTGCTGTCGACTACGATGCTGTCGGAGTAACCCCCAAAGGTCTTCCCGCCGATCACTTTCTCGTCGCTGTTGTAGGTGGCAGTGAAGCCCTCTTCGCAGTACTGCTCTTCGCCATCATGGCACTGTGCGCAGTGACCGCAGGAGTCGACCATCACGCCAACGCCGACCAGATCCCCGGCTTGAAAGGCGCTGACCGCGCTTCCCGTGCTGACGACACGCCCGACGATTTCGTGGCCTGGCACCAGCGGAAACTGGCTGACGCCCCATTCGTTACGCGCCATATGCAGGTCGGAATGGCAGACACCACAGTAGTGGATATCGATGTGGATATCGTCAGCCTGTAGCTCACGGCGGGTAAATTCGAAGGGTTCCAGCGGGGTGTTTGCTGCTTTGGCAGCGAATCCATAGGATTGCATGATGTCTCAACCTGGTTGGCGAAAACCGCACAGGGTAAGGAAATGGGGGGATGAGGGCAAGGTGGAATTGTAAATCGGGATGTCGACGAGCGGAAAATACGACGGGTGTACATCATCGGCACGGGGCGACCGGAAAAAATGGTCGCCCCCTACGGTTCGGGGCAACCTGGATTCTGTAGGGGCGGACCTTCTGTTTCGGTCCGCCCGTCCAGCATCTGTCACTGCAGCAGAGAAATATCCGCTACCTGCAGGAACAGCTCGCGCAGTTTCGCCAGCAGCGTCAGACGGTTGATACGCACTTCTTTCTCTTCGGCATTCACCATCACCTTGTCAAAGAAGTTATCAACCGCTTCACGCAGCTGTGCCAGCTCGATCAGCGCATCCTGGTAGCGACCTTCAGCGAAGAACGGCTGCAGTTTACTGCTCAGGGCCGACACGTAGGTCGCCAGCTTGATCTCTTCGTTCTCTTTCAGCAGTGACGCCTGCACGCTGTCGTTCAGTGGTTCGGTCGCTTTGGCGAGAATGTTGGAGACGCGCTTGTTGGCTGCTGCCAGGCTTGCCGCCTGATCCAGCGTACGGAAGTGAGACACCGCCTTCATACGCGCATCGAAGTCGGCCGGACGCGTTGGACGACGTGCCAGTACCGCCTGAATGGTATCGACGCTGTGACCCTCTTCCTGGTACCAGGTACGGAAGCGGCCGAGCATAAAGTCGATTACTTCATCAACAGCCTTCGCGTTAGACAGCTTGCTGCCATACAGGCGCACGGCTTCTTCGGTCAGGGTTTGCAGGTCGAGCGGCAGGTTCTTCTCAACGATAATACGCAGTACGCCCAGCGCAGCACGGCGCAGAGCAAACGGATCTTTATCGCCTTTCGGATGCTGACCAATACCGAAGATACCCGCCAGGGTATCCATCTTGTCAGCAATCGCCAGCGCACAGGCAACCGGGTTGGACGGCAGCTGATCGCCAGCAAAGCGCGGCTGATACTGCTCGTTCAGCGCCACGGCCACGTCTTCGGCTTCGCCGTCATGACGCGCGTAGTGCATCCCCATCACGCCCTGGGTGTCGGTGAACTCAAACACCATATTGGTCATCAGGTCGCACTTGGACAGCAGCCCTGCACGGGTCGCGTGATTCACATCCGCACCGATCTGCGCAGCAATCCAGCCCGCCAGCGCCTGAATGCGGTCGGTCTTATCACGCAGCGATCCCAGCTCTTTCTGGAACAGCACGGTTTCCAGACGCGGCAGGTTATCTTCCAGACGACGTTTACGGTCGCTGTTAAAGAAGAACTCGGCGTCAGCAAGGCGTGGACGCACCACTTTCTCGTTACCGGAGATAATCTGCTGCGGATCTTTCGATTCGATATTGGTCACGAAGATAAAGTTCGGTAGCAGGTTGCCTGCTTTGTCGTACACCGGGAAGTATTTCTGATCGCCCTTCATGGTGTAGACCAGCGCTTCAGCCGGTACCGCGAGGAACTTCTCTTCGAACTTTGCCGTCAGCACCACAGGCCACTCGACCAGGGAGGTGACTTCTTCCAGCAGGCTGTCGCTCAGATCGGCAATACCGCCAATTTTCGCCGCAGCGGCTTCAGCATCGGCCTTGATGGTGGCTTTACGCACGGCGTAATCCGCCTGCACCTTGCCGCGCTCCAGCAGGATCTGCGGATACTGGTCAGCGTTGTCGATGGTGAACTCAGGCTCGCCCATAAAGCGGTGACCGCGAATGATACGGGCAGAGTCGATACCCAGAATTTTTGCCGGGATCAGTTCATCACCCAGCAGCAGCGTCACGGTGTGTACCGGGCGCACGAACTGCACCTCGGACGCGCCCCAGCGCATCAGTTTCGGAATAGGCAGCTTTGCCAGGGACGAAGCGATCATCGCAGGCAGCAGGGCCTGAGCGCTTTCGCCTGTCACCTGTGCGCGATACAGCAGCCATTCACCTTTATCGGTGCTCAGACGCTCGGCCTGGTCAACGGTGATGCCACAGCCACGTGCCCAGCCTTCAGCGGCTTTGCTTGGCACGCCGTTAGCATCAAAGGCGGCCTGAATGGCCGGGCCACGTTTTTCCACTTCACGATCTGGCTGTGCAGCGGCGAGATTAGCCACTTTCAGTGCCAGGCGGCGCGGCGCGGCAAACCAGCTGACTTCGCCGTGGGCCAGGCCTGCGGCGTCCAGTTCCGCGGTGACGTTGGCGGCAAAGGATTCCGCCAGGCTGCGCAGTGCTTTTGGTGGCAGTTCTTCGGTGCCGATCTCCACCAGGAAGGTTTTTTCAGTCATGGCTGCCTCTTATTTCTTGTTATTGCACATCGGGAAGCCCAGTGCCTCGCGGGAGGCATAGTAGGCTTCAGCCACGGCTTTCGTCAGGGTGCGGATGCGCAGAATATAGCGCTGGCGCTCGGTGACGGAGATCGCTTTACGCGCATCCAGCAGGTTAAAGCTGTGTGCGGCTTTCAGAATACGTTCGTAGGCAGGCAGCGGCAGTGGATTTTCCAGGGCCAGCAGGCTTTGCGCTTCTTTCTCGTACTGCTCGAAGCAGGTAAACAGGAAGTCGACGTCAGCGTATTCGAAGTTATAAGTGGACTGCTCCACTTCGTTCTGATGGAACACGTCGCCGTAGGTGGTTTTGCCCAACGGACCGTCGCTCCAGACCAGATCGTAAACGCTGTCCACGCCCTGGATGTACATTGCCAGGCGCTCAAGGCCGTAGGTGATCTCACCGGTAACCGGTTTGCACTCCATGCCGCCGACCTGCTGGAAGTAAGTGAACTGCGTCACTTCCATGCCGTTCAGCCACACTTCCCAGCCCAGTCCCCAGGCACCCAGCGTTGGGTTTTCCCAGTTATCTTCCACGAAGCGGATGTCGTGGATAGTCGGGTCCATGCCCAGCTCTTTCAGCGAGCCGAGGTACAGCTCCTGAATATTGTCCGGTGAAGGTTTGATGATCACCTGGAACTGGTAGTAGTGCTGCAGGCGGTTCGGGTTCTCACCGTAACGGCCATCGGTCGGGCGACGTGAAGGCTGCACATAGGCAACCGCCGTCGGCTCCGGACCCAGCGCACGCAGGCAGGTCATTGGATGAGAAGTACCAGCGCCCACTTCCATATCCAGAGGTTGGATGATGGTGCAGCCCTGGCGTGCCCAGTAATCCTGTAAGGTCAGGATCAGCCCCTGAAAGGTCTTGGTATCAAACTTTTGCATTTGGATTCGCACGCGATACGAGTGGTTATAAAAAGTGGGCGTCAGTATACCCTTTGACCGTACCTATTACCAAAATGCCGTGAGGGGGGATACGGGAATTTTTGTCGCTCCCGCCACATAATCCCTTCATCCTGGTCCTATTTTTCCCTCTCCGGTTGTTGAAGCACGGCGACCCGGCTACCCTCTGTGTCGCATTGATGCAGATTTTTCCGGGAAATGAGGACGAAATGTCGCAAAAGATTGGATGGATAGAGAATTTACGCGCAGTTGCCTGCCTGATGGTGATTATGATCCACACCACCACCTGGTATGTGACCACCGGAATGTCGGTGGGTGAGCACAGCTGGGATCTCTCCAACCTGCTCAATTCGGCCTCACGCGTCTGCGTGCCGATCTTCTTTATGATTTCCGGTTACCTGTTCTTTGGCGAACGCAGCGCCCAGGGGCGGCATTTCCTGCGTATTGTGCTGTGCCTGCTGTTCTACAGCAGTGTGGCGCTGCTCTATATCACGCTGCTGACACCGATAAATGAAGTGCTGTCGATCCGGCATCTGCTGCAAAAACCGGTGTTCTATCACCTGTGGTTCTTCTTCGCGATTATCGTGATTTATCTGCTGTCGCCGCTGATCCAGGTGAAGCCGGTGCGGGCGCGTTATCTGGCGGCGGTAACGCTGGTACTGGCCCTGCTGGCGAACCCCAATACCGTTGACAGCTCCATTGCCCGCTTCCACTGGCTGCCGATCAATCTGTATATCAACGGCGACACTATCTATTACCTGTTGTATGCGGTCTTTGGCCGGGCGATTGGCATGATGGAGACGCAGAAACGTGGCGTATCCTGGCTGGCGGGCGGCGTCTTTCTTGCCTGCGTGGTGATGATTGCCTTTGGCACCAAACGTCAGTTTGCCATCAACGGCGCGTTTGCCGACACCTGGTATCTCTACTGCGGCCCGGCGGTGTTTATTGCCGCCGTCAGCCTGCTGGTGCTGTTTAAAAACACCCTGAACGACCACGTGAACCCGTTCTTTGCGCTGATCTCCCGCTGTTCACTGCCGATCTACGGCTTCCATGCGCTGTTTATCCACTTTATGCGCACCCACAACCTGGATAACACCGACCATCCGCTGATCGACATCCCGCTGATTTTCGGCATTACCCTGGCGGGCAGTTTGCTGCTGGCGCTGGGGTTGCAGAAGCTGGATAAACGCCACCTGGTTAGCTGACTTCTTTCTCCTGCGCCGGAGCGGTTTTCATTGGACGCAAGCGGCGGATGCGTGGATTCAGGATCACCCCTGGCATGCGAACCAGCCTGCGGCGGTTAGGGTTCGGCAGCGGGCGCTCGTGCCACAGTTTGAGCATAATCACCGTCAGCGCCAGCAGCGAAGTAATGCCGTTGGCGGCCATCACCGGCACATCGTTCATACGGTGGCCGTACCATGTCCAGCAGGACACACCAAAGAACAGCGCAGCCCACATCCCCAATGACAGACCGCTGGTATCCTTATTTTTCACGATATGCAGCACCTGCAGGCAGAACGAGCCGGTGGTTACCCAGGCGGCCAGCGTGCCCAGCCAGACCGGCCACGGCGACAAAAAGTAAATCGACAGCAGGGCCAGCGCCACGGTAGCGGCAACAATTAACAGGTTCTTCATAATGACGTGCCTCGTATTTTGTTAAGCCGGGATCGCCTCTCAAAGTAGCTAAATCGGTTTAGCTTTTCGGGCGAAAAAAGGCGAATGTTACGAGTAACACTAGCACATGACGTCGACGAACTGAAATCGGCTGGGGTGGGCGGAATAAAAAGTGACGGGCTTTTGCGTAGATTTTTAACGATTTATGTTCCATAACTATGCCCATTATTTATGCAAAGGAAATCTTATGCAGGAACATAAAAGGGATGAGACTGAGCCTGGTGATGATGCGCTGACAGCGCGACAACGCTGGTGTGTTGAAAACAAAGCCGGTCTGGACGCACTCAATAAGTATATTGAGCAGAACGGCCTTTTCACGGATGAAGATGCTTTCAACGTGTTGTAAATGCGGCAGATTTTATTCCTGCCAGCGCTGTAATGCCCGGCGCAGCTGGCGCGATGAGGAGAACCCGGCCGACAATGCGGCGCGTTCATTGCCTTCACCCTGCTGTAAACGCTGCTGGGCAATGGTCAGCCGCAGCTGTTCGTGATAGTCACGCACGCTGATGCCCAGATGCTGACGGAACAGACGCGTGAGATGACGCGCACTGACGTGAACCTTCGCGGCGATCTCCTCCAGCGGCCACTCCTGCTCCGGTTGCAGGGTCAGCAGATCCTGTGCGCGATGGATCGCCGGGTGGATATGGTTGCGATAGCGCAGCCAGGGCGACAGCTGCGGATCTTCCCCCGAACGCCGGAAATAGACCACCATTTCACGCGCCACATCCATCGCCGTCTGCGACCCGCACAGGCGGTTAATCAGATGCAGTGACAGATCGATACCGGCAGTAATGCCTGCACTGGTCCAGATACCGCGATCTTCAACGAAAATGCGGTTTTCTTTCACGATCGCCCCCGGTTCTGCCACTTTCAGCCGTTCAATCACCTCGTGGTGCGTTGTACACTGCACGCCGTTCATCAGCCCGGCTTTCGCCGCCAGCAGCGATCCTGAGCAGACGCAGACTAAGGTCACCTCGCGGGCATGAATGGCGGGCTGAATGCGCATCAGCCAGTGACGGGCGGCCACCGCCTGCGGGGTATCGAACCACACTTTCGAGTCGCTAACGCCAGGGATCACCAGCAGGCTCCCGGCGGGCAACGCCTCCGGCAGCGGTTCAATGCGGCTGATATACATTTCTGTGGAGGTGAGCACGCTCTCATCCGGGCCGATATAGCGCAGTGAAAACGCGTCTCCTGCCAGCTTCAGCGTTTCCGCCGGACCGGTCAGGTCCAGCGTCATCACTCCGGGCAGGGTTAAAAACCACACCGGGGTTGTCATGTTATGCACGCTCCTGCAGGAGGCCCTCAACGGTGCGGATATCGGCAAAGCGATTGATCAGCACGCTTTCGGTACGGTGGCGTAAATCGGCAATGCTCAGGGTAATCCCATCATGGGTGATTGGGAAGGTCAGCGTCGCTTCCGTTACATAGGTCACGTGGTAGCCGAAGTCCGATGCCACGCGGGCGGTGGTTTCACAGCACTGCTCAGAGCGCAGGCCGGTGATAATCACGTGCTTCACGTCGTTCTGTTCCAGCCACTGTTGCAGGCCGGACTCCGTCAGGGCGTTATGCACCTTTTTCTGGAAGCTCGCTACCGGCTGATGCGCCAGGAACGGCAGACGCTCCACCAGACCGGACTCCAGCGCAAAAGCGCCTTCGCTTTCAACATGGAACACATCCACAACCGGGATCCCTTTAGCCTGGCAGCCCGCGACCAGCGTGCTTAACGCTTTTTCGAATGCCGGAGTTTCCGGGGCTTCATTGTAGCCACGCTCATAGAAGGATTGCTGCGCATCAATCACTAACAGTACGGTATCGGTCATTTCTGGACTCCTGCTGAATGGGATTAACGCTATGATGGACGTGATACGGCCAGGAAAGAAGACCAAAAACGGACAGCTTGCTGTCGATGGCGGACATCAGTGAAATAACGATAAAAACCGGAGTTTATTTGTGGTTATTGGCGATGCTATACACAGTGCCTCTACAGTAAGGGAAGATCGTCGTCTCCGGTGAGGCGGCTGGACTTCAAATCCAGTTGGGGCTGTAAGTACACCGCTTTTAGTTCCAGGCACTTTTTGAGATTTCCGGTTTCTCAGCCATCAGCCGGTATTCTT